>NZ_QYUK01000011.1:90000-392857 GCF_003590945.1 Oleomonas cavernae | reverse complement strand
TCACCCTGGACCAATTGCCGGAGGCGGTCGCCTACGATCCCAGCCAGCGGGAGACCTACCGTGAGATCGTTGCCGTCGAACGGGGCGAGCATGTCGCCGTGCGCAAGGCGGCCAGCGCGGAGATCGCCGCCCTGGAGGCCGGCGCTTGCGTGCTCGTCGCCGTCGCGACCAAGGGCGGCGGCCGCATCAACCAGCATTTCGGCCACGCCACCGAATTCCAGATCTACGAGGCGTCGGCGAAGGGCGTCGCCTTCATCGGCCACCGCAAGGTCGAGCAATATTGCGAGGGCGGCTGGGGCGAGGACGCGACACTGGACGGCGTGATCGCGGCCCTTGCCGGCGTCGATGTCGTGCTCTGCGCCAAGATCGGCGACTGCCCCAAGGATGCCCTCTCCGCCGCGGGCATCGAGGCGCTCGACGCCCATGCCTACGACTGGATCGAGGCCGGCATCGCCGCCTGGTACGCGGGCCATTACGGCACGCACGAACAGCTTCTCACCGCCTGACCCCAATCCCCAACCGGAAGGACCCCGCCATGGCCTACAAGATCATCGCTTCCCAATGCACCGGCTGTTCCGCCTGCGAATTCGAATGCCCCAACGCGGCCATCTCGATGAAGGGCGACATCTTTGTGATCAGCGCCAGCAAATGCACCGAATGCGACGGCCAGTTCGACAGCCCGCAATGCGCCGCCGTCTGCCCGGTGCCCAAGACCTGCGTGCCGGCCTGACCGCCTGTCCGGGTGGGGCCGGTGGACCTGACGGGGGAAGCCCTCGACTGGCTGGGCCGGCCGGTGTCGTGCCGGTCGTGCCCGCACGAGGCCATGCACCGCGACGGCCGCTGCCGCAAGGGCCAGGCCTGCGTGCGCGACCGCCGCGCGCGAAGGGTGGAGCGCTTCTTCATCGATCACCCGGAACTGGCCGGCCAATACCTCGACCATCCCTATTTCGAGGTGCGGGCGATTGCGGCGAAATATGCCGATCTGTTCAGCCTGCCGCCGCTGCTCGCCGATCCCGAGCCTGAGGTGCGGGCCATGGCGGCACTGCGCCTGCCGGCCGTCCGTGTCGCACCCCTCGCCAGCGATCCCGACCGGCGCGTGCGCATCGCCGTCGCCAGCCGGCTGGCCGGCAAGGCCCTGCTCGACATGCTGGCCGACGAGGACTACTACGTCCGCCTCGTCGCCGTACGCCGCCTGCCGCCCGAGTTGCTGCCCGCCGCCATGGCGGACGAGGAGCCGGAAGTGCGCCGCTGGGTCGCCCGCCGGCTGGCCGAGCCGCGCCTCGTCGAGATGGCCTTCGATTCCGATCCCCTGGTCCGCCAGGAAGTGGCGGAGCGGATGGAGCCCAAGCGCCTGGTCCTGTTCGCACGGGATGCGGATCTCCGGGTCCGCTTCACCGCCGCGGAACGCATTCCGGCAAAAGACCTGGACAGCTTCGCCAACGACGAAGATCCCCTCATTCGCGAAACCGTCACCCGGCGACTCGCCGCCAGGGAGGAATAGACCATGGGCCTGGGCCGTGAAGAAGAGATCGAGACCCGCGGGCCGCCCGCCTTCCGGCCCGGGACCAAGGTCCGGGCGACGAAATACGTCAAGAACGACGGCACCTTCGCCGGCCGCGACGTCGGCGACATTCTGGTACGCAAGGGCGATGAAGGTTACATCCGCGACATCGGCATGTTCCTGCAGCGCTACTACATCTATGCGGTCGAGTTCATCGACCGGGGCATCGTCGTCGGCATGCGCCGGCGCGAGCTGATCTCCCTCGACGATCTGCCAAAGGAAGGCCACGGCCGATGAAAGTGATGATCCGCAGGGCCGCCACGGGCCTGTCCGTCTATGTCCCCAAGAAGGACCTCGAGGAAGCGGTGACGGCGACCGAGCGCGAGGCCCTGTGGGGCGGCTGGGTGCGGCTGTCCAACGGCTGGGTGCTGGACCTGCCCGAGATGGCTGCCGACACGCGCCTGCCGGTCACCGTCAATGCGAAAAAGCGCGGCGGGGAGGTGTGAGCGATGAATGCCATTACTCCCACCCTGCAGTTGGCCGATCCGGCCACCGTGCTGCCTACCATCCGCCGCGGCCTGGCCGAGGAACGGCTGGTGCCCTTCCTCGGCATGGGCGTGGCGGCGCTCTCCGCCCCCGCCGTCCCGACCGACTACGATGCCCTTGCCGCCGCCCTGGGCAAGCGGGTGGCCCTGCCCCGGCGCGCCCGCGGCAACCCCTGGGCCGCCGCTCAATACATCGAGAGCAGCCGCCACCGCTCGACCCTCGACGCGCTGTTGCGCGAGATCTTCGCCAGCCCGGTCGAACCGGGACCGCTGCACCGTTTCCTCGCCGGCCTGCACCTCCCCTGATCGTCGACGCCTGGTACGACGGCGCCATGCGCACGGCATTGGCCGAGGTGTTCGACTGGGGCGAGATCCAGGGTATCACGCGCGCCGCCATCGGCGAGGACCGCTGGTTCCGCGCCTATGACCGCAAGGGGGCAGAGGCCCCGATCACCGACGCGGGCGGCTGGGCCACCGTGCTCTACAAACCCCATGGCGCGGTTGCGCCGGCCGGCAATTTCCTGCTGGCCGACAGCGACTATGTCGAAGTGCTGACCGAGATCGACATTCAAGGGCCGATCCCGGGCGCGGTGCGCCTGCGGCGCCAGGGCCGGGGCTTCCTCTTCCTCGGCTGCCGCTTCCACGACCAGTTGCTGCGCACCTACGCCCGCCAGATCATGAAGCGCAGCCGCGGGCCGCATTTCGCCGTCATGGGCGACGATGTTCCGACCCGAAACGAGATCCGCTTCCTGCGCGGCCAGGGCATCATTCCCGTGGCAGGCGGCCTGGCCGATTTCGTGACCGAACTCGTCGCCTGACCTCATCTTCCGGCGCAGCGGATATCCCGGTGGCAACGCCGGGATTTTCTGTTTCGGGGACAGCGCTGTCCCTCACCCCATCCCTCTCCCCCCAGGGGGCGAGGGGGCCTGCCTCGCCTCGGTCTGCTCCCTCGCCCCCTGGGGAGAGGGATGGGGTGAGGGGATAGGCTCGCAGAAATCAAATAGATTACACCGCGCTTCCCCGGCCAACCAACAGGCCTGTCGGATTTTGTCGGGGTTGCAACAGCGGTGTCGGGCCCGACAAAGAACCGCCATATTCAATTAACTTATTGTTATCACTTGAATTTCCTGCCCGCGCGGCGTTTGGCACGGCCTTTGCGAAGAAGGACATGCGAGGCGAGATGCCCGCGTGATCATTTCCGAACGAGACAGGATACGAACATGAGCGCACTTCGTCAGATCGCGTTCTACGGGAAGGGGGGCATCGGCAAGTCCACCACTTCCCAGAACACCCTCGCCGCGCTGGTCGAGATGGGGCAGAAGATCCTCATCGTCGGCTGCGACCCCAAGGCGGACTCGACCCGCCTCATCCTGAACGCCAAGGCGCAGGACACCGTGCTATCGCTCGCCGCCGAAGCCGGCTCGGTCGAGGATCTCGAGCTCGAGGACGTGCTCAAGATGGGCTACAAGGGCATCAAATGCGTCGAATCCGGCGGCCCGGAGCCGGGCGTCGGCTGCGCCGGCCGCGGCGTCATCACCTCGATCAACTTCCTCGAGGAAAACGGCGCCTATGACGATGTCGATTACGTCTCCTACGACGTGCTCGGCGACGTCGTCTGCGGCGGCTTCGCCATGCCGATCCGCGAGAACAAGGCCCAGGAAATCTACATCGTCATGTCGGGCGAGATGATGGCGCTCTATGCCGCCAACAACATCGCCAAGGGCATTCTGAAATACGCCCACTCGGGCGGCGTGCGCCTCGGCGGGCTGATCTGCAACGAGCGCCAGACCGACCGCGAGCTCGACCTGGCCGAAGCCCTGGCCAAGCGCCTGAACTCCAAGCTGATCCACTTCGTGCCGCGCGACAATATCGTGCAGCACGCGGAACTCCGTCGCCAGACGGTGATCCAGTACGCCCCGGACAGCCAGCAGGCCGCCGAATACCGCCAGCTCGCCCAGAAGATCCATGTCAACTCGGGCCAGGGCACCGTCCCCACCCCGATCACCATGGAAGAGCTGGAAGACATGCTCCTCGACTTCGGCATCATGAAGACCGAGGAGCAGGCGCTCGCCGAACTCGCGGCCAGGGAAGCGGCCAAGGCCGCGGCCGCCGCCCAGTAACCATCTGCATCCCCGGCCGTGCCTGCACGGCCGGGGTGCGCGACCCGGCACCAAGGAGGGCATCATGAGCCTCGACTATGAAAACGATTCGGAATTCCATGCCCGCCTCATCGAGGAGGTGCTGGAGGCCTACCCCGACAAGTCGCGCAAGCGCCGCGCCAAGCACCTCTCGGTCGCCAAGACCGTCGAGGGCGAGGAAGCCGCCGAGCCGCTGACCGAATGCGACGTCAAGTCGAACATCAAGTCGGTCCCCGGCGTGATGACCATCCGCGGCTGCGCCTATGCAGGTTCCAAGGGCGTGGTCTGGGGCCCGGTCAAGGACATGGTGCACATCAGCCACGGACCCGTCGGCTGCGGCCAGTACTCCTGGTCCCAGCGCCGCAATTACTACATCGGCAAGACGGGGGTGGATACCTTCGTCACCATGCAGTTCACCAGCGATTTCCAGGAAAAGGACATCGTCTTCGGCGGCGACAAGAAGCTCGAGAAGATCATCGACGAGATCGACGGCCTGTTCCCGCTGGCCAAGGGCATCTCGATCCAGTCGGAATGCCCGATCGGCCTGATCGGCGACGACATCGAGGCGGTCTCGCGCAAGAAGATCAAGGAAACCGGCAAGACCATCGTGCCGGTGCGCTGCGAAGGCTTCCGCGGCGTCTCCCAGTCCCTCGGCCACCACATCGCCAACGACGCGATCCGCGACTGGGTCTTCGACAAGAAGGAAATCGAGTTCGAGACCAGCCCCTATGACGTCAACGTCATCGGCGACTACAACATCGGCGGCGACGCCTGGGCTTCCCGCATCCTGCTCGAGGAAATGGGCCTGCGCGTGGTCGGCAACTGGTCGGGCGATGCCACGCTCGCCGAGATGGAGCGCGCGCCCAAGGCAAAGCTGAACCTCATCCACTGCTACCGGTCGATGAACTACATCTGCCGGCACATGGAAGAGAAGTACAACATTCCGTGGGTCGAATATAACTTCTTCGGTCCCTCGCAGATCGCCCAGTCGCTGCGCACCATCGCCGCCCAGTTCGACGACACGATCAAGGAAAACGCCGAGAAGGTCATCGCCAAGTACCGACCCCTGGTCGATGCGGTGATCGCCAAGCACCGCCCGCGCCTCGAAGGCAAGTCGGTCATGCTCTATGTCGGCGGCCTGCGCCCCCGCCATGTCATCACGGCCTATGAGGACCTGGGCATGGAGATCGCCGGCACGGGCTACGAGTTCGGCCACGGCGACGACTACAAACGCACCGGCCACTATGTCAAGGACGGTACCCTGATCTATGACGACGTGACCGGCTACGAGCTCGAGAAATTCATCGAGAACATCCGGCCCGATCTCGTCGGCTCCGGCATCAAGGAAAAGTATCCGGTGCAGAAGATGGGCATCCCGTTCCGCCAGATGCACTCGTGGGATTACTCGGGTCCCTATCACGGCTACGACGGCTTCGCCATCTTCGCCCGCGACATGGACCTTGCCATCAACAACCCGGTCTGGGGCCTGTTCAAGGCGCCTTGGACCAAGGCTGCCTGAACAGGAAGACGCGGGGCGCGCGCGCCACAACGCCGCCCCGCCCCCCCGACTAGACAAGGATGCTGAAGATGCCCCAGTCCGCTGAAAAGGTGCTCGACCACGCACCGCTGTTCCGTGAGCCCGAATATCGTGAAATGCTCGCGAAGAAGAAGGCCCTGTTCGAGGGCATGCCGGCGGACGACGTCGTGCAGAAGACCTCGGACTGGACGAAATCGTGGGAATACCGCGAGAAGAACTTCGCCCGCGAAGCCTTGACGGTAAATCCGGCTAAGGCCTGCCAGCCGCTGGGCGCCGTCTTCGTCGCCGCCGGCTTCGAGAAGACCATGAGCTTCGTCCATGGCTCGCAGGGCTGCGTCGCCTACTACCGCTCGCACCTGTCGCGTCACTTCAAGGAGCCGTGCTCGGCCGTCTCCTCGTCGATGACGGAAGACGCGGCGGTGTTCGGCGGCCTCAACAACATGATCGACGGCCTGGCCAATACCTATGCGCTCTATGCGCCCAAGATGATCGCGGTCTCGACCACCTGCATGGCGGAAGTGATCGGCGACGACCTGCAGTCCTTCATCCTGAACGCCAAGGCCAAGGGTTCGGTGCCGCAGGACTACGACGTGCCCTTCGCCCATACCCCGGCCTTCGTCGGCAGCCATGTCACGGGCTATGACAACATGCTGAAAGGTATCGTGGAACACTTCTGGAAGGGCCAGGAGCGGACCGCCGGCACGGCGATCAACATCATCCCCGGCTTCGACGGTTTCGCCGTCGGCAACAACCGCGAACTGAAGCGCATGCTGGACCTGATGGAGGTCGAGTACACGATCCTGTCCGACGTCGCCGACCAGTTCGACACGCCGTCCGACGGCGAATACCGCATGTACGACGGCGGCACCACGATCGAGGCGGCAAAGGCGGCACTGAACGCCAAGGCCACCCTGTCGATGCAGGAATACTGCACCACCAAGACGCTGGACTATGCCGCGGGCTTCGGCCAGGAGACCGCCTCGTTCCACTACCCCATGGGCATCGGCGGCACCGACGACTTCCTGATGAAGGTGGCGGAAGTCACCGGCAAGGAAATCCCGGATGCCCTGACCAAGGAGCGCGGGCGGCTGATCGACGCCATGGCCGACAGCCAGGCCTGGCTACACGGCAAGACCTATGCGATCTATGGCGATCCCGACTTCGTCTATGCCATGGCCCGCTTCATCCTCGAGACGGGCGGCGAGCCGAAGCACTGCCTCGCCACCAACGGCAACAAGGCCTGGGAAGCCCAGATGCAGGCCCTGTTCGAGAGCAGCCCCTACGGCGCCAGCTGCAAGGCCTGGGGCGGCAAGGATCTGTGGCACCTGCGTTCCCTGATGGCGACGGAACCGGTCGATCTGCTGATCGGCAATTCCTACGGCAAATATCTGGAGCGCGACCTGGATACGCCGCTGATCCGCCTCACCTTCCCGATCTTCGACCGGCATCACCACCACCGCTTCCCGCTCTGGGGCTATCAGGGCGGCCTGCGCCTCCTGGTCACCCTGCTCGACAAGATCTTCGACAAGCTCGACGGCGAGACCATCGAGGCGGGGGTTACCGACTACTCCTACGACCTGACGCGCTGAGCGGCGACCGGCGCCGCCCCGGCCTTGCCCGGGGCGGCGCACTCTTCCTTCCGATGAAGACCAGGGGAGCGACGGCATGAGCGAGGCATTGAAAACGAAGATCGCCGACGTCTTCAACGAACCCGGCTGCGACAAGAATCAGGCCAAGGACGAGAAGGCGAAAAAGAAGGGCTGCTCCAAACCGCTCACCCCTGGCGCGGCCGCCGGCGGCTGCGCCTTCGACGGCGCCAAGATCGCCCTGCAGCCCATCACCGACGTCGTCCACCTCATCCACGGCCCCCTCGCTTGCGAAGGCAATTCCTGGGACAACCGCAATGCGGCGAGTTCCGGCGCGAAGACCTATCGCGTCTCGTTCACCACCGATCTTTCGGAACTCGACATCGTCATGGGCAATGGCGAGAAGCGGCTCTACCGCGCGATCAAGGACGCGGTCGCGGCCTATGCCCCGCCCGCCGTCTTCGTCTATCAGACCTGCGTGACCGCCACGATCGGCGACGACGTCGAGGCGGTATGCCGCCACGCCACGGAAAAGCTGGGCATCCCTTGCGTGCCGGTGAATGCCCCCGGGTTCGCCGGGTCCAAGAACCTCGGCAACAAGCTGGCGGGAGAGGCGCTGCTCGACCATGTCATCGGCACGCGCGAACCCGAATTCACCACGCCCTGCGACATCAACATCATCGGCGAATACAATCTTTCGGGCGAACTGTGGCAGATCAAGCCGCTGTTCGAGGCGTTGGGCATCCGCATCCTCTCCTGCCTGTCGGGCGACGGGCGCTACGAGGAGATCGCCACCGCCCATCGCGCCCGGGTCAACCTGATGGTCTGCTCCACCGCGCTGATCAATGTCGCGCGCAAGATGGAGGAACGCTGGGGCATTCCCTATTTCGAGTGTTCCTTCTACGGCCTCTCCGACATGAGCGCGACGCTGCGCACCACGGCGCGCCTCCTCGTGGAGCGGGGTGCCCCCGAAGACCTGATCGCGCGGACCGAAGCCCTGATCGCCCGCGAGGAAGCCCATGCCTGGAGCCGGATCGCGCCTTACCGCGAGGCGCTGAAGGCCAAGCGCGTGATGCTCTATACCGGCGGCGTCAAGTCCTGGTCGATCGTCGCCGCGCTGCAGGAAATCGGCATGGAGATCGTCTACACCTCGGTCCGCAAATCGACGGAGGAAGACAAGGACCGCATCAAGGCCATCATGGAAGACCCCCATATGGTCGAAAGCGTGCCGCCTCGGGAGATGTACGCGCAGCTCAAGCGGGGCGATGCCGACATCCTGCTCTCCGGCGGCAAGAGCCAGTTCGTCGCCCTCAAGGCCAAGGTACCCTGGCTGGACATCAACCAGGAACGGCACCATGCCTTCGGCGGCTACGACGGCATGGTCACACTGGTGCGGGAACTGGCCAAGTCGCTGCGCAACCCGATCTGGCAGGACATCCGGCGCCCGGCGCCCTGGGACCTGCCCAATGCCGGCTTCCCCTTCGCCCAAATCGAAGCGCGCGCGTGAGGGAGTGCGACATGGCTGCCATCCGCACCCCGAAGAAGAACCTGTCGGTCAATCCGGTGAAGTCCTCCGCGCCCATGGGCGCGGCGCTCGCCTACCTGGGCATCGACGGCGCGGTGCCCCTGTTCCACGGCAGCCAGGGCTGTACCTCCTTCGCCCTGACCCTGGCGGTTCGCCACTTCAAGGAAGACATGCCGTTGCAGACGACGGCGATCGACGAGGTGGCGACGGTGCTGGGCGGCGCCGACAACCTCGAAGAGGCGCTGATCAACCTGACCACGCGCATGAAGCCCCAATTCGTCGGCATCGCGACCACGGCGCTGGTCGAAACCCGAGGCGAGGATTTCGTCGGCGATCTGCGGAATATCCTCGCCCGGCGCGACGAACTCGCCGAAACCAAGATCGTCCTCGCATCCACCCCGGATTTCTCGGGCGCGCTGGAGGACGGCTGGGCCGCGGCGGTGACCGCGATCATCGAGGGCCTGGTGATCCCGGGCGAGCGGCGCGACGTGCCGCTTCGCCAGATCAACGTGCTGCCTGGCGTTCATCTCACCTCGGGCGATATCGAGGAATTACGTGACTTGATCGCCGCTTTCGGCTTTACCGCGGCGGTGCTGCCCGATGTTTCGGGGTCCCTCGACGGCCATGTGAACGAGCAGTACTCGGGCCCGACCAGCGGCGGGACCAAGGTGGGCGATATCGCCGAGATGGGCCGGGCACTGCACACGATCGCCATCGGCCATCATATGCGCCCGCCCGCCGAGGCCTTGCAGGGCCTGACCGGCGTGCCGACCACGCTGTTTGCCAGCCTGACCGGCCTCGCCCCGGTCGACAGCCTGGTCACCCTGCTGTCCCATCTCTCGGGCCAGCCGGTGCCGGCCAGCGTGAAACGGCGGCGATCGCAATTGGTCGACATGATGCTGGACGGCCATTTCCACTTCGGCGACCGGCGCATCGCCATCGCCGCCGACCCGGATCTGCTGCGCAGCCTGAGCCTGTTCTTCGGTGGCCTGGGGGCGGCGGTCGTGGTCGCCGTCGCCAGCACCGGCAATTCGCCGGCGCTGGGCGACATCCCCGCGGACGAGGTGATCATCGGCGACCTCGGCGATTTCGAGGCCGCCGCGGCGGCACGGGGGGCGGAATTGCTGGTCACCCATGCCCATGGCCGCCAGGCGGCAGAGCGGCTGGGCGTGCCGCTCCTGCGTGTCGGCTTCCCGATCTTCGACCGGCTGGGTGCGCAGCATCGCTGCCGCATCCTCTATCGCGGTACCCGCGACCTGATCGCCGACATCGCCAATCTCTTCATCGCCGTGCGCCCCGAGAAGGGGCCGGCCGACTTCGCCGACGTGCTGGCGCCCATGCCCGCACCGCCCCTGGAGGACATGCGCCATGCGCCGATTGCAACTTGTTGAGACCGCGCCCGAGTCGGCGCCGGAAACCGTGCCGCGCCTGCGCATCGCCATCGCGACGCAAGACATGAAGGCGCTGAACGCCCATTTCGGCTCGGCACGGAAATTCGCCGTCTATGACGTAACGCCGCAGGATTCTCGCTTCGTCGAGGCGGTGGAGTTCGGCACGGTCTCGGACGAATCCGGCAAGCACCGAAACGAGGGCGACGACCGGATCGGCCCCAAGGTCGACGCCTTGCGCGGCTGCAACCTGCTGTTCTGCCTCGCCATCGGCGGGCCGTCGGCGGTGAAGGTCGTGAATGCCCGCATCCACCCGGTGAAACTGCCGGCGCCCGAGCCGATCGAAGCGATTATCGCCAAGGTGCAGACCATGATGACCGGCAATCCGCCGCCCTGGCTGCGCAAGGTGATGTCGGCGCAGCCGGAACGCTCCATGGCCTATCTCGACGAGGAGGATTGAACATGACCGCCCTTGCCCCAATCGCCGTGCCCGCGGCCCTGGACAGCCCCTTTGTGCAGAGCCTGGTGAGCCTGATCCGCGCCGAGGACAGTTACGGCGCCTGGGAAAATCGCGGCGACGCCCGCCTGCTCGAGGACTACATCGTCACCAAGGCGGAAAAGCGGGCGATGCCCATCATGGGCGACCCCGACCCAGACACGATCGACCGGGTGGAGAAATTCTACAAGGCAGTGGGCCTCACCATCGAAAAGCAGTGCGGCCTGATGGCCAGCCCGATGATGAAGATGAGCCACGAGGGTTTTGGCCGCGTCGTCCTGCTCGTCGGCCGGCTGGTCGCCTTCTCGAAAAGCTTGCGGGACGTCCATCGTTTCGGCTTCGAGGATGTCGAGATGCTGGCCGCCGAAGGCATGAAGGCGACCGGTCAGGCCGCCGCCGTGATCGCGCAGTTCCCCGACGTCGCCCGCGCCTGACGGAGGCCGCCATGACCGATATCGACCTGCTGAAGGCGGAGCTGAGGAAGCTCTCGGCCAAGGCGACCCAGGCCAAGATGGACCTGCACGACCTTTCCGAAGATCTGCCGGTGAACTGGCAGCAGATCCCGGAAATCGCCGCCCGCGCCCTCGAGGCCTTCGCCACGCTCGAAGCAAAGCGGGCCGAATTGAAGCGCCTCGAGGCCGCCTAGAAGGAGCCCGCAGATGCAAACGCAGACACGCGACGGCCGCGCCTGGACGCCGGACTATCTTCTCGCCATCGATGCCAGGGTCTGCATCGGCTGCGGCCGCTGCTACAAGGTCTGCGGCCGGGGCGTGATGACCCTGATGGGCGTGACCGACGAGGACGAGCTGGTCGATCCGGACGAGGACGATATCGAGCGCAAGGTCATGGCCCTGGTCGATGCCGGCGCCTGCATCGGCTGCGGCGCCTGTGCCCGGGTCTGCCCCACCAACTGCCAGCGCCACGGCGCGGCCTGAGGAGGCGGCGATGAAGGCCCGAGATCTCTACGACTGGCTGATGGGCGCCGGCGGCCGGCCGGCCTGCGAGGCTTTCGATGCCCATGTCGTCGCCTCGATCCTGTCGCTGTCTCTCGAGGAGGCGCTGCGCGACAAGGTCTCGCCGGGCGAGCGCATCGGCCTTGGCGCGGCCGAGCTCCTCGGCCTTGTCGACGCGGTCTTTCCCGCCGCCCGCCCGCAATTCGAGCGCTTCCCCCTTGCCGAGGTGACGCTGGCGGATGACGAGGCCTGCCTGCGCGATTTTCTGTTTCGCCACGCTTGCGAGGGCGATCCGCTCGAAGCCGCCCTTGCCGCGATGATCGCCCGCCGGGCCCAGCGGCCCAATCACCTGTGGCAGGATCTCGGCCTGCGCAACCGGCGGGAACTGTCCTGGCTGATGGAGCGGCATTTCGAACCGTTGTCGCGCAAGAATGCGCAAGACATGAAGTGGAAGAAATTCCTCTACCGCATGATCTGTCGCGACGAGGGCTATCGCCTGTGTACCGCACCCAGTTGCAGCGAATGCGACGACTTCGAGACCTGCTTCGGCACCGAGGACGGCGAAAGCCTGATGGCCCGTAGCCGGCGCGGCATGGACCTCCGCGCCACCGCCTGACGAGGCCCGCGGCCGGCCCGGGTCCGTCCCTGTCGCAAACCCGACAAAGGCGCAAAGCCGACAATCGCGCGATCCGAAAAACCTATGCAAAATCAAGGGCCCGTTGCTTGGCACGGGCCTTGCGATGTGTCTTTCGACCAATCTTGGGAACATCGCCATGATCCATCTGACCCAGAGTGCCGTGAATGCCGTCAGGACTGCGATCTCGGGCTCGGCCGAGCCGGTCGAAGGCCTGCGCGTGATGGTGGAGGCGGGCGGCTGCGCCGGCTTCAAATATATGATGGGCCTCGTCGCCGCCGCCGAGCCGGGCGACATCGTCGCCGAACAGGACGGCGTGAAAGTCTTCATCGACGAAAAGAGCAAGCCGGTCATCGAGGGCACGACGATCGATTTCGTCGTGGCGCTCGAAGGCTCGGGCTTCACCTTCGACAATCCGCAAGCATCCTCGCAGTGCTCCTGCGGCAAGTCTTTCGGCTGAGGAGACGCGCCATGTGGGAATACAGCGAAAAGGTCCAGGAGTACTTCTACAACCCGAAGAATGCGGGTGTGATGGAGAACGCCAGCGGTATCGGCGACGTCGGCGCCATTTCCTGCGGTGACGCGCTGCGCCTGATGATCAAGGTCGATCCCGCCACCGACACGATCACCGACGCCCGGTTCCAGACTTTCGGCTGCGGCTCGGCCATCGCCTCGTCCTCGGCGCTGACCGAACTCATCATCGGCAAGACCATCGCCGAAGCGCTGACCCTGACCAACCAGGACATCGCCGATTTCCTCGGCGGCCTGCCGCCCGAGAAGATGCACTGCTCCGTCATGGGTTACGAGGCGCTGCGCGCCGCCGTCGCCAATTACCGCGGCGAGGCCTGGGAGGACGACCACGAGGAAGGCGCCCTGGTCTGCAAGTGCTTCGGCGTCGACGAAGGCATGATCGAGCGGGCCGTGCGCATGAACGGCCTGACCACGCTGGAACAGGTCACCCATTTCACCAAGGCGGGCGGCTCCTGCGCCACCTGCATCGAGGGGATCGAGGAGGTCCTGGTCAAGACCAATGCCGCCATGGTCGCGGAAGGCCTGCTCGACGCGGCCGAAGCCTTCGACCCCGACCAGGCTGCGCGCCCGGTGCGCCGGCCCAAGGCGGGCAAGTCGCCCCTCGCGATCAAGCTGGAGCCGGTATCGAAGCCGAAGCTGACCAACCTCCAGCGCATCCGCCTGATCGAGGAAGCGATCGAGGGCCTGCGCCCCTTCCTGCGCCAGGACGGCGGCGACTGCGAACTGATCGATGTCGAAGGCGACCGGGTGATGGTGAAACTGTCGGGCGCCTGCGTCGGCTGCCAGATGGCCAGCATCACCGTGAACGGCGTGCAGGAGCGGCTGATCGAAAAACTCGGCCAGCCCTTGCGCGTCATCCCCGTCTGATCCCGGTCATGGAGGTCGCCATGCGTCCCGTCTATCTCGACAACAACGCCACCACCCGGGTCGACCCGGCGGCCGTCGCCGCCATGCTGCCCTTCTTCACCGAGCAGTTCGGCAATGCCTCGTCCATGCACGCCTTCGGCGCCTCGGTCGGCGGGGCGCTGAAGACGGCGCGGCGCCAGTTGCAGGCGCTGCTCGGGGCCGAGCACGACCACGAGATCATCTATACCTCGGGCGGTACCGAATCCGACAATACCGCCATCCTCTCGGCCCTGGAAACGCAAGGCCAGCGCACCGAGGTGATCACCTCGGTGGTGGAACATCCCGCGATTCTGGCGCTGTGCGACTGGCTGGAGAAGCACAAGGGCACCACCGTCCACCGCATCCCGGTCGATGCCAAGGGCAGGCTCGATGTCGAGGCCTATCGCAAGGCGCTGGGGCCGAAGACGGCGATCGCCTCGATCATGTGGGCGAACAACGAGACAGGCACCCTGTTCCCGGTCGCGAGGCTGGCGGAGATGGCCCATGAGGCCGGCGCCCTGTTCCATACCGACGCGGTTCAGGCGGTGGGCAAGCTGCCGATCGACCTGAAATCGACCGAGATCGACATGCTGTCGCTATCCGGCCACAAGCTGCATGGGCCGAAGGGCATCGGCGCGCTCTACGTCCGCAAGGGCGTGCGCCTGCGCCCGCTGATCCGCGGCGGCCACCAGGAACGCGGGCGGCGGGCGGGCACCGAGAATGCGCCGGCCATCATCGGCCTGGGCAAGGCGGCGGAGCTGGCGCTTGCCCACATGCTCGACGAGCAGACCAGGGTGAAGGCCCTGCGCGACCGGCTGGAACAAGGCCTGTTGCAGCGAATCGGCAACAGCTTCGTGACCGGCGATCCCGAGCACCGCCTGCCCAACACCGCCAACATCGCCTTCGAGTTCATCGAGGGCGAGGCCATCCTCCTCCTCCTCAACCGGGCGGGCATTGCCGCCTCTTCCGGCTCCGCCTGCACCTCGGGCTCGCTCGAACCCTCCCATGTCCTTCGCGCCATGAAGGTGCCCTATACGGCGGCCCACGGCGCCATCCGCTTCTCCTTCTCGCGGGAAAACGGGGACGAGGATGTCGACCGCGTGCTCGAGGCGATGCCCGGCATCATCGCCAACCTGCGCTCCCTCTCCCCCTTCTGGAAGGAGAGAGGGCAGGACCGACCGGCGCCCGCCGCCGCCTTCAACCCGACCTATGCCTGACCACGAAAGGACAGCGTGCCATGACCCCCGTGCATCTTCCCGCCGTCGTCATCAACGACACCACGCTGCGTGACGGCGAACAGGCCCCGGCGTCGCCTTCACCCTCGACGAGAAACTGGCGATCGCCCGTGCCCTCGACGAGGCCGGCGTCGACGAGATCGAGGCCGGCACCCCCGCCATGGGACCGGCTGAAATCGACTCGATCGCCGCCGTCGCCGAAAGCCTGACCCATGCCGAGGCGATCGCCTGGTGCCGCATGACCGAGGCGGATGTCGAGGCCGCCCTGCGCACCGGCCTGGCCCGCGTGAACCTGTCGGTTCCCCTGTCCGACCTGCAGATCAGGGCGAAGTACCATAGCGACCGGGCCGACGTGCTGCGCCGGATCGACCGGGTGATCCGCCATGCCCGCGATCTCGGCCTCGAGGTCGCCATGGGCGGGGAGGATGCCAGCCGGGCCGATCTCGGCTTCGTCTGCACCGCGATGCAGGTGGCGGAAGCGGCCGGCGCCCACCGCTTCCGCTTCGCCGATACGCTCGGCATTCTCGATCCCTTCGCGACCTATGCGATCACGCGGCGCCTGTGTGCCGAAACCGATCTGGAGATCGAGTTCCACGGCCACGACGATCTGGGGCTCGCCACCGCCAACACGCTGGCGGCGGTGCAGGGCGGGGCCAATCACGCCTCGGTCTGCGTGCTCGGCCTGGGCGAGCGGGCGGGCAATGCCGCGTTGGAGGAAGTCGTCGCCGCACTGGCCCAGACGCAGGGGCGGCGCACCGGCGTCGATCTCGCCCGGCTGCAGGGCCTCGCCGATATCGTCGCCGCCGCGTCGTGCCGGCCGATCCCCATGGCGAAATCGATCGTCGGCGCGGGCGTCTTCACTCATGAATCCGGCATCCATGTCCATGGCCTGTTGCAGGACCCGGCGACCTATGAGGCGTTGTCGCCGGCGCGCTTCGGCCGGCGGCGGGAAATCGTCCTGGGCAAGCATTCCGGCCTGTCCGCCGTCTTCGCCGCCCTGAAGGGGCTTGGCCTTGCCGCTGACGAATGCCGCGCCCGCGCCGTGCTGGCCAAGGTGCGGGAAAAAGCCAGCCGCACCAAGCGCACCGTGGGCAACAGCGACCTTCTCGAAATCTATGCCCATTGCGCCCAGCCGGGTGTCCTGATGGGGGCGGAGTGATGGTGGACATCACCGCCGCCCCCGACGATGCGCCACCGCGCGCGCCCGGCCTCCTCGCCACCTGGCGGCAGGATGTCGCCTGCGTGAAGGCACGAGACCCGGCCGCCCGCTTCAGCCTCGAAATTCTTTGCACCTACCCCGGTGTCCATGCCGTCATGATCCACCGCCTGTCCCATCGGCTGTGGCGGACGGGGGTGCGCTTTCCCGCCCGGCTGCTGTCGTGGTTCGGCCGCTTCCTGACCAATGTCGACATTCATCCCGGTGCGGCCATCGGCCAGCGCCTGTTCATCGACCATGGCGCCGGCGTTGTCATCGGCGAGACGGCGGTGATCGGCGACGACGTGACGCTCTATCACGGTGTCACCCTGGGCGGCACGAGCTGGTCGCCGGGCCGGCGCCATCCGACGGTCGAGGACGGCGTGCTGATCGGCGCCGGGGCCAAGATCCTGTCGCCCATCACCGTGGGCCGTGGCGCGCGCATCGGTGCCAATGCGGTGGTGATGGAGGACGTGCCGCCGGGCATGACCGTCGTCGGCATTCCCGGCCGCATCGTCCGCCCGGCGGATCAGCGCCGCCGCGTCGACGGCCGCATCGACCTCGAGCATCACCTGATGCCCGACCCGGTGGGCGAAGCGATCGCCGCTCTGATCGACCGCATCGATTTCCTCGAAACCCGCCTCGCCCACTACCAGACCCGCGACCGCCAGCCGGCGCAGGAGGACTTGCCATGAGCCTGATCGACACCCTGACACGCATGTCGGCCGCCGAGGAATTCTTCGCCTTCCTCGACGTCGGCTACGATCCCGCGGTGCTGAACGTCGCCCGGTTGCACATCCTGCGCCGCATGGGCGATTACCTGCGGCGCGAGGATCTGAATGGCCTTTCGGACGACGCCGTCTACCTGCGCGCCCGGGCCGATCTCGAAAACGCCTATGCCGATTTCGCCGCCTCCTCCCCCTCGACCAGCGCGTGTTCAAGGTGCTGAAGGACGCCGTGCGTCCCAAGGGCCGTAGCTTCGTGCCGCTTTCCGCCCTCGGCGTACGAAAGGGTTGAGGCTTGTCGCGAAGCCGACATGGCTGTCGGCCTGCAAGCCCCTGAAATGGCGAGGAACAGTCTCTGGCACGAGTCTTGCGAAACATCATTTGCGGCCGTCGGCCGGCAGCAGGAGGAGCGGATGCACACCGTCGTTTGTATCAAGCAAGTGCCCGACAGCGCACAGATCCGCGTCCATCCCGTCCACAACACGATCATGCGCCAGGGCGTGCCGACCATCATCAACCCCTATGATCTCTTCGCCCTGGAGGCGGCACTGACCCTGCGCGACAAGCTGGGCGGCACGGTCACGGTGCTGTGCATGGGCCCGCCCATGGCGGAAGATTCGCTGCGGAAGGCGCTGACGTTCGGGGCAGACCGGGCAGTGCTGTTGACCGATCGCTACTTCGCGGGTTCCGACACGCTGGCGACCAGTTTCGCCCTGTCGTCGGCGATCGCGAAAATCGGCGAGACTTTCGGTCCGGTCGACATCGTCTTCACCGGCAAGCAGACGATCGACGGCGACACCGCGCAGGTCGGCCCGGGCATCGCCAAGCGTCTCGACCTCAACCAGCTCACCTATGTCTCGCGCATCGCCGGCATCGACGCGGACACGCGTGAGATCACGGTGGAGCGCCGAGCCGAAGGCGGGGTGCAGGTGCTGAAGACCGTACTGCCTGTGCTGATCACCATGCTGGAAGGCACCAACGAGATCCGCCGCGGCTCGCTTGCGGACGCGCTGCGTGCGGCGCGGGCCGGAGTCACCACCTGGAACGCGGCCGATGCCGGGATTACCGAGCTCCTGAAATGCGGCCTGCGCGGCTCGCCCACGGTGGTGAAGAAAGTCTTCGCCCCCAGCGCGCGGACGGAAAAGGCGGTACTGATCGAGACCGACGGCAGGAACGGCGCCCAGATGGCCGATGCCCTGATCGCCGCGATCCTCGATCGCAACCCCGCGCTGGACGCCGATCTTCGGCGCCTGTCGGCCGGCTTCTGAGGAGGATGGAAGGATGAGCGACGCCCCCCGCCAACAGGCCCCGGCCGCCGGTCGCGCCGGCATGAAGAAGGAGTTGCCCGACCGCTTCAAGTCCTACAAGCACGTCTGGGTCTTCATCGAATACGAGCACGGTCACATCCACCCGGTTTCCCTGGAACTGCTGGGCGAAGGCCGGAAACTGGCCGACAAGCTGCAAGTGGAACTCGCCGGCGTGCTGATCGGGGGCGACGTCGACGAGCTGGGCGAAGCCGCGCGGGCCTGTTTCGAGCACGGTGCCGACCTGGTCTACCGCGTTGCCGACCCCGTGCTGGCGCACTACCGGAACGAGCCCTATACCAAGGCCCTGACCGATCTTGTCAACACCTACAAGCCCGAGATCGTGCTGTTGGGCGCAACCACGCTCGGCCGGGATCTTGCGGGTTCCGTCGCCACCACGTTGCTGACCGGCCTCACCGCCGACTGCACCGAGCTTGCGATCGATGACGAACGCTCGCTGGCCGCGACGCGGCCGACCTTTGGCGGCTCCCTGCTGTGCACCATCCACACGCTGAATTTCCGGCCGCAGATGGCGACCATTCGCCCGCGCGTGATGGCCATGCCGCCGGCGGTACCGGGGCGGTCGGGCCGGATCGTCGACCACGGCCTCGACATGACCGAACTCGACATCATCACCAAGGTGCTGCAGTTCATTCCCGACCGCGATACCGACAAGGCCCAGCTCGCCTATGCCGACGTCGTGGTCGCCGGCGGCCTCGGCCTCAAGTCGGCCGAGAATTTCCAACTGGTGAAGGATCTGGCCGGCGTGCTCGGTGCCGACTACGGCGGCTCGCGCCCGCTGGTGCAGAAAGGGTGGATCACCGCCGACCGCCAGATCGGCCAGACCGGCAAGACCATTCGCCCCAAGCTCTATATCGCGGCCGGCATCTCCGGCGCGATCCAGCACCGGGTGGGGGTCGAGGGCGCGGACCTGATCGTTGCCATCAATACGGACCCGAAGGCGCCGATCTTCGATTTCGCCCAGATCGGGATCGTCGCCAACGCCGTCGAACTGCTGCCGGCGCTGACCGCCGCATTCCGTCAGCGCCTGTCCGTCCACCGTCTCGCCAGTTGAAGGAGGCCCAAGCATGAGCGAGGAACGCTTCGACGCCATCGTGGTCGGTGCCGGCCCGTCAGGCAACGCCGCCGCCTATACCATGGCCAAGGCGGGGCTGAAGGTACTGCAACTGGAACGCGGTGAATACCCGGGCTCCAAGAACGTCCAGGGTGCCATCCTCTATGCCGACGCGCTGGAGAAGGTGATCCCCGATTTCCGCGAGGACGCGCCCCTCGAGCGCCACGTCATCGAACAGCGACTGTGGATGCTGGACGATACTTCCTATGTCGGTATGCACTACCGTTCGGAAGACTTCAACGAAGAGAAGCCCAACCGCTACACGATCATCCGCGC
Organism: Oleomonas cavernae; assembly: GCF_003590945.1. NCBI lineage: Bacteria > Pseudomonadati > Pseudomonadota > Alphaproteobacteria > Acetobacterales > Acetobacteraceae > Oleomonas > Oleomonas cavernae. The sequence continues at coordinate 373,268 of NZ_QYUK01000011.1, read as the reverse complement.
CCAGTTCGACAAATGGTTCAATCGCCGGGTGCGCGAGGCCGGCGCGACGGTGCTGTGCGAGACGACGGTGACCGACCTCGTCCGCGATATCAGGGGCAAGGTCATCGGCGTGCGCACCGACCGGGGCGGCGCCATCATCCATGCCGACGTCGTCGTGCTGGCGGAGGGCGTGAACGGCCTCGTCGGCAACCGGGCCGGCCTCCGCCCCGAGTTGAAGCCCGAAGCGGTGGCCCTGGCGGTCAAGGAGATGCACTTCCTGCCACAGGAGGTGATCGAGCAGCGCTTCAACCTCAAAGGCGACGAAGGCGTCGTGATCGAGGTGATGGGCACGGTTACCAACGGCATGACCGGCACCGCCTTCATCTACACCAACAAGGAATCCCTGTCGGTCGGCATCGGCTGTATGGTTTCGGATTTCGCGCAGAACCAGACGACGCCCTATGCCCTGCTCGAAGCCTTCAAGAACCATCCCAGCGTGAAGCCGCTGCTGGAAGGATCGGAAGTGAAAGAATATGCCGCCCATCTGATCCCGAGGGCGGCTATCGCCACATCCCGGAGATCCACGGCGACGGCTGGCTGATCGTCGGCGACGCCGGCCACTTCGTGAACGCGGTACACCGGGAAGGTTCCAACCTGGCCATGACCACGGGGCGGGTCGCGGCCGAGACCATCATCCGCCTGCGCCAGATCCGTTCGGACTTCTCGAAGGCGGATCTGGCACTCTACCGCAAGACGCTCGACGACTCCTTCGTCATGAAGGACCTGAAGAAATACAAGGACATCCCCAATTTCCTTCACGGCAATGCGGCCAATGTCTTCGGCACCTATCCGCGCCTGATCAACGAAGCGGCACAACGCTGGTTCCGGGTCGACGGCGTGGCAAAACGTGAGAAGGAGCGCCAGATCGTCACCTCCTTCCGCAAGAACCGGGGCCTGCTCGGCCTTATCGGCGATGCTTTCAAACTGGCGAGGGCCTGGCGATGACGGCGGTGGTGAAGGTCGAGGAAAAGCTCTACGTCAACCGCTACCTGGTCGATGCCGGGCGGCCCCACATCAAGGTGCGCCCGCACGAGACGCCCTCGGCGGCACTGGTGGCGCTGACCCATGTCTGCCCTGCCGGCTGCTATTCCACCAACGATCGCGGCCAGGTCGAGGTCGTGCCCGACGGCTGCATGGAATGCGGCACCTGCCGGGTGCTCACCGCCGACGGCGGCGAGATCGAATGGAACTATCCCCGCGGCGGCTACGGCGTCCTGTTCAAGTTCGGTTGAGCAGGCCGCGACAGGGATTGGAGGGCCGCGACTATACATATTGACTAATATTGTATATTTGTATATTTCAGTTCGCGCTTGGCCAATCAACGGGGGGCCTCAATGCGTGACCTGCATCCGAATTTGGGGCGGGGCGCCAGCGGCGCCAGGAAATGGATCTACCGGCTGTCGCTGCTGCTGACGCTGATGTTTGCCGGCGGCGCCTATGCGCTGGTGGCGCTAGGCGTCATCCCGGGAACCCCGATCGACGTCTATTCCTCGTGGGTGATCCTCGCCATCCTGTTCGTGCCGTTCATCGCGCTGGTGGATGGTTCGGGGGAGAAGCGCACGCGTCTCGAGAAATGGTCCGAGTTCGGCTTTGTCTGGCTGCTCGTCTCCGGCATTGCCCAGACCTTCTGGGAACTCCCCTGGTTCTTCCTGGACCTGACCGGAGTCGTCCACGACATCGGTGTCGAGGACAGGTATCTCTGGGCCTGGTGGGTCTATGGCGGCGCCGACACGCGTTATCTCACCTCGAGCCCCACCATCGCCGGCCTTGAATTCATGGCCGGGTTCTCAGGGCCTTTCGAGCTGCTGGCCTGGTACCTGTATAAATTCGGCAAGACTTTCAAGAACAGGATTGCCGCCTGCTGGATGGCGCTGATCATCGGCATCGGCCTGACCTATATGACGGGCGTGTTCTTTGTCGCCGAATGGCATGTGGGCTGGGTCAACATTCAGCAGGGCGCCGTGGGCTTCTGGCTGAAATTCGTCGGCCTCAACGTGCCCTGGATCGTTGCGCCGTTCATTGCCATTCCGGCGGCGATCGACGAATTGGCGCACCTGTACCGCGTCGAGGGTTACGAGGCAGCCATGCGGGAGTCCGCCGGCCGCGCGGAACCTCCCGTCCGCCGGAAAGCGCTGCGATCGGCCTAGTTGCAACCTTGTCCCGCGCCGGGTCGCCGCTCAATTTACAACTTTACACTTTACGTTAATATGTATATGTTCGCTGGCAGGACAGGGAGAACACTGCCCGTGCGGAAGAATATGGGGCGGCATGAGCATCCAGGCATCGGTGCAGGGCGGCGGCGCGGCGCCGCCGGCGGCAAAGGGAGGGTTTCCCTGGTTCGGCCACATGCTGTCTTTCGCCAGCAACCCCTTCAAATTCGTCGAGAAGGTGGCCCGGCAAGGCGGCGAGATCACCTCGTTCAAGCTGCTGGGCCAAAGAATCGTCCTGCTGACCGGGGACGAGGCCAGCGAACTCTTCTACCGCTCCTCCGACGAGCAGTTGGACCAGTCGGCTGCCTACAAGCTGATGACGCCGATCTTCGGCCAGGGCCTGGTGTTCGATGCGCCCATCGCGCGCAAGAACGAACAGTTGCGCATGCTGATGCCCTCGCTGCGCGTCGAGGCGATGCGCGACCATTCCCACAAGATCGTGGGCGAGGTCGAACACATCATCGCCGACTGGGGCGATTCAGGCGAGATCGGCCTCGTCGCGTTCATGAAGCAGCTCACCATCAATACCGCCAGCCACTGCCTGCTGGGCCGCGAGTTCCGCTATGAGCTGAGCGAGGAGTTCGCCAGCATCTATCACGACCTGGAACAGGGCGTACACCCCCTCGCCTACCACTTCCCCCATCTGCCGATCCCCAAGTTCCGCAAGCGCGACAGGGCACGCAAGCGGTTGCAGGAACTGGTCGGCGCCATCGTGCGCAAGCGGGCGAACCAGGCCGAAAAGCCCAGTGACATGTTCCAGACCCTGATCGACATGCGCTATGACGACGGCACCAAGCTCGACGAGAACGAGATCACCGGCCTGCTGGTCGGTGCGATCTTCGCCGGCCATCACACCAGTTCCGGCACCGCCGCCTGGGTGCTGCTGGAACTGCTCAAGCATCCCCATATCCTGAAACGCACGCGGGACGAGCTGGACGGCCTGCTGGGCCGCAAGGGTGAGGTCAGCTTCCACAGCATGCGCGACATGCCCATGCTGGAGAATGTGGTGAAGGAGGTGCTGCGCCTGCATCCGCCCCTGATCATCCTGATGCGCAAGGTCGCGGAAGACCTGCGCTTCAAGAATTACACGATCAAGGCGGGCGAGATGGTCTGGGCCTGCCCGCCGGTGACCCACCGCCTGTCGCACCTGTTCTCGAACCCCTATGCCTTCGATCCCGACCGCTTTGCGCCCGAGCGGCGCGAGGACAAGAACCTGATGGCCTACCAGCCCTTCGGCGGGGGCAAGCACAAATGCTCGGGCAATGCCTTCGCCCTGTTCCAGATCAAGGCGATCTTCGCCGTGCTGCTGCGCCGCTACGAGTTCGAACTGGTCGATGCCCCGGAGACCTATGTCGACAACTATGCCGACATGATCGTGCAGCCGAAGGAACCGTGTCGGGTGCGCTATCGCCGGCGCGATCCCGCCGGCATCGCCAGCGATTACGGCGCATCGGGGGCACCGGCCAAGGCCTCGGGCTGCCCGGCCCCGGCGCACCAGCCGGCGGCGGTACAAATGCCGGCCATCACCGTGATGGTCGACCGCCAGCTCTGCCAGGGCCATGCGGTGTGCACGGGGGAGTCGCCCGCGCATTTCCAGGTCGGCGACGACGGCATCCTGAAACTGCTGAAGGAAGAGGTCAGCGAGGCGGAACTGGAGAAGGTGCAACTCGCCGCACTGCACTGCCCCAATGCGGCCCTGCGCATCGTGCGCCACGGACCATGAAAGTCTTCGTCACCGGCGCGACCGGCTTCGTCGGCGCCCATACGGCAAGGGCCCTGATAGAGGCCGGCCACGAGGTGCGCCTGCTGGTTCGTTCGGCCGCGGAGGTGCGCGCCTATTTCGCCAGAGCAGGTCACCGGGTGGATGATCTGGTGATCGGCGACATGCGCGACCAGCCCCTGGTCGAGGCGAACATGACGGGATGCGACGCGGTGTTTCATGCCGCCGCCCTGGTCAGCGTCGACCCCAAGCGCGGGGCCGAGATCTATCGCAACAACGTCGCCGGCATCGAATCCGTGCTGGGTACCGCCTGCCGCTTAGGGGTAGGGCGCATCGTCTATGTCTCCAGCCTCTCGGTGCTGTTCCAGCCCGGTGTCTCGCGGATCGACGAGGCGACCCCGCTGGGCAACCCGGTGCAGGCCTATGCCCGATCGAAGCGCGATTGCGACGCCCATGTGCGCGGGATGCAGGCGGCCGGCATGCCGATCCAGATGACCTATCCGGCCGGCATCTTCGGCCCGGACGACCCCAAGCTGAGCGAGGCGAACCATGGCGTCGCCTCCTTCGTCCGGGTGGTGCCGCGCACCTCCACCGGGCTTCAGGGCATCGACGTGCGCGACCTGGCGCTGGCCCATGTTCATTTGCTGGAACATCCGGCCGCCAATGATTTCGAGGCCAGCCGCTACATCGTGGGCGGCAATTACTATCCCTGGGCGGACTTCCACCGCCTGCTGCAACAATTGACCGGCCGCCGCATCGCCGGTCCCCGCATGCCGGGATCGGTGCTGCGCGCCATGGGCAGCGTGACCGACCTGGTCCGCAAGGTGGTGCCGTTCGACACCCAGGTCTCGCGCGAGGCCATGGGTTACGTGACCGAATGGGCGGTCGCCAGTTCGGACCGCATCCTGAAGCGCACGGGGATGCACTTCCGCAGCGGCGAGGAGACCTTCGGCGATACGATACGCTGGCTGGTCAGGGCCGGCCATCTGGACAAGAAATTCGCGGGCCGCCTGGCTTGAAGCGATACGAGAGGGGAGAAGCACAATGGGCGACAAGCGCGTGGTGTCGATCACACCGCCGAACCGGTCCTGGCCGCGGGCCGAGCTTGAGGAAATGGTCGAACGCTGGCTGCAGGGCAATATCGACTGCGAGAAGGCGGGCGACTGGACCGGCCTGGCCCAGTTCTATACCGAGAACGCGGTCTATTCCTGGAACATCGGGCCGAACGAGGAATTCGTGGCGAGCGGCCGCGCCGAGATCCGCGATGTCGCCATCGGCTATCAGATGAAGGGGTTCGAGGCGTGGGAATACCCCTACCACGACATCATCATCGACGAGAAGCGCGGCACGGTCGTCGGCTTCTGGAAGCAGCGGGCGCCCTACCAGCGGCCTGACGGCAGCTATTACGAGATCGCGGGCATCGGCGGTTCCTGGTTCGAATACGGCGGCAACTGGCAATGGCAGTGGCAGCGCGACTTCTTCGACTTAGGAAATGCCAAGGATTGCTTCTTCCAGCTTGCCGGCGCCGGCGTGCTGAGCCCGGTGGTGAAGGAGAAGATCCATCAGCAGGCCAAGGGCAGGCTGCTGCCCGGCCATCGCCGCCTGCACCCCGAACCCTCGCGCCTGCAGAAGCTGCGCAACACGATCGCGATCGCCCGCATCGCGCTGACGGGACGCTGATCGATGGGCGGCACCTGGTTCTCCGGCAACCCGGACAAGGCCTGGGTCGAGAAATTCTTCCTGCTCTACTCGCCCGTCTGGATGGCCTCCATGGCCATGATGATGCTGACCGGCTGGGACCAGGCGTTCGACGACACCGGCCTGCTGCTCCATGCCTTCGGCACCACCCTGCCGGCCCTGATCATCCCGGCCCTGATCGCATGCCGTTACACCACGCAACCCTGGTACGACGCCTATTGGTTCAAGGCCAACCTCTACCTCATCGTCTTCGGCTTTTTCGGCAATTATTTCGGCTCGGAATACTTTTTCGACGTGCTGGGCATGGTCTATGTCTATCCCAATGTGACCACCAACCTGGATGCGACGCTGGTCGGCACCGGCACCCGGCAGGTGCCCTTGATCATGTATGCCTATACCCACGTCTACTTCATGACCTATCACGCGACGGCCAACATCGTGCTGCGCCGGCTGCGCGCCCTGCCCCTGGGGACCGTACTGTTCCCGCTGCTGGTCTTCGCCATCGGCTATTTCTGGGCCTGGGCTGAGACCAAGGCCATGGCCAACCCGCTGATCGCGCAGAGCTTCTACTACCAGAAGATGGACGTGATGCTGGCCTGGGGTTCGGCGATCTATGCCACCTATTTCATCGCCAGCTTCCCCGTCTACTACTTCCTCGACGAGATGCGGGAACGACGCTGGTCCTTGGTGCAGACCGTCGCCGGCGGCCTGTCGGCCAGCATGCTGACCTTCTACATGCTGGACCTCGCCGCCCGCTGGGTGGGATCGCTGTAGCGACCACCAAGTCGTCACCTGGCCGGCCCGAGGATCGACGGCTGCCGGGCCACCAGTTCCTTCGCGGTCAGGCGGATGCCCTCGGCCAGCGTGACCTTGGGCGTCCAGCCGAAGTCGCGCTTGGCCTTCTCGATGCTGAAGTAATGGTGCGTAACCATGTAGCGGACCGAGAAGCGGGTCAGGCCGTTTTCGGCGTTCAGCGTGCCCCCCGCAAGGTGTCGATCGCCTCCGCCACCGCGGCCACGCCATAGGCGAGCCAATAGGGCACCTTGCCCTTGATCGGCGGATAGCGCAGCTCGACGATCACCTTCTCGATGAAGTCGAAGAAGGCCATGGGTTCGCCGTTGGTGATGAAATAGGCTTGGGCACACAGGCGCGAGCCGGGTTCGAGTGCCGCTTCCGCCTCGACCACCGCATCGACCAAGTTGGCGATATAGGTGAAGTCGGACAACTTGTCCCGGTTGCCCACGGCCCGGCCGAGCCTGCCGGCCTTGGCCTTGTCCAGGATCGCCGGGATGAAGCGGTTGTCGCCGGCGCCGAAGATGACATGGGGCCGGATCGCGCAGGTGACGGTCGGCCCCGTGCCGCTGAAGGCCAGGACCTTCTTCTCGGCCGCGATCTTGCTGTCGGCATAGGGCGCCTGGGAGATGCTGGAATAGGGCAGCGTCTCGTCGCCCAGTTCGATGTCCGCGCCCTCGTAGACCGCGCTGGCCGAGCTGATGTAGACCAGCTTGGGGATCTTGTGGGCGGTGCAGGCGGCCAGGATGTTCTCCGTGCCCCCTAAGTTCACCGCCCAGACGTCCTCGACCCGGTTGTGCTTGGTGTGGACCAGCGAGGCATTGTGGATGACGCTGTCCATGCCGGCGAGCGCAGCATGAACTGCGGCCGCATCGCGGATGTCCAGCTTCACGAAGCGGACATCGCCGCGGAACGGCCGGTCGTTCACGTCGGCGCAGGTGACCTCGTCGCCGAGGTCGGCGAAGCGGTCCACCAGGGCACGCCCGACAAAGCCCTGCCCCCCGTGATGAGAATTTTCTTGGTCATTGCCGGTCCCTTACTTGTCGGTGCCGAAGGCCTGGTCCCAGAAGGGGAAGATCGAGGCGTAGTTGTAGGTCATGCGGAAGTGATGGGTGTCGTGCTTGGTGGTCCAGAAGTTGAACAGCCGGAACGCCGGGTGCGGGAACACGAAATTGGTGTGCACCAGCACGTTGATCACCGAATAGATGAAGAACACGAGCAGGAAGGAAGCGGCCGAAACCGGCCCCAGGATCCACATGGCGAGGAGCAGCAGGGCAAGGCCGGCGAAATTCTCGGCCGGGTGGAGATAGATGCTCTCGGGCGCGGTCGGGAAGCGGATCAGGTGATGGGTGCGATGCACGTATTTCAGCACCGGCTTGTAGTGCATGAAGCGATGCAGGAAGTAGTACATGAAATCATAGAGCAGCAGGACCCCCAGCGTCTCACCGATGAAGCCGGCGGGACCGGGCAGGCCCTTGTAGATCACCCCGTCGCCGAAGAGGTAGAAGAAGCCGATCATCAGCACGGTCGAGAAAAGCCCATTCAGGCTGACGTTGACCCATTTGCGTAAGGGCGGGATCTGCGGGCTCTTGGGGATACGGATGCGGTACTTGTCGAAGCGGCGGTTGTTCGACATCCAGTTGAAGAACGCCATGATCGAGCCGTTCACGGCGAGCGTCACGCCCCAGATGATGAAGAAATCGGTGTCCATGACTGTGCCTCGTCGTCGAAGGGTCAGCGCATCAGGCCGAGGAGGGCGCGGAGCTTGGCGCCCAGGCCCCGGCCGAACATCAGGCGGATGGTGTGGCGGGCCTTGGCATAGTCGCGCGGTCCCACGGGATAGAGTCTCGGCACGATGGGAAACGGCAGGCGGTCGCTGAGCACCGCCTTGGCGTTGGTATAGGCACGCAGGCCGTCCCGCCCGTTCATGCGGCCGAAGCCTGAATATTTCACCCCGCCGAAGGGCAGGTCCTGGTTCAGGTAGCACAGGCCGAAATCGTTGATGCAGGTGGCGCCCGCCTCGAGTGCCGCGGCAATGCGCTCCCCCTTGCCTTGTCGCGGGTGAAGACCGAGGAGTGCAGGCCGAAATCCGTGCCGTTGGCCAGCGCGATCGCTTGCGCATCGTCCTTCACCCGCATGATCAGGGCGACGGGGCCGAACACTTCCTCGCGCGCGATACGCATGTCGGGCGTCACATCGACCAGCACGGTGGGCGGATAGAATTGCCCCGGCCCCTCGGGCAGGCGGCCGCCGACCAGGGCGCGGGCGCCGTTGGCCAGCGCATCCGTCACCAACTCGTCGATCACGCGCATCTGCTGGCGCGTGTTGATGGCGCCCACGTCCAGGATGCCGGGGCCGATGGGCACACCCTGGCGCAAGGCCCCTGCCCGCTTGCCGAATGCCGCGACGAAGCGGTCGTAAATACCCTCCATCACGATCAGCCGTTCCGAGGCGATGCAGTTTTGCCCCAGGTTGATGAAGCAGCCGCCCAAGGCAGAGTGAACCGCATGCTCGAGATCCGCATCGTCGCAGATGATCATCGGATCCTTGCCGCCCAGTTCCATCACCGTGGGGGTGAGGTGTTCCGCGCTGCCTTCGATGATACGGCGGCCGTTGCCGACCGAGCCGATGAACAGGATCTTCTGCACCCGGGCGCGCACCAGGGCGGCCCCGGTCTCGCCGAAGCCGTTGATGATCTGCACCGTGTCGGCGGAGAAGCCCTCGCGGCGCAGGGCCTCGTCGATGAGGGTCTGGAAGAAGCGGGTCGACCAGGCGACCGCTTCCGACGCCTTGATCACCACCGCATTGCCCGCCATCAGGGGCGCCACGAAGGAACCGAAGATGTTCTGGAAGGGATAATTCCAGGGCACGATGCAGGCGACGACGCCCAGCGGCCGGTACTCGATGCGGCCCTTCTTGTGCAGCAGGATGCCGGTGCCGACCTTCTCGGGCCGCAGGTGCCGCTCGCCGTGCTTCATCACCCAGCGGATCTTGTTGCACACGGGCATGACCTCGCCCAGCAAGGCATTCTCGAACGTCTTGCCGCTGTCCTCGACCACCGCCCCGCAGATGTCGTCCATCCTGCTCACGACCAGGTCCAGCAGATGGCCCAGCACCCGGCGCCGCTGGGCGAAGCTGCTGCTGCCCCAGGCCTTCTGGGCGAGGCGGGCACGCTCCACTGCGGCGCTCACGTCGTCTGGCGTCGCCACCAGCACGTCGCCCAGGGATTCGCCGGTCGCCGGGTTGATACAGTGGATGACCGCGGGCGAAGAGCGGGGTCCCACATTGGCGGCGGCAACATTCGGCAGGCTCATGCCGCGTCTCCTTGCAGGATGAAGTCCGCCGCGCGCCAGCCGATCATCATGGCCGGCGCGTTCAGGGCGGAAACCGGGATTTCCGGGATGACGGAGGCATCGGCCACGCGCACGTTGCGCAGGCCCTTGACCCGCAGCCTGGTGTCGACCGGGCTGTCGGCGTCGTCGCCCATGCGGCAACTGCCGCAGAAGTGGAAGGTGGTCATGGTCGCCGCGGTCAGCCATTTCCACAGCGCCTTGTCCGAAACCGGCTTGGCGCCGGCCGACAGCGGCGTGGCGCCGGCGGCACGCAAGGTGGCGCGGGCGGCGATGTCGCGCGCCTTGGCGATGCCGGCGCGCATCGTCTCGCGATCCTGCGGCGTCGCGTAGTAACCAAGGTCGATCTTCGCCGGCACGTCCGGGCTCGAAGAGGCGAGCGTGATGCGCCCGCGCGAGGTCGGCTTGCCCAGGATGACGACGATGCCGAAGACTTGGGCCACGAACCGGCGCAAGGGCGGCAGCAGGAAGGCCAGGTCGATCAGCCCGCGCAGCAGCTTGCGCAGGAAGGCGAGGCGATAGAGCCGGCCGGGCAGCGCCAGGATCGGCACCATGCGCGCCATCGACTGTTTCAGCGAGGCGGGTGCTGCATAGCAGACAAAGCAGGTATCGGGCGCCTGCCCCTTGGGCGCATCGGCCGGGCGGCGGGCGGCGTCGAAGCCGTAGACCTGCGGATACTGGAAATCGATCGGCGCCCGGGCACGGTAGAACATGCAGACATTGGGGTGATCCTGCAGGTGGCGGCCCACCCCCGGCGCATCCTGCACCGGGCGGATGCCGACCCGTTCCAGGTCGCCCACCGGGCCGACGCCGGACAACATCAACAGGCGGGGCGTTTCCAGCGCCCCCGCGCACAAAACCAGTTCCCGGCCGACGCGCGCCTGGTGGACCGCGCCATCGGCCGCGAATTCCACCGCGACCGCCGCCTTCGACCCGTCGAACAGGATGCGGCGGACGGCGGCGCCGGTGCGCACGGTCAGGCCCGGCAGGTCCCGCCGGTGCAGGAAGGCGCGATAGGAGGAACGGCGGGTGTCGCCCTCGTAGTTCATGTCGTTGGCGCCGACGACACCGCCCAGATCGCCGTCGTTCAGGCCGTCCTTGCGGGCCAGGCCGGCCTCGACCGCCGCATCGATGAAGGCCAGGGCAAAGGGCGTCGCCGGGCGCGGCCTCACCCCCAGGCGCGCCTCCACGGCGGCGAAGGCGGGGCCGATATCCTGCCACCGCCAGCCCGCGGGCCAGTTTTCGAAGTCGCGGCGGTCGCCCCTGGTATAGACCATGCCGTTGACCGAACCACTGCCCCCCATCACCCGGCCGGTACCGACATAGAGCGAGCGGCCGCCGCAATCAGCCTGCGGGGCCGACATCCGGTGCCACATCAGCGCGTCCTTGCTGAAGGCATCCTTGAAGCCGTCGGCGGACTGAGTCTCCGGGTGCGCGGTTGCCGCGTCGCCGGCTTCCAGCAGCAGCACGCGCGCGCCCGCCGCCAGCCGCGCCGCCACGATGCAGCCCGCCGATCCGCCCCCGACGACAACGAAATCATAGGCCTCGCCCTGCATTGCCGCCCCTGTTCCGCCTTCCCTTCGCTTTGACCGGGCCGGTAACGGCCCTTGCAAAGTAGGTAATTTCAATTACTATCTTGGAAAGAACAGTTCTGTTTGTCAATGATGGCCTGCACCCGATCTGCACGAATGGCCCGACGGAAGACATGAGCGTTGAACCAAAGACCGCCGAACCGGCGGAAAGCGAGGCGGGCCGCCGCCGTGCCCAGGCGGCGCAGGCGCTGCGCGCCGCCAAGGACGCCCTGTCGCGCGAGCACATCCTGGACGCGGCCGAGCGGGTCTTTGCCGACGGCGGCTTCGCCAGTGCGCGGATGCAGGACGTGGCACGGGAAGCGGGCATCTCGCTCGCCACGCTCTACCAGTTCTATCCGGGCAAACGGGAACTGCACCGGGCCATCCTGATCGCGCGGGACAACGAGATGCTGGAGGCGGTGCTGCAGAAGGTGCAGGCCTCGCTGGAGCGGCCGCAGTCCATGGTGCAGATGCTGTGGGTGCAGCGCGCCCATATGCAGTTCCTGCTGGGACACACCGATTACCTGCGCCTGATCCTGCAGGAAGGCTATGCCTGGTATCACGCCGCCGCCCAGCCCACGAGCGACGAGCAGCAGATCTGGGAACGCGGCATCGCCGCGATCGAGCAGGTGCTGGCCTGGGGCATCGCGGCAGGTCACATGGTCGGCGGCAAGGGCCCCGACCAGGCGCGCATGGTGCTGGCCCTGCAGCAGACAAGGCTCGCCAACTGGGTGGCCGACGGCATGCACGAAGCGCACGACGCCGTGATCGAGCGGGTGCAGACCGATTTCGTGCGCTTCTTTTGTCGGCCGGCCGTCGCCCTCGACCTGCTGACCGAGGATGGCGCCGGCCTCAAGCCGGCCGTTCTCGCGCAGATCGAACAGCTCGACGAGGCCGCCTGATGGCCGACCAGGCAACCCGGCAGTTCCCGGCCGGCGCCACCCTGGTGGTGGGCGGCAGCGGCGGCATCGGCCGCGCGGTCGCGAAGTGTTTCGCGCTCGCGGGCAGCGACATCGCCGTCACCTATCGCCGCAAGGCCGACGTGGCGGAGGCGCTGGCCGGCGAATGCCGCGACCTGGGCCTCAAAGCCAGCACCCATTCGACCGATCTCACCGATGCGGCCAATGTGCGGGCCATGGTGGCCGCTGCCGTCGCCGACCATGGCCGGATCCACACCGTGGTCTTCGCCGCCGGCCCGGTGGTGGAGCAGTTGCCCATCGCCGATGTGAGCCCGGACCTGTGGCGCCGATCGATCGAGACCGAGACCTTCGGCTTCTTCAACACCGTCTCGGCCGCCGTGCCGCATATGCGGGAAAAGGGTGGCGGCTCCTTCGTCCATCTGGGCTCGGCCGGGCATGTGCGGTGGCCCCGCAAGGATGGCCTCTCGGTTGCGCCCAAGGCGGCGAACGAGGCGTTGGTCAAGGGCATCGCCCGCGAGGAGGGCGTCAACGGCATCCGCGCCAATTCGGTCCTGATCGGCGTCATCGAGGCGGGCATGTTCCTGGAGCTGAAGGAACGCGGCGTGTTCAACGAGCACTGGATCAAGGAGACGCTGAAGATGCTGTCGGTGAAGCGCTTCGGCCGGCCCGAGGAGATCGGCCATGCCGCCGTGTTCCTGGCCTCGGACCAGGCCGCCTATATCACCGGCCAGCAGATCAACGTCTCCGGCGGCTTCGGCCTCTGAGGAGTGGGAACGCCATGTCGACCATCGGCACCGAACGCGTCCTCGACGTGCACCACTGGAACGAGACCCTATTCAGCTTCCGCACCACGCGCAGCGCCGGCCTTCGCTTCGAGAACGGCCAGTTCATCATGATCGGCCTGCCCGTCGACGGCCGCCCGCTGCTGCGCGCCTACAGCGTCGCCAGCGCCAATCACGAAGAACACCTGGAATTCCTCAGCATCAAGGTCCAGGACGGCAAGCTGACCTCGCGGCTTCAGCACCTCGAGCCCGGCCAGGAAATCCTGGTCAGCCGCAAGCCGACCGGCACCCTGCTGCTCGACGACCTGCGCCCGGGCCGGCACCTCTACCTGATGGGGACCGGCACGGGCCTCGCCCCCTTCCTGTCGCTGGCCAAGGACCCGGCGATGTACGAGCGCTTCGAGAAGATCGTGCTCATGCACGGCGTGCGCTACACGAGCGAGCTCGCCTATCGTGATTTCTTTCGCCACGAACTGCCCGGTGACGAGATCTTCGGCGAGATGGTGCGGGGCAAGCTGATCTACTACCCGCTGGTGACGCGCGAACCCTATGACAACCAGGGCCGCATCACCGAGGTTCTCGAATCGGGGCGGGTCTTCGCCGATGTCGGCCTGCCGCCGCTCGACCCGGCGACCGACCGCGTCATGATCTGCGGCAGCCCGGCCATGCTGAAGGATCTTCAGGCCCTGCTGGACGCCCGGGGTTTCAAGATGTCGCCCCAGTTGGGCGTTCCCGGCGACTATGTGTTCGAACGGGCCTTCGTCGAGAGGTAACGCGATGTTGCACACTTGCGTAAGGAATATCCGCGCCCCCTGAAGCCAGACTTCGCGCGGGACAGACAAGAGCAAATCCGGCGGATTCCAAATCCGCTCCAATATCTATGCAGTAATGGATGGATTTCTCGCCATCCAACGGGTTGGTATTTGCGATTTCACCAAGGCGATACGCGTCTTATTCAACCCAATAACTGAGCCAATAGTCCGGTTAGACGATGCCGGTCCGAGCCGGGGCGCTGAAGATCGCTTTACTGGAAAGAGGCCGGCGGCAGACCGGCAAGGACAAGCACGGGGGATCGATCATGGATGGCGCCGTCGAATTCGACACCAGCATTCCCAGCGAGGATGAAATCCGCGCCCGCGCGCGGGCCCTTGTCCCCTTCCTGCGCGAACAGGCGGCCGAGGCGGAACGCGCCCGCCGGCTGCCCGCGGCCACCATCGCCGCCCTGCAGGCGGCCGGGCTGTTTCGCGTCCTCCAGCCCCGGCGCTGGGGCGGTTACGAGATGCATCCCAATGTCTTCTACGACGTGCTGATGACGCTTGGCGAAGGCGACATGTCCGCCGCCTGGTGCTACGGCGTCATCGGCTGCCACCCCTGGCAGCTCGCCCTGTTCGACGACAAGGCGGCACAGGACGTGTGGGGCGAGGATACCTCGGTCCTGGTCTCCTCCACCTACATGCTCCAGGGCAACGCCCAGCCGGTCGATGGCGGTTACATCTTCAACGGGCGCTGGCGCTTCTCGTCGGGCTGCGAGCACTGCCAGTGGATCTTCCTGGGCGGCGAGGTCGAGCCCGGCTCGGGCAACATGGACATGCGCACCTTCCTGCTGCCCCGCGCCGACTATCAGATCGTCGACACCTGGGACACGCTGGGCCTCAAGGGGACGGGCAGCCACGACATCGTGGTGAAGGACGCTTTCGTGCCGGAGCACCGCACGCACAAGTTCATGGACGGCATGATGTGCGACAGCCCGGGCAACGCGGTGAACACCCATCCGCTGTTCCGCATGCCCCACCCGCAGGTCTTCATCCGGGCTGTCTCGACCGCGTCGATCGGCGCGCTGCAGGCCATGCTGAACGCCTTCCTCGACTATGGCGCCAAGCGTACCACGGTCACCGGTTCCCGCACGGCGGAGGATGCCAGCGCCCAGCTCGCCTGCGCCGAGGCGGCGTCGGCGATCGACACGATGAAGCTGGTCCTGCACCGGAACATGGACACCATGTACCGCCAGGCCTGTGCCGGCGAATTCGTCCTGCTGCCCGACCGCCTGCGCTATCGCTTTCAGTCGGCCGATGTGCCGGAACGCTGTGCCAACCTGGCCCTGCGCCTGTTCAAGGCGGGCGGCGGCGCGGCCGTGTTCAACAGGCTGCCCTTCGCCCGGATCCTGGCGGACATCCATACCGGCAAGGCCCACGCCGCCAACCAGGTCGACTCGATCGGCCGGAACTGGGGCGGTGTGATGCTGGGCCTGGAAAACACCGACCTGTGGATCTGAGCGGCGGAACCAGCGGCAAACGCAACAGGCGCCGCGCAAACATCGGCAGGGGGCCGCGGGGATGGCGAAGAACAGGGCAGCGGTCGGGCAGCGGGGCGGCCTGACGGAAGCTGGGCGACTGGCGCTGCGGGCGGCGCTCGCCGGCAGCATCCTGGGGGCCGCCACCTCGGCGCTATCGGAGGTTTATGAATTCGACAATGGCGCCACCCTGTCGGTCGGCCTGACCACGACCTATCAGGTCGGCATCCGCGCGGAAGATCCCAACCCGCGGTCCTTCTCGCCCGAAACCGACCAGATCACGGTCAGGCTCCTCGAGCCGGTGCCGCTGCTGCCCGCCGTCACGACCTCCATCCTGGTTCCCCGCACCTATAATTTCGACGATCCGAACCTGAATTTCGAGAAGGGCGACCTGATCACCAATGCGGCCAGCGCCCTGCTCGAGGCCGAGTTCAAGTATCAGGACTACGGCCTCAGTTTCAGCGGCAACGGCTTCTACGATCTGGTCTACCACCAGTCGAATTCCAACGACACCGTGTTCCCCGACGGCATCAACAAGAAGAGCGGGGAGCCGGATGAATTCATGGGCGGCACGCGCTATGCCAACGGCGGGCGCTTCCGCCTGCTCAATCTCTTCGCCTATGGCAATTTCGAAGTGTTCGACACCGATCTTTCGGTTCGCGTGGGCAATCAGGTGGTGGCCTGGGGCGAAAGCCTGTTCTTCGGCAATATAGCGATCTCGCAAGGCGTGGTCGACGTCACCCGCGCCAATACGCCGGGGGCGGAGGTGAAGGACATCCTCCTGCCCCAGCCGCAGATCTCGATGAACTGGGGCGTGACGCCGCGCCTGTCCGTCGTGGGCTATTACCAGCCCATGTATGAATTCAATCAGTTGGATGGCCCGGGCGCCTATTTCAGCCGTTCCGACATTGTCGGGCCGGGCGCTGAATTCGCCTATGGCGCCAAGAATCCCTTCCCCGACATCATCGCCCAGCTTGCCTCCGCCTGTACCTTGAGTGCCGCGATCCCGAGCTGCGACCAGCTCGGCCTGCCGATCCAGGCGGCGCAGATCCTGTCGGACATCCTGAGTTACAACGCGCTGGGGATCGCCGATGCCGACTACCACCGCTTCGACGTCGACTACGCCGGTGAGATCAAGCCCAACAGCGGCCAGTGGGGCGCCGGGCTGATGTACGACCTGACCGACAATCTGACCACCGGCCTCTATGTCCTCAACTACCACGACAAGAACCCGTCGCCGCTCTTCAATGTCTCGACGATCAGGTCGAACCCCTTCCGCGAGGGCACGGTGCTCGGCGTGGTGTCGGGCCTGTGCGGTACGCTCGGGCTCGACTGTTCGGCGGTCGAGAACGTGGTGACGGACGTGGTCGACGAGGTCATCGCCTCCGTGGCGTCGGTCTATCTGCCCTACAGCTACAACATCCGCTATTTCGACGACATCAAGCTCTATGGCGCCAGCGCGACCACGACGCTCGGGCCCGTCAATGTCGGCTTCGAATTCGCCTATCGCCAGGGCGTGCCCATGCTGGTCGACGGCGACCTGGCCGGGATCACCGCGCCACAGCCGGTCCGCGGCGATACCTGGCAGGTCAATCTCAGCGGCCTCTATGTCGGCGGAACGACAGCCTATTGGGATTCGCTCAACCTGGTGGTCGAGGCCAGCCTCAACCATGTCGTCCGCCACGATACCCTCTATCTCTACGATGTTGACGGCCAGCCCCTGCAGGACGGCAACGGCAACAACATCAACGCATTCCGCGAACTGACCGGCGACAAGACCTCCTGGGGCATCCAGGGGCTTGCCGAATTCGGCTATACGGATGTCTTCCCGGGCGGCTGGGACATGTCCGTGCCCGTCGTCTTCGGCATTGCCTTTGGCACGCCGGCCGTTGCGGGTTCGCTCGGCGCCCTGTCTGGATCGGGCGACGTGCGGGTCGCGGCCGGGGTCAAGTTCCGGCACCTGAACAATCTCGAGATCGGCGTGATGTACAACGCCTTCTTCGGCTCCTACCACCGGATCGAGCGGCCGCTGGTCGACCGCGACTATGTCGTCGCCACGGTCAAGTACACCTTCTGAGCGCAACGACAAGAACAGCGGGAGAAAGCTCATGGATCGCAGGACATTCATCAAGGGCGCCGGTGCCTCGGCCCTGCTGGCCGGCATGGCGCCCCGCTATCTTCGGGCGGCGGCATCGGCCGACGACATCGCGAAACTCGGCACGTCCCTGACGCCGGTCGGCGCGGTGAAGGAAGGCAGTGCCGACGGCCTGCTGGCTCCCTGGTCCGGCCAATGGCAGGGCGCGCCGCCGGGCATCGCCTTCGCCGGCACGGGCAAGCCGCTGGCCGACCCCTATGCCGCCGAGAAGCCCCTGTTCTCGATCACCGGGCAGAATTTCCAGCAGTATGCGAGCCGGCTGGGCGACGGCCAGAAGGCCATGCTGCAGAAATACCCCAAGACGTTCCGCATGGATGTCTATCCCTGCCACCGCGACTTCCGCCTGACGGACTGGGTCACCGCCAATCTCAAGCTGAATGCCGCCTCGGCCCAGGTGACGCCGGACAGCGAAGGGGTGACGGGCGTGTTCGGGGCCCCGGCCTTCCCGTTCCCCAAGAACGGGCTGGAGACGATCTGGAACATCATCACCATCCCGCGCGGCTTTACCCAGCGCGGCACCATGGACGAGGCGGTGGCCTATCCCGACGGCAATATCGCCTGGGGCGCCCAGCTGTGGGACATCTATTGCGCGGCCTACGACCCGTCGGTGCAACGCGAGGCGTTCGGCGGCGAGTCGGCTTTCGTGTTCCGCAGCACGCTCAAGCCCGAGCGCGAGCGCGGCAGCATCACGCTGGTCCGGGAATTCTGGGATTACGGCGCAAGGCCCAGCCAGGCCTGGCAGTACATCCCCGGCACAAGGCGGGTGAAGCAGGTACCGGAGATCGCCGGCGACTATCCGCTCGGGCCCGGCGGGTTCCACACCGTGGACGACACCGGCCTGTGGACCCAGTCGCCCAAGCGCTACGACTGGGAATTGGCCGGCAAGCGAGAGGTCTTCGTTCCCTACAACAACTACCGGGTCGAGGATCCGGGGGTGAAGTACAAGGACCTGCTGGGGGCGTCCCACCTCAACCCCGACCATGTGCGCTGGGAGTTGCACCGCGTCTGGATCCTGAAGGCCAAGCTGAAGCCCGGCCTGCGCCACATCTATGCGGCGCGGACGCTTTATGTCGACGAGGATTCCTTCAATCCGGTGCTGGCCGACATGTACGACGCGCGGGGCATGCTCTACCGCGCGGCGATGAACACGACATCCTATGACTATGGCTCACAGTTCTTCCAGCAGCGGGTGACCGTCTACCACGACCTGATCTCGGGCGCGTACATGGCCGACCGGCTGTCGAACGAGGTCAGCGATCGCATGCGTTACAACGAGGGCGGCCGGAAACTGACCGACTACACGCCGCAGGAACTCAAGCGCAAGGGAGTCTGAACGGGCGACCGCATCAGGCGCCGCGGCGGGGATAGTGCTCGAGCCCGAGCATGGGCAGGAGGCGGCGGGTCAAAAATCCGCGCATCTCCTCCACCGATCGCTGCCTGGGCCCGGCCATGATGAGCAGGGACAGGATCATTCGCACCGACACCTCGGTGATTTCCTCCAGGTCGGATTCGGGGATGACCAAGTCATGCAGGATCCGGCGCGTCAGGTCCAGCGACAAGGCCCAGCCTTCCGCATTGTTGAGCGCATCCCCGCTGACATAGGAGGTGAGGTCGCCTCGCGTGATCACGGCGAGATAGGGCTCGTTGGGGAATTCACCCAGGGCAAACAGAACCGCCTCGACAAACCGCTCGCCCGGCTCGGGATAGCGGTCGATCTGGTTCAGCATGCGCTGCGCCAGGGCAAAGCCCGATTGCAGCAGTGCCGCCGTCAGCACTTCGTCGCGGCTGGCGAAGTAGCGGTAGACCGTCGGCCGCGTCACCCCCGCCTGCTTGGCGATGTCGTTGAGGTTGGTCTTGTCGATTCCCCACTGCTTCACGCAGTCGATCGCGGCATCAAGAATCCGTTGCTGCGTTTCGTTGAATTGCCTGGTCGACGGGACGGAGTTCATGAGCACCTTGGGCAGACACGAGCAGACGGAAGCCTAGTCCATATCCCGATTCAAGGGAATTTTGCGCTGGGGCAGCGTGCCTGCTGTTGTGGCTTGGTTGGTTGCGGTGCAGGCAACCGACGAGACCGTAAATTCCAAAAGCTTGACACTGCGCAAGCATGACTGATATTGAACAAATCTGTTCATTTATGAACCGAGATGCAAATTAACGACTCCCGGCAGGGAGCGAGTCGTGCCGCGGCCGGCGGCCGGAACCCTGGGGGACGCTCATGAGCGTGTGGTTGGCAGCGGCGCTGATCCCCGTGGCTGGGGCCGCACTCGTCTTCGCCCGTGAAAAGCGGCGACGGCGCACCCATCCGGTCAGCGGTGGCCTCAAAGCGGACATTACGCTGCCCCACAGCGAGGAGTTCGAGCTTTACGGCAACGCCTTTTCCCACTGCTCGCGCAAGGCGCGGCTGGTCCTGGCGGAACTTGGCATTCCCTATCGCCACCGGCACATCGACCTCATCGAGACCGGCGCCTACGGCACCATCTCCCCCAATATCTGCAGATCAACCCGTCTGGCCTGATTCCTGTCCTGGTGCACAACGGGCATCCCATTTACGAATCCGACGAGATCCTCGCCTATGCCTCCCGCGCGGCGGGGCCCGGGGCGCCGTCGCTCGTGCCCGCCGCTGCCGCGGCGCAGGCCGAAATGGCCTGGTGGATCGATTATTGCTCCCTGTCCAGCAGCGACCCGACGGGGCGCGCGGCAGACCGTCTCGGGGCCTGCATTCCGGGGCTGACGCTGCCGCTCTTCGCCGCCATGATCCGCTTTGTGCCGCTGCGCCGGATCGCCGTCGGCCTGCTGTTCCATTTCGATCGCAAGCGCCCCGCCTTCTTCTTCATGGCCAAGCTGCTGGGGCTCCGCCGAGCGATGCGCCTGCCGGCCGTGGCGGCCTTGATCGACGCCAGCCGGCGGCCCATGCGCGGCCATCTGGCGAGGGTGGAGGCGGCACTTGGCAACAGTGCCGGCCCCTGGCTGCTCGGCGCCGAATTCACCCTCGCCGACATCTCGCTGGCCTGCGCCCTCCTGCGCCTGGACGAGACCGGATGGCTCCCCCGGTTTGCTGCCGCAGGCGGGCTTCCCGCGACCCTGACCTATTACGACCGGGTCCGCGCCCGTCCCTCCTGGCAGGCGGCGATCGAGGACATGCGCCATCCGATTGTCGACCGCGGTGTAGCAACCCTTCGCTCGACCGCCCTGTTTGCCCCGTGAAGACGCCCGCCTCGAGCTGATCACCCGGCGGGCGGCAACACTCGACCAGCTCTCGCGCCGCTACCAAGGTAAATAAGACCCCTCTCCATCGGGCCATTGGCTCCGGGCTGATCTAGTACCTTCGCACCACCTCATCAATCATCCTCCTATCCATTGCAATATGTCGCCCGCACCACATTTCCGTCAGGGCCTCCACCGGCTTCGCGGACCTAAAAAAACCCCGGATATCAGGACGGCGCCTGAGATTCCGGGGCAAAGTTGGCGTGCCTGCGGTTTGGAGGAGACATGCACGCGGAGAGTGGACAATGCTATTGGGGCAGCTATGGCCTCAATTGGCGAAGCGCCGCAAACTGCTCGGGGTGTAGAAACCTTCTTCGGCGCGCCAGTCGAAATTGAGTTCGTAGGGCTCCTCGTTGTTCATGCCGAAGGCGAGATAGCGCTCGCCGTTGAGATCGTACAGGGTCTCGACCGCATAGAACGGCACCGATGCTTCGGTGTACTCCATGATGTGACCTTCGGAGGTGCGCCACAACTCGCCCCGCCCGTCGTAGTGGTCGATCAGCAGGGCAGACCACGAATCTTCATCGAGATAGAAGACGCGCTTGGCATAGATGTGGCGCATCCCTTCCCTCAGAGTCGCCTCGACCACCCACACGCGGTGCAGTTCGTAGCGCAGATGCTCGGGATTCAGATGGGCCGGTTGAATGATGTCCGCGTATTTGAGGCCACGCGAGTCGAGCCTGTTGGCGTTGTAGGGAACGTAGACTTCACGCTTTCCCAAGAGCTTCCAGTCGTAGCGGTTAATGGCGCCGTTATACATGTCGTAGTTGTCGGTCGTGCGGGCACCGTCCGCGGCTGTGCCCGGGTTGTCATAGGCCACCTCGGGCGCGCGAAGAACGCGGCGCGTGCCGGCATTGTAGACCCAGGCCTGCCGGGCCTCGGTCACCTGGTTGACCGAATCGATGGCAAGCAGCGCCGTGCCGGCGAGGCGCTGCGGGGCCAACACCTTCTGCACATCCATGAACAGGGTATTGTCGTACTCGGGCTTGCCGGCGAACGATGGACGGAAGGAAATCAGGTCGCGGATGATGACCGGCGCGAAAGACCCGTCACGTTGCACCACCGCCTGCAGCACGCGGCGGTCGATCGCCTCGCCTCGGTACCGCACCAGATGGTTCCAGATCGCCTCCTGGCCGTCCTTGGGCTGCGGGAACGGCACGGTCGACTGTCCAAGGTCGTTGATGCCGTTGCCGCCATCGGCGAGTTCGGCCTTCGTCGCCTGTTCCTTGATCGCGGCATAGATCGCGGGCGGCAGGGCGGCGCTGCGCCGTGTTGGATAGACATTGAGATAGTAAGTGTCGGCGTAGCGTTTCAGCATCGCGACCTGGCCATCGGAAAGCTGGCCGCGATACTGCTCGACATTGGCGGCCGTGATGCGGAAAAGCGGCTTGTCGTCCGGGTAGGGATCGGGACGTGAGACACCCGGAACGATGCCCGGCAACGGGGTCTTGAGGCCGCCGTCCCAGGCCGGGATCGTGCCGGCGGCATTGCCGGCCCGCTCGGCCCCGGTGGGGGTCAGGTCCGCACCCAAACGGGCCGCCTCACCTTGCGTCATCTTGGCATGGGCCGCGAAGGTCAGACCAACACAGGCCGCGCCGACCAGAAAATATGCGCCTATCTTATGCACCTTGTCCTCCCGCCGATCTCAGAATCTGGCCGTCGCGTTGAGCGCGAAGAAATCTCGGTCCTGGCCGTAGTTGTATTCGCCGCCCGAGAAAGTGGTGTAGGAGGCGCCGACGCTGTAACCTTGATAGTCAAGGTCCAGGCCAACCCCGAGACCGACGCGGCCTTCGATGAAGGTGCCATCGGCCGAATAACCACTCACATCGTGCGACCAGCTGAGGAACGGCTTGGCATTGATGCCGGCATAGATGTCCGGGTAGTCAAAGACCGCCCGGGCCCTGTAGCCCCAGGAAAAGTTGGTCACATAGCCGTCGTTCTCGCATTTCTTGGCCGTGCTTTCGCGGCACACGCCACCGTGGGCGGCGATGCCGAAGACCGAACTGCGGCCGAAACGGATGTCATCCGGCATGTTGCCGAGGAACTCGACGCCCGCCTCGCCAATCACGGTGATGCCGGCCGCCCCCAGAACAGGCGGCAGCGTCTTGAAGGCTGTAACCTGGGCGCGGGTCTGACGCAGCTCGGCATAGCCGTGAAGCAGTTCCCCGGGCCCCAGCCGAGACCACGGACCCGACAGCGGCGTATCGACCGCGACACCACCAGAGACCGCCGCCGCCAGGATGTCGCTGGCATTGAACTGCACCGGCTGTTCCGGGCGGTAGCTGAGCTCGCCCGAGACAGAAAGGCCGGCAATTACCGTGGCGAAGCTGGCGCCATAGAGCTGGATATCCTCAGGGTACTCGATGACGTAGCGCGGATTGCCACCTCGGGGATCGCCCGGGATAAAGGGAAAGCTGCCGTTTGCCGTCGTCGTCTTGTACGCGCCGATGAAGGGCGTGCGGCTGTGATAGTTGAAGAAATAGGCGCCAAGCTCGACGTCGAGATCCTGCCAGAAATAGCGAAGGGCAAAGCCGTACTGCCCGCCATCCTCGGGCTTCAGGTCGCTGGCCCGCTGCGTGACAATGCCTGCAGCCACGGCGGTCGCATCGGCACTGGTCCCCAGGGTGAAGGTGTTGCACCCCCGGGCGACGGCATCCACCGTCGAGAAGAAGGTACCGCAGCCATCGATCTCGGTCGGCAACCACTCGAATTGATAGAGCGCCTCGAGGCTCAGCGCCGGTGTCAGGCCCAGGTTGCCATAGGCCATGCCGACGGGCAGCAGGCCCTCCTTCAATTCGGCGCCGGGCCGGCGGAAGGCGTTCACGTCGATCGGATTGATGACGTTGATGCCGCCGCCGATGAAGGTGCTTTCGCCCCAGCTCACCACCTGGCGGCCGAGGCGCAGCTCGAGCGGCAGGTCGCCGATGTCGACACTGCCGCGGACATAGGCGTCGAGCAGCGCCACGCCCTGGAAGCGTGCCAGGTTGGCAAAATCGGAATCGTCGAGTTGGCGCGGCGATCCGTAACCGCTGGTGATGCTGCCGTGGTCCTGCGTGCCTTGGGCCAGCTCATAGTCGTACCAGGCCTTGCCGCTGATGACCGCGCCGAAATCGCCGAAGTCCACCTTCAGTTCGCTGAACAGCTTCACGGTACTGGAGACCACATCCCCCTTGGCGAAGTTCAACGAACCGTCGTCAAAGGCGTTCGACGAGGCATAGCCCCCTAGGAGATTTCCAGGCGCGGCAAATTCCGGATCCGGCTTTTCCGCCCTGATCAGCATGCCGGCGCTGACCACGTTGCTGAAGGTGATGTCCGCGTCGCCGACCCGGAATTCCGCCGCCCGAGCCGGCGCGCAGATCCCAAAAGCCGCAGTCGTCAGCGCCGCGAGCGCGACGACCTGCCCCTTTCCCTTTCCCATGAGCACAAGCCCCCCGTTGCCCGCCGGTACGCGCCGGCGGATATTTCTGGTCTGTAACCGACTGTTGATCTCGTTATGCGAGCAACTCTCGGCGCCCCGCGAGGTGGGCGCTGGAGCGATCAGGCCAGAACGCCTGGGACCGATCCCATACCAAGGACGGGCATCGGCGCTTTTTCGCTTTTTCTTGTTGGCTGAGGAGGGTTCGTCAGGAGAACCGGTCGATCCGCATCAAGGCCGTCGTGCGGCGGTATGCGCTGGGTGCCACCCCCGTGCCGCGCTTGAAGAGGCGGTTGAAGCTGGCCGCCTCGGCAAAGCCGAGTTGCCGCGCGATTTCGGCAATCGGCAGGCTGCTCTGCCCCAGCAGACGTGCAGCGGCCTCGCAAATCATGTCCGTACGCAGGTCGGTGAACGTGGTGCCTTCCGCCGCCAGATGGCGGGTCAGGCTGCGCGGGCTGGTACGCAGAAGATTGCTTGCCGCTTTCAAGGAAACGATTTCGCCGGGCCTGGTGAGCAGAACGCGGCGGACCCGTTCCGTCAGGCTGGGCTCGTCGTCCACATAGAGCAAATACTCAGCCGGACGACCGGCAAGTTCGGCCAAGGCGCGATGGTCGCGGATGTTGGGGAGTTCCCCCTGCTCCCGCGGCAGGGAAAAGCCGAAAAATTCGGAACGCTCCACACGGCCGCTCAGGATCGCCGCCCAGTCGGCGACGTGGGGGGCGCCATGGCGTGGACATGGAGAATGCCCTCGAGCGATTTTCGGCCGGTCAACCAAACGGTCAGGCGCTGGAAGAAGAGCAGTTGAACAAAGGGAAACAGCGGATGGACGCGGGCCGGATCGAATGCTCCCCAGGCCAGGGCAATGCGATCATCGGCATGGCGTACGGAAAAGGGTGGCGCCGATGTGACCGTATTATTAAACCGCGCACATTTGCGCCAGATGTCCAGCAGGGTCGGCTCCCCGACAACGGCATCTGCCAAGAGGTGAAAGGTGCCGAGCGAAATCGGCTCGGCCAGCAATCCCAATCCTTCATCGCCGATCTGAACGGCGTGGCTGGTCACGCAGCGGGCAAACTCGCGGTAGCCTGAAATCTCGCCGACGGAAGCCTCGTGCCGGGGCGCTCCGTCACCCTGCCGGGATCCCCCGAGGCCAAGCTGGAACGCCCTGGATGCCCCCAGCAGGTCCTCGAAGGTTCGCCCCAGCGCCAGGCCGGTGCTCTTGGGGTCGAGCGGCTGTCCCGTGGTCTTCCCCATGCGGCCGTGTTCTTTCCGGGGTGAGGGAAACACCCATAGACCATACGCTCGTGGCGTAAACGATCAAGAAAATTGGCCCGATCAGACATTCTGCACAGCCCATCTCTCCCCTAGAATATGACAAACAATAATGCGGCACGGCCATGTGACCCGTGCCCTCCAGGGGAGGAACCATGTCCGAAGGAGTCTTCCAGACCCATTCGATATGCCCGGCAGGCAACGAATTCTACCCGCCACCCAACGAGAGGCGCGCGCGTCTTTCCGAGCGGATCATGGAAAGCCTGTCGCGCAACATCGTCACGGCAGTTTTCGCACCGCCGGGCAGTGGAAAATCTCGTGTGCTCGGCGATGCCCGGGCCGCCCTTGAAATGCAAGGAGTGCCGCTCGCCTTCCTGGCCTGCGAACCCGATTGCGCGGACCCCGAAATTTTCGCCGAACGCCTGCGCCTGGCCACCGGCGCGGCCCCCGTCCCGATCACGCCGGAAAGCGTCATCGCCGGCTTGTGCGGCACGGGACCGAACCGGCAGACGGCCTATCTCCTGATCGACGATTTTCACCACGCCGATCATAAGTCGCAACGCCAACTCATCGTTGAGAGTTTTCATCGGGCGAATGGCTCCATCCGGGTTCTCGCCACGGCCAGGCACCGTTTCCGCTGTGGCATGGGCAGCCTGCTTATCGATGGCAAGATGGAAGAGATCGGCCTGGCCGAACTGGCCTTTACCCCGTCCGAGGCACGCGCCCAGTTCCCGGCAACGCTGCGGCCGGACGAGGAGAAAGCACTCGACAGCATCATCCGGCGCGCCGATGGCTGGGGCGCGGCGCTCGCCGTCGTCAAGCGGCGACTGGCCCGCGGTGAACGCCTGAGCGAAATCGCCGGCGCCTATTCGAGCACGATGCGCGAGTTCACCGCCTATTTCGAGGATGCACTCGCGCTGGTTCCACCCGAGATGGCGGAACTGCTGTTGACCATCGCGCCCCTTGAAATCCTCGCGCCCGACCTCGTCGAGGCGGTGACTGGCCGGCAAGCCGAATTCTCGCTGATGCGCGCGGTCGACGCCTGCCCCTTCGTCACTTTTGACAAAGGCATCTTCAGCATCCACCCGCTCTTCAGAACCTATCTGGCAGCGGTTGCCCGTCACCGCGATCCCCAAATGGTCGACCTTGTCCTCCTGACCGCGGCCGATTGGCACGAGTCGCGGCACGACTGGATCGCGGCCGCGTCCTGTCGCTTGAGGGCCGGCCATGGCGAGGCGGCAGCGCGCCTGCTGTGCAGGCACGCCGATGAAATTTTTGCGCGAGAGGGGAAATCGGAATCGCTGATTTCCATGATCCAGCAACTGGCCCCGATCATCAGCCGGTCCCCCGAGAACCTGTTCTGGATCAGCCGCAGTGTCGTCTTCCATGGTGACTTCGGCCGTGCCGCAAGGCTGATCGATGACCCGGACACGGTATCGGGCGGCGCCAGCCCCCTCAGGATGCAGCTTATCAACATACTGCTGGCCTTCGGCTTCGAGGAATTCGACCGGGTCCGCCAGGAGGGTGCGCGCTGGCTCGTCGAGGCCGAAGACGCTGCCCCATCGATCGGGCCACGATTGCGATCGCACTGGCGATGTCGAGCATGGCCGTCCTTGATCCGATCAGGGCGGCAGCGGCGCTCGATATCGCACGCGCCGAGACGGCGAAGAACGACAGCCAATATCTCCGCGCCTGGGTCGCCGTCGTCGCCGCCCTGCAATCGCTGGAAGCCGGCATGCCGCTGGATGCCCTGCGCAAGCTCGAGCACATTCTGTCGGAAATCGATCCAGGCGCCGCCATCCGGCCGACCATCGAACTCCTGCGGGCGGCCTGTCTCTACGACAACGGTGCTTTCGATCGGGCGGCAAGGTTGATCGACCGATATCTTCTGGCCGGGTTGCGCCACGGTGTGGCCGACACGGCCATTGCCGGCATCCGTGTCGCCGTCTTGATCAGATCGAAGCGCGCGGGCGCGGAGGCGGCGCTGGCACTCGCCGATTCACTCGAGGAAACCGTCGAGAAGCGCTTCGGTCCGCGCGCCCGCAACCGCCTGCGCCTGCTGCGCATCGAGATCATACTAGGTTACAGGGAGGAGCTGCTGGGCCGTGCCGCCAACGCCCGCCTGGCCGACCTCGATGCCCTTGCCCAAGGCGGCATGCGGCACTGCCCCGCCGTCGCCGAACAGATCCGCCTTGCCCAGGCCGCCCACTGTCTGGCGCGGGGCGAGACACGCCAGGCCATCGCCATCACCAGCACGATCATGACCCCGCGGCAACGAACCGGCGCTTCCGGGTCCATACCGAGGCCTCGATCCTGCGGGCGGCGGCCCATCTGGCGGAGGGCGATAGTGGCGCGGCGATAAAATCGCTGTGGAACGCGATCGAACGGGCGGCCCCGAAGGCATGCGCCAGTGCTTCATCGACAATGCGGTGGTCCTGCGGCCGCTGGCACCCGCCCTGATCGATCATGCCCAGCGCCTTCAAGGCAGTATCGATCCCGCCTGCATCGCCGTGGTGGAAGCCATGTCTACCGTCTGGGGCGTATCCTTTGCGGTTGCCGAACCTGCCAGGGAGGAAGATGGCCCGGTCGACCCGCTCACGCCGGTGGAGATCAGGGTTCTTACCTTCGCGGCTAGCGGGCTGAAGAATGCCGATATCGCGGCACAGATGCTGATCGCCGTGCCGACCATCAAATGGCACCTGCATAATATCTTCAACAAATGGGAGGTGAAGACGCGCACGGCCGCCATTGCCAAGGCTCGGGCGAACGGCATGCTGGCCTGATGCTCAGGTGCCCGTGAACACAGGGCGCCGCTTTTCGAACAAGGCACTCACGCCTTCCCTGAAGTCGGCGCTGGCGGCGGCGCGGTCCTGAAGCTTGGCCTCCTGCGCGATCCCGGCGCGAAGCGTGTTCAGGTGGGCGGCGCGGAAGGTCTGCTTGGTCAGGCTCAGGGCCAGCGGGGCCCGTTCGGCCAGGCGGCCGGCCCATTCGATGGCTTCCGCCGCCACGCCATCCGGCGCGGCGAGCCTGTTGGCCAGGCCCAGTTCGACACAGCGCGCCGCCGGAATGCGTTCCGCCTCGATCGCGAGCTGATAGGCCCGGTGGTAGCCGAGCTGGCGGACAAGAAGCACCGAGAGCCCGCCATCCGGCAGCAGGCCGATGGTCGAGAACACCGAGCAGAGATAGGCGTCCGCGCCCATGACGACCAGGTCGCAAGCAAGCGCGAAGGCGACGCCGACACCAGTCGCCAGGCCGTTGACGGCAGCGATGACCGGCTTGTTCATCGTCGTGATCATCTCGATCAGGCCGCCGTATTCGACATTCACCAGGTCTTCGATCGTCTTGTGCTCGTGGGCCTCGCGCAGATCTGTGCCGGAACAGAAGGCCCGGCCCGCGCCGGTGAGAACCACGACCCGGACATCCTTGTCATGGGAGGCGCGCATCAGGGCGGTGGTCAGTTCCCGGCGCAGGGCCTGATCCATCGAATTGAGCGCGTCCGGCCGGTTCAGCGTGATGACGGCGACGCCTTCGGGCCGCTGGTCATAGAGGACGTTCATCGGGCAACTCCAGTTTGTGGTGGCCGGCATGGCCCGCGGGCTAGGTGCCGGTCGCAAGGCCGGCGTTCTGCCATTCCTCGCGCAGGCGGAACTTCAGCACCTTGCCCGACGCATTGCGCGGCAGGGCGCCCAGGATGGTGATGGACTTGGGCTGCTTGTAGCGGGCAATCCGCCCCGCCACGAAGGCGAGCAATTCCGCCTCGGTCACGCTTTCCCCGGCCCGCGGCACCACCGCGGCCCGCACGGATTCGCCCCAGCGCGCATCCGGCACGCCGAAGACGGCGACCTCCACCAGTGCCGGGTGTTCGATCAGCACCCGCTCGACCTCGGCCGGATAGACGTTTTCGCCGCCGGTGATGATCAGGTCCTTGATGCGGTCGCGGATGAACAGGAAGCCCCGTTCGTCGACCGAGCCGGCATCGCCTGTGCGCAGCCAGCCGTCGCGGAATGTCTCCCTGGTCGCCTCGGGCCGCTTCCAGTAGCGGGGCATCAGCCAGGGTGCCTTCACGGTTACCTCGCCCAGTTCGCCCGCCGGCACTTCGCGCCCGTCGGCATCGGCGATGCGCACGGCGCAACCGGGCAGCGGCCGACCGCACGAGGCCAGCAACGCGCTGTCGGCGTGATCCGCCGGGCGCAGCGCCGTGATGATATTGGTCTCGCTCATGCCATAGCATTGGGTGAAGCCGACGCCGCCCGTCATCTTAAGCGCGCGCACCAGCAGGGGCTCGGGGATGGACGATGCCCCGTAGTAGATCCGCTCCAGGCTGCCAAGGTCCGCGCCGGCCCGCCCCTGGGCATCGACCAGCATCTGTATGACGGTGGGCACGACCATCAAGGCGGCGATCCGCCGGGCCTCGATTGTTTTGAGCGCGGCCGCCGCATCGACATCCCGCTGCAGAACGATGCCGATGCCATGGGCCAGGGCAAAGGTCGCGAGATCGAAGCCGGCCAGGTGGAACAGCGGGACGAGGACCAGCATCTCCTTGCCCGCCGCCGGCAGGCCGACGTGCCGCCCGAAGGCTTCGGTGATGGCACAATAGGCGATATCCGTGTGGCAGACGCCCTTGGGCCTTCCCGTCGTCCCGCTGGTGTAAAGCTGGACGATTTCGGCCTCGCCGCCCCGCCGAATGTCCGGGTCGCCCTCGCCGACGTCGCCGAGCCAGGCCTCCAACCCGTCAGCCACATCGACCAAAACCAAGTGCGGCAGACGCTCGACGAGCCCGGCCGCCAAGGCGAGGTGGTCGGGCCCGACGAAGACGATGCCGGCATCGCCGTCCTCCAGGGTGAAGGCAACCTCGTCCATCACAAGCCGGAAATTGATGGGCAGCGCCACGCCGCCTGCCTTCAGGATACCGCCGATCAGCGCCGGGTAGACCAGGCTGTTCTTGTCCAGGATCGCGACCCGGGCACCGGGCACGACACCATCCCGGATCAAGGCCCGGGCGATGCGGTTGGACAGGCGATCCAATGCCCCGAAAGTCAGGACCGCGTCACCCATGGTGACAGCCGGCCGATCGGCCCAGGACGGATCCTGCAAGCGATAGACGTCGGACAGACTCGACAATGTCATCGGCAACGCTCCCTGTACCTTCTTGCCGTTGTTCAGGCGACGCGGCGTGTCATCTCCGCCGATTGCAGCCTGGCTTCGATGCCGGCAGGCGGCAGGAAGCGGTCGCCATACTGGTCCGCAAGTTGACGGGCGCGGGCGAGGAAAGCCTCGATGCCATAGGAGGTTACGTACTGGAACACGCCGCCAGTGTGGACCGGGAAACCGAAAGCCAGGATCGAGCCGATGTTGCCGTCGCGCAGGCTGGTGACCACGCCCTCGTCCAGGCATTTCAGCGCCTCGATCACCATGCGGAACATCAGGCGGTCCTGGATGTCGGCATGGGGCATCGGCTTGTCGCCGCCGAACAGTTCGCGCAGGCCCGGCCAGATCCGCTTGGTGCCATCGGGCAGATAGTCGTAGAACCCCGCCCCGTCCAGCCGCCCGGGGCGGCCCTTGTCGCACATCAGGGCGCAAAGCTCGCCGCAGACGCCAAAGCTTTTGGCATAGTCGTCGCCCAGTTGGGCATCCAATTCCTGGTTCGTGCGCTGCGCCCGCAGCAGCATGCTCATCATCACCTCGTCCTGGACCGAGAGCGGGCCGACCGGCATGCCGGCCTGCTTTGCCAGGTTCTCGATCAGGATCGGGGCAACACCTTCCTTCAAGAGGATATCACCCTCGTCGGCAAAGACGCTGAAGACCCGGGAGGTATAAAAGCCCCGGCTGTCGCGGACGACGATCGGTGTCTTGCGGATCTGCTGCACCAGGTCGTAGGCGCGGGCAAGGCAGGCATCGCTGGTCGCCTTGCCGCTGATGATCTCGACGATGTTCATCTTGTCGACGGGCGAGAAGAAGTGCAGGCCGATGAAATTCTCCGGCCGGGCGACACCTTGCGCCAGCAGGGCGATCGGCAGGGTGGAGGTATTGGTGGCGACCACCGCATCGGCCCCCAGCACCGCCTCGGCCTCGCGCAGGACCGACTGCTTCAGCGCGACATCCTCGAACACCGCCTCGATGACCATGTCGCAGCCGGCCATGTCGGCAATGTCGGTGGTGGTCTGGATCAGGGCCAGGGTCTCGTCCAGGGCGGCCTGGGTCATCGCGCCCTTGGCGACACGCTTGCCCAGGATCTCGGCGGTATAGGCCTTGCCCTTCTCCACCGCTTCCAGGGTTACGTCCCGCAGCACGACCCCGATGCCGACGCTTGCGGCGGCAAAGGCGATGCCGCGCCCCATCATGCCGGCCCCCAGCACGCCGATGCGGGCAACCTTCGACTTGGCGGGACCCTGGGGCCGGCTGGCGCCGCCGTTGATCTCGTTCATCTGGAAGAACATGCTGGTGATCAGGTTCTCGGTCACCGGGTTCATCAGCAGGTCCAGGAAGTTCCGCGTCTCCACCGCCATGGCAGCGTCGAAACCGATCTGCGTCGATTCCGCCGCGGTCGCCAGGATCCGCTCGGCCGCCGGCAGCAGGCCGCGGGTCTTCTTGAAGACCATGGACGGAAAGACCGAAAGCATGGGCGCGTTGTCGCCCGAGAACATCGAGCCGCCGGGAATGGCGTAACCCTTACGCTCCCAGGGCTGGACCGCCTCCGGCCCGGCCGCGATCCAGGCGCGGGCCCGGGCGATCAGCTCCGCCTGGTCGCCGGCCAGTTCGTCGAGCAGGCCCTGCTTCAGGGCTTCGCGCGGATCGATGCGGCGCCCCTCGGTCAGCAGCGGCAGGGCCTTCATCAGGCCCAGCAGGCGCACGCTGCGCACGACACCGCCCGCCCCCGGCAGGATGCCGAGGGTGACTTCGGGGAAGGCGAACTGGATCTTGCGATCGTCGATGGCAATCCGGTGGTGACAGGCGAGCGCCAGTTCCAACCCGCCGCCCAGCGCGGAACCGTTGATCGCCGCGACCACCGGCCGCCCAAAACTCTCCAGCCGGCGCAGCCGGGCCTTCAGGCCATCGAAGAACTGCCTGGCGGGCTGATAGCCTTCGTGGCGCAGTGCCAGCAACCGCTCGACATCGCCGCCGGCGACGAAGCTCGACTTCGCCGAGGTGACGATGATCCCCTTGAGCTTCTCCTTGTCGGCCTCGAGGCGGGCCAGGATCTCGTCCATCGCCGCGGAGAAGTCGTCGTTCATGACATTGACCGGCCGGCCGGCCATGTCGAAGGTCACCGTGACGATACCGTCGTCGCCGAGGTCATAGAGTGCATCGCGCATGATCGATCCTTATCCTTCAGACGCGCTCGACGATGGCGGCAATACCCATGCCGCCGCCGACACAAAGGGTGCACAGGCCGCGTTTCAGCTTGCGGCGCTCCAACTCGTCGAGGACGGTGCCGATCAGCATGCCGCCGGTCGCCGCGATCGGATGGCCAAGGGCGATGGCGCCGCCGTTCACGTTCACCTTGTCTTCCGGCACCTTCAGGTCGGCCATGAAACGCAGCACGACCGAGGCGAAGGCTTCGTTCACCTCGAACAGGTCGATGTCGTCCAGGGTGAGGCCGGCCTTGGCCAGCACCTTGCGGGTGGCCGGCGCCGGCCCGGTCAGCATGATGGTCCGCTCGGTCGAGACCACGGCGGTCGCGATGATGCGGCCGCGCGGATCCTTGCCCATCGCCTTGCCCGCCGCCGCGGAGCCGATCAGCACCACGCTTGCACCATCCACCACGCCCGAGGAATTGCCGGCGGTATGCACATGGTCGATCCGGTCTATTTCGGGGTAGCGGGCGATGGCGACCGCATCCATGCCCATCTCGCCCATGCGCGCGAACGAGGGCTTGAGCGCCGCCAAGCCTGCCATGGTGGTGTTCGGCTTGATGAATTCATCGCGGGCCAGGATGGCGTCGCCGAAGCGGTCGCGCACCGCGACCACGCTGCGGTCGAAGCGGCCGGCCTGCTGCGCCGCCGTCGCCCGCTGCTGGGACCGCAGGGCAAAGGCATCGATCGCCTCGCGATCATAGCCGCCCAGGGTGGCGATCAAGTCCGCCGCGACACCTTGCGAGACATAGCCGGTCGCCCCCATCAGTTCGGGGTCCAGGGCATAGGCGCCGCCGGCGGCCCCCATGGGGACGCGCGACATGGATTCGACACCGCCCGCAACCACCAGATCCTCCATGCCGCTCGCCACCTTGGCGAAGCCGACATTCACCGCCTCGAGGCCCGAGGCGCAGAAGCGGTCGAGCTGGAAACCGGGAACGCTGTCGTTCCAGCCGGCCATCAGCGCCGCGGCCTTGCCGATGGCCGCGCCTTGTTCACCGGTCGCCGAAGCACAGCCCATCACCACATCCTCGACCAGCGCGGTGTCCAGGTCGTGGCGTTCGCGCAGCACGTTCAGGAGATCCGCCAGCAGGCGGACAGGCTTCACCGAATGCAGCCCGCCATCCTGCTTGCCCTTGCCGCGCGGCGTTCGTATCGCGTCATAGATATAGGCTGTCGATGCCATGTCGCTGTTCCTTGCCAATCCATACCCGCACTGTGCCGGCCCTTGCGCACGCCATCCCCGACTTTGGTCGGGCCTGCGGGTGCCGGCCCGGTCAAAGCGAGCGGCTGATCAGTTCCTTCATGATCTCGTTGGTGCCGCCGTAGATGCGTTCGATGCGGCCGTCGGCATACAGGCGCCCGATGGGGTAATCCATCATGTAGCCATAGCCGCCGAAGAGCTGGAGGCAGCGGTCCACCACTTCGCCCTGCTTGTCGGTCAGCCAGTACTTGGCCATCGACAGCAGTTCGGTATCGGCCGTGCCGGCCAGCGCGCGCTGGAGCACATGGTCGGCGAGAAGCCGGCTCACCAGGGCATCCGTCTTGATTTCGGCAAGCTCGAAGCGCGTGTTCTGGAACTCGACGAGTTTCTTGCCGAAAGCTTCCCGTTCCCTGGTGTAGTCCAGCGTCAGGTCGTAGGCGTATTCGATGTTGGCGGCGCTGGCGAGGGCGACCATGGCCCGTTCGTAGGGCAACTGGTCCATCATCTGATAGAAACCTCGCCCCTCGACCCCGCCGAGCAGAGCCTCCTCCGGCACCTCGCAATCGTCGAAGAACAGTTCGCAGGTGTCGGAATAGTGCAGGCCCACCTTGTCCAGCCGCTGCCCCACGCGAAAGCCCGGCGTCTTGGTGTCGAAGAGGAAAAGCGACATCCCCGGGCCTTTTCCTTGGGATCGGTCTTCAGCGCGACCACGAGAAGATCGGCGGTCGAGCCGTTGGTGATGAAGGTCTTGGAACCGTTGATGAGATAGCCGCCCTGGCAGCGGACCGCCTTGGTGCGGGCATTCTGCAGGTCGGAACCGCCGCCCGGTTCCGTCATCGCCATGCCGGCGACCAGTTCGCCGGAGCAAAGCCCGGGCAGCCAGCGCGCTTTCTGCGCGGGCGTGCCATAGGCTTCGAGATAATGGGCGGCAATCACGTGGATCGAGCGGCACGCGCGAAAGCAATTGCCGCCGCCGCGGACCAGGTCCATCGAAATGACCGCCTCGTGCGAGATGTCGCCGCCGATGCCGCCCTCGTCCGCCGAGACATCGGTGCACAGAAGGCCCAGTTCACCAGCCTTCAGCCACAGCCGGCGATCGATATATCCCTGTGCGGACCAGGATTTGATGTTGGGCGTGATCTCGTCCGCGATGAAGCGCGCCACCGTCGCACTGAGGGACTCAAGTTCGGCGTTTATCCAGGGGCGGGGCGGAAAGGGCATCGAAGTCTCCGGGTTCCGGGGCATCGCGGCCCCTCTCCCCCTTGCTCGTAGACCAAGGGCGCCGCGCCGCCCCAAACCTAAGACGGGGGCCGGGCCGCAACCTCATTCGCCCCTTCGATCGAGACCGTCAGACAAGGAAAGCCATGTTGTAGAGCGGTGTCGCGTTATTCACGAAGACGACCTTCTTCAAGGCCATCCTGAAATCTCCCGCGACACGGCGCAGCACGTACTGGTTTCGCGACGCCCACAGCGTCTCGCCCTTGTAGTTCGACTCATAGATCAGGGCGTTGCAGCCCACGGTCACGCTATCGCTGCCGGTCTCCAGGATCTCGATGTTGGAAACCAGGCGCCGCAATTCCGACTTCGGCATCTGGCTGTAACGCCGCCCGGTCATGAGCTGGCGCACGCGCAGGCCGATGCGGGAGCGATTGTCGTAGAGGATCGACATCTCGAGATCCGGGTCGGTGCCCTCGCCATTGGCCGGCACCCAATAGACGCCGTCGTCCGCCCACAGCGCCTCCCAGTCTTCGTAACGATGCTCGTCCTGCAACCGGGCTTCGCGATAGATGAACTGGGTCACGTCCTGCAGCAGGGCGACATCGGTCGCGGCCGTCGCCATCATGCCGCCTCCACCAGGGAGCGATAGTGGCGCCAGATGCCGCGCGTCGTCGTCTCGTCGGTTGCATTGCCCACCAGGAAGCCCTGCTCGTCCAGCCGCTCGCGGTGGCGCCCGCGGCCGATGAAGAGCCATTCCGGGTTGGAGAGGCCGACGCCGATCTGCGTGCCTTCGTACATGACCGCATCATCGGCCAGGAGGAAGCCCGCCGGGCCGACCGAGCCCATGGTCTGCTGGCGCAGGCGGCGGTTGATCTCGGGCGCGCCCTTGAACTGCAGCGCGGTCACATGCTGCACGGTTTCGTCCACCGCCAGGGGCTGGATCGAGAAGACCTGGATCTCCGCGATGAAAAGATTGGGGTAGATCATGATGTGCGGCACGCCGTCGATCATGATTTCGCGTGCCTTTTCCTCGCCGTAAGCCTCGTTCATCTGGCTCACGTACTGGGGCAGGCGTGCGGCCGTGGTGCCGAACCAGCTCAGCGGCTCCCCGCGCTTGCGGAATTCGGGCCGCAGGTCGATTTCGGTGTGGCCGTTGCCGAGGTAGCGGGCAAGCGATTGGGAAGCATCGCCGTAAAGCTCGGTGATGCGGCTGCCCGAGACCTGGAAGATCGAGGAATGCACGAAGCCGGGGTGATAGCCGTCGGTTTCGTTTTCGACCACGAATTTCCAGTTGGCCTTCACCTTGTGCTTGAGGAAGCCGCAGGTCAGTTCCACCTCCCCGCTGGGGGAATTGGCACAGACCGCGTCGAGCGCGTCCTTGGCGGCGCCCAGATGCTCGTCAAGGCTCGGCCCCGCCGCCGCCAGCGAGGCGAACACGAAGCCCTTGTACGAGGCGACGCGCGCCACCCGGCCCAGGCCGAGGGTCGAGCGGTCGACCTTGTCGTAGCCCGCCGGGAAAGGCATGCCGCGCATCCCGCCGTCGGCGTTGAAGGTCCAGCCATGGTAGGGGCAGGTGAAGCTGCGCGCAGTGCCCTTCTGGGACACGCAGACGTGATTGCCCCGGTGCGGGCAGCGGTTGTGCAGCAGGATGATTTCGCCATCCCGCCCCCGGCTCATGATCACGGGTTCTGGCCCGATCGACTTCATCACATAGTCGAAGGGCTTCGGTACCTCGCTCTCGTGCCCGACATAGACCCAGGTGCGGCGCCAGATCCGCTCCAGCTCGATCTCGAAGATCGCCGGATCGGTATAGAGCGCGCCATGGACCCGGTCCTCGCGGATCAGGTCGCCCCAGTCGATGCCCTTGTCCGCTGACACCGATCGACGGGCTGAAACGTGGCTTTGCATCTGCTCCTCCGGTTGGATGCGACGCGCGCACCGGTTCTTCTCGCAAGAGGATTTTTTAATAGACCGACGGGTCGGTCTATGTCAATGGAGTCAATCAAGACGGTCGCGCCTGCACCCTCAAGGGCTTGGCAGGCCTTTACAAATCGGCCCGGTTCATGCGAGAGGCTTGGCTATGGGAACAGGGTCAAAACCCACGCCGGACCATGATGCTTCGGCCCCGCGCAGCGGAGGACGCCCGAGGTAAGTCATGCCGCGCATTCGAGCCGACGACTACGACGCCAAATACAAGACCATCCTCGACAACGCGGCCGCGCTGTTTGCCGATGTCGGCTATCCCAATGCCAAGATGCTCGACATCGCCAGGGTCTGCGGCGCGACCAAATCGATGCTCTACCATTACTTCGCGACCAAGGACGACCTGCTGTTCGCCTTGTTGAGCGAGCACTTGGAACGCCTGATCGCCGACATCGAAAACGCCCTGGAAGCGGCGGAACCGGCCGGGGACCGCTTCACCCACTTCGTCGAACTCTATGTGCAGAAGTCGGCACAGTCGCGCCAGCGCCACGTCAGCGCCATGAACGACGTGAAGTTCCTGCCGCCTGAAATGCAGCAGCAGATCCGCGCCCTCGAGGCGCAGGCGGTCGGCCTGGTCGCCGCGATCCTGCGCGGCGTGAAGCCGGGCCTCGCGGACAATCTCTACAAGCCCTATGCCCTGCTGCTGCTCGGCATGCTGAACTGGACCGACCTCTGGTATGATCCAAACGGTTACATGCCGCCGGCGGAACTGCGCGACCGCATAGCCAGGCTGTTCCTCGACGGTTTCCTGGCCCAGCCGGGCTGACGGGCTTGCACCCCTGGGGCACGCGGTCTATTCATATTTAATAGACCGACACGTCAGTCTATTAAATGCCCCTAGCGATGGACCCGATCATGCTTATCGTCAAGACCGCGCCGGAAGAAGGCGTCGCCCTCCTGCGTCTGAACCGGCCGGAAGCGCGCAACGCGCTGAACCTGGAACTGAGGCGGGCGCTGGCGGCCGCCTTCGACGACCTGGCCGAGGATCCCGCCGTGCGCGTGGTGGTGGTCACCGGCAATGCGGAAGCCTTCGCGGCCGGGGCGGACATCGCCATGCTGGCATCCCTCTCCCCGCGCGGTGTCGAGCAATTGGGCCTGCACCGCCTGTGGCGCAGCATCGCCGATTTCCCCAAGCCGGTCGTCGCGGCCGTCAACGGTTTCGCCCTGGGCGGAGGCTGTGAACTTGCCATGCACGCCGACCTGATCGTGGCGGGCGAGGGGGCGAAATTCGGCCAGCCGGAATTGAAGGTCGGCATCATTCCGGGCGCCGGCGGGACCCAGCGCCTGGTCCGCCTCATCGGCCGGACCAAGGCGATGCGGCTTTTGCTGTCAGGCGAGATGATCTCGGGCCGGGAAGCCTTCGACTGGGGCCTGGCCAGCGATCTGGTCGAGGACGAGGCCGTGGTGCCCACGGCGCTGCAAATCGCCGGGCGCATCGCCGCCCTACCGGCATCGGCCTGCGCCTTGGTCAAGGAACTGGTCCAGACCGCCGCGGACCTGCCGATGGAGGCGGCCCTGGCCCTGGAGCGCAAGAGTTTCTGGCTGACCTTCGACACGCCCGACCAGCGCGAAGGCATGACCGCCTTCCTGGAGAAGCGGCGGCCCCGCTTCAACGGCGGCGAGACCGCCTGAGGAATCGTTACCGCCCGGCCTCGGGCGTCAGCAGGGACAGGCCCAGGCCCGCCCGCCGGACCAGCCAGGGGCTGGGGCGGTAGCGCGGGTCCCCCGTTGCCGCCTGCATCGCCCGCAGGATGGCCAGGATCCGCGCGCCACCGATCCTGTCGCCCCAGGACAGGGGGCCGTGGGGATAGCCCAGCCCCAGCTTCACCGCATCCTCGATATCGGGAACCGAGGCGATGCCGCGCTGGGCGATGCCGGCGGCGATATTGACGATCGTCGCCAGCACCCGCTGGACGACAAAGCCGGGGCTGTCGCCGATCACGCTGACGCCGGCGCCGTCCGCGGCCAGCAGGGCATGGGCGGCATCGCGGGCCGGCGCGCCGGTCACCGCCGTCAGCATGAGGGTGCGGTGCCGGTCGAGCCCCGGCAACGGATCCACCGCGACACAGCGGGCGGCATCCAGCCCCCGGCCAGCGCCGCGCCGGTCGCATCCAGGCCCCAGGGCTGAATCAGTAGCAGCGCCGCATCCCGCGGCCTAGCCACCAGTTCGCAACCAGCGCCGGCCACCAGGGTAGCCAACGCTTCCCGGTCATCGGCGTCGGGGTCGATCCAGACAGTGATCCCCGTGGGCACGACCGGTACCACCGGCCGGGATGGTAGCAGCGGCTTGCCATCCTCGTAGCGATACCAGCCCTCGCCGGTCTTGCGGCCGTAGAGACCGCCTGCGATGCGCGGCGGCACCAGGGAGGACGGGCGATAGCGCGGCTCCTGCTGGAATTGTTCATAGATCGAGGCCATGACCTTGCCCGACACATCGAGGCCGGTCAGGTCCATCAATTCGAACGGTCCCATGCGGAAGCCCGCCGCCTCCCGCAGGATCAGGTCGACCGTTGCCGGGCTTGCCGCCTGCTCCTCGACGATGCGCAAGCCCTCGGTGTAGAGGCCGCGCCCGGCATGATTGACCAGGAAGCCCGGCTGGTCGGCCGCCACCACTGCCCGGTGGCCGGTGCCGGCGACCAGGTCGCAAAGCCGCGTCACCACCGCTGGCGCGGTGCGCACGGCGGCAATGACCTCGACCACCTTCATCAGGGGCACGGGATTGAAGAAATGCAGCCCGGCCACGCGGGCCGGCACGGCACAGCCGGCGGCGATTTCCGAAACGGTCAGGGACGATGTGTTGCTCGCCAGGACGGCATCGGGCGAGACCACGGCCTCGAGCGCGTGGAACAGCGCGCGCTTGGCCCCCAGATCCTCGACGATCGCCTCGATCACGACATCGCAGGCCCCAAGCGCCGCCAGCGCCGGCGCCGCCATCATGCGCGCGACCGCGTCGCGCCGGGCATCCTCGCTCAGCCGCCCCTTGCGCACCAGAAGGTCCAGCGTATCGGCGACACCCGCCACCGCCGCCTCGGCCGCACCCGCGACGGCATCGACGGCGATCACCCGATGGCCGGCCTGGGCGAAGAGCTGAACGATGCCGCGCCCCATGGTGCCGGCGCCGACCACACCGATGGTCAGGGAAGACGGAATGGTCATGATCTCTCACTCACAGATGGGAAAAATCGG
The DNA here is from genome assembly GCF_003590945.1 of Oleomonas cavernae. NCBI lineage: Bacteria > Pseudomonadati > Pseudomonadota > Alphaproteobacteria > Acetobacterales > Acetobacteraceae > Oleomonas > Oleomonas cavernae. The sequence goes on along the minus strand of NZ_QYUK01000011.1, from coordinate 332,844 downwards.
GCGTTCGCCTGGCCAGGAACGCCTCGTAGCCTTCATTGAATTCGGCCCCGGTCAAGCAGCGGGCCTGGTCGTCCGCCTCGCGCGCCAGTTCGTCGGACAGGGTGGCGCTCGGCATCTCCAGCCGCCGGTTCATGCGCAGCAGGGCATCCCGTGGCAACTGGGCAAGGGCCGAGGCCCGCTCGATCGCCCGCGTCATCACTTGGCCGTCCGCCGTCACTTCATCGGCCAGGCCGATGCGGAAGGCCTCGGCGCCATCAACCGGCCCGCCCCCGATCAGCAGGCGCCGCGCGGCCGGCAGGCCCACCCGCCGCGGCAGGGTCAAAAGCTGGCCCCAGTCCGGGGTCAGGCCCAGCCGCAGGAAGGGGAAGAGAATGCGCGTCCCCTCCCCCACGACGATCTCGTCGCCTAGCAGCGCCAAGCCGATGGCGCCGCCGGCGCCAATCCCCTCGACGGCGCTGACGATCGCCAGCGATGCCTCGGCGATCTGCCGGCACAGGCCATGAATATGCGCCATCCGCGCCCGCGCGCCGGCCTCGTCCAGCCCCTTCATGCTGGGCAGGTCGCCGCCCGCCGAAAAGACCCCCGCGACCCCGCCCAGCACCAGCGCCCGGATGTCCGGGTCGCCGGCCAAGGCCGAAAGGGCGGCCGCCATCTGCTGGCGGACGGCATGGTCGATGGCGTTCCTCTTGTCCGGCCGGTTGATCAGCAGCCGGGCGACATGAGCCGCCGGCCGGTCCACCAGAATGACGGGGTCAGCCAAGGCTCAGACCCCCTCGAGCCCGACGATCGAGACCGAGCAGATGTTCTGCGACGGCTGGCCGCCCAGATTGTGGGTCAGCCCGATGCGCGGATCGACCAATTGCCGCGTACCTGCCCGGCCCAGAAGCTGGAGATACATCTCATAGAGCATGCGGATGCCGCTGGCCCCGATCGGATGGCCGAAGCACTTGAGACCGCCGTCGATCTGGCAGGGCACCGCGCCATCGGCGTCGAACACGCCGTCCAGCACGTCGCGCACCGCCTGACCCGGCTCGGACAGGCCGAGATCCTCCATGGTTACCAGTTCGGTGATCGAGAAGCAGTCGTGCACCTCGGTCATGCTGATGTCCTTGCGCGGGTTGGCGATCCCCGCCTCGGCATAGGCCCGGCGGGCCGCCACGCGCGCCGTGTGGACATAGCTGCCGTCCCATTCGTTGGCCTGCATCTCCCAGCCGTTGGAGGCGACGACCTGCAAGGCCTTGAAGGTGACGAGATCGCTCTTGCCGAGCGCCCGCGCCAGATCGGGCCGGGTGACGATCACCGCCGCCGCCCCGTCCGAGACGCCGCAGCAATCGAACAGGCCCAGCGGTTCGGCGACGATCGGCGCCTTCAGCACCTGGTCCTCGGTGATCGTGTTGCGCAGATGGGCCTTGGGGTTGCGGGCGCCGTTGGCGTGGCTCTTGACCGAAACATGGGCGATTGCACGCTTCAGCAGCGCCGCGTCGACGCCGTGCCTGGTTCGATAGGCGCTGGCCAGTTGCGCGAAATTCGCCGGCGCCACCGCGTTGGGATACCATTGCGGGATATAGGTGCCCACGGTCGCCACCGGCAGGCCGCCATAGCCCGTGTCCTTCAGCTTCTCGACCCCGACCGCCAGCGCGATGTCGCAGGCCCCGGCGGCGACGGCATAGACCGCGGCCCGGATCGCCTCGGACCCGCCGGCGCAGAAATTCTCGACCCGGGTCACGCCGATGTCCGGCAGGCGCAGCGCGATCGACAGCGGCGTGCCGCCGCGCCCGGTCCCCACATCGTCCATGTGGGTCGAGAACCAGGCGGCGTCGATCTGTTCCGCAGCGATGCCGGCATCGGCCAGGGCCTCGACATAGGCCTCGACCATCAGGTCCTCGGGGCTCGCGTCCCAGCGCTCGCCGAACTTGCTGCACCCCATGCCGAGGATGGCGACACGGTCCTTGATGCCTTTAGCCATGATTCACTCCGCCGCCTGCTGTTCCAGGGCCTGGCCGGGGCGCACCGGCACCGCCTTCCAGAAATACCGGGTGTAACCCCGAAGATCGTCGATGTCCTTGATGCGGAAAACCATCTCCACCTTGGTGCCCGCCTCGATATCGCCTTTGGCGACATCGGTGAATTCCATGAGGATGCGGCCGCCGCCGTCGAAATCGACCTGGCCATAGGTGTGCGGCGGGGCGCGGTGGAAGGAGAGGTACTCCGCCGACCAGCTCAGCACCGTGCCCTGGCGTTCCGCCATCTTGTAGGGCACCTGGGTGTCCTGCAGGGGCTGGCCCTGGCCCTGGCCATGAGCGAAGCGGGACGGCGGGAAGTGAACCCGCCCCGTCTCCTGGCAGCGCCCGCCGACCAGGCCCAGGATGGCCGCGCGGTGGCGATAGGCCGTGGTCAGCGCGGTCTTGCGGTCCTGTTCGCCGCGCATGCCGCGTTCCAGCGCCAGTTGCCCCTTGAAGGACAGGAACTTGGTATAGTTCCGCTCGGCCACCCCGCGCGCCAGCCAGGCCGAAACCCCCTTGGCCGGCCGGAACGACGCGATCTCTTCGGTCACGCGGAACACCACGGCCTGGGCCCCGCTGCCGAACTGCGCAGCGACGATCACCTGCCCCGGCTTCGCACTTTCAAGGACATGGGCCAGCAGCAGCAGGGCATGGCCGGTTCCGGTATCCCCGATCCGGTCCAGCAGGGCATCCACCACCGCCTCGGTCGGGATGCCGCAGCGGTTCGCCACCTGCTCGTCCATCTTCTTGAAGCTGGAGGGAAAGATGAAATGGTCGACATCGCCGGCGGCGACGCCCGCCTGGGCCAGCGCCGCGGCGACAGCCTGCGGCACCAGCTTCGAGATGCCCTCGTCGCGGATCCAGCGCTCCTCCCAGGCATAGTCGGTCTCCCGCCCGGCCTGGCGGAAATGATCGACGAAATCGACCGTCACCGTGCCGGCGCCCAGGAACGATGCCAGCACCTTGTCGCCGCCGACCAGCAGGGCGCCGGCACCATCGCCATAGTCCAGTTCCTGCCCGCTGGCGGCCTGGGCCTTGCGGTTGTCGGCACCGATGACCAGGACCTTGCCGCCATCCGCCCTGGCCCGCACCAGGCCCTGGATGAGGGCGGAGAGGCCGGCCCGCTGCGAACCGCCGAATTCGAGGGCATCGGTTGCCGGGGCCAGGGTCAGGGCCTCGCAGAGCACGCCCGCATTCAATCTTTCGGTGAAAGGCAGGGTGCAGGAGGCCAGGAACACGGCCGCGACATGGCCGCGATCCTCCGCCGTGCCCAGGCAGTCGCGCGCCGCCGCCACGGCCATGGTGAGACTGTCCTCATCCCAATTGGCCATGGCCCGGCTGCCCCTGGCCTTGCCCGAGAGATTGGGGGCATACCAGGCATTCGCCTCCGCGACCGCGCGGCGGTCGAGCCTCAGGCGCGGGATGTAACCGCCGTATTCAACGATGCCAACCATGCTCAATCCTCATCAAGGGAACGCCGGGCAAAACGCGGCGCCAGGAAATCGCCGATCGCCGCGATGGCGGCGCGGGCCTGGGCAAGATCGCGGGGAAACTGCTGAAAGACGTGGATCATGTCGGGATAGACCTGGAGTTCCACCGCCACGCCCGCATCGCGTGCCCTGGCCGCGAAATCTTCCGAGTCGCTGAGCACGGTTTCCCGGTCGCCGACCTGGATCAGCAGGGGCGGCAGGCCGCGAAGATCGCCGAACAGGGGCGAGGCCAGGGGATCCGTCGGGTCTCCCCCCGTCCCCAGGTAGTTCGCCGCCATCGCCAGGATCATCGGTTGCTGGTGGATGGGATCCGCCTCGCGGCGGGTCTCGTAGCTGGCGCCGGCGGCGGTCAGGTCGGTCCAGACCGACATCACCGCCGCGGCCGCAGGCAGCGGGCGGCCGGCATCGCGCAGGCGCAGCAGCGTTGAAAGCACCAGACCGCCCCCGGCGGAATCCCCCGCCAGCGCCACCTGGGCCGGTGAAAAGCCCTGCGCCAACAGCCAGTCGTAAGCCGCCGCCGCGTCGAGCAGCGGTGCTGGAAAGCGGTGCTCCGGGGCGAGGCGGTAGTTCACGCCGAGCACGCGGCAACCAGCCGCCGCCGAAATAGACGCCATCAATTCCAGGTGCGAGCGGATTGACCCGACCTGAAATCCCCCGCCATGGAAATAGAGAATGGCGCGGTCGGCGTGCGCGCCGGGGGCGCCGATCCAGGCTGCCTCCAGCGTGCCGATCCGCACCGGCTCGACCGATACGCCGTCCGGCATGTAGCCGAACAATTCGTCCCAGTCCGCCCGCATCTGGGCAATGGGCGTCGACCGGCGCCAACGGCTGTAGACGGCTTTCACCCTCGCCGTCACCACATCGATGGGTCGCTGTTCAGACATTCCGCCTCACCCGCAGCCCATGCCGCCGGAAACGCCGATGGCCTCGCCGGTAATGAAACCCGCCTCCTCGCTCGCCAGGAACCCGACCGCCGCCGCGATCTCCGCCGGCGTGCCCAGGCGGCCGAGCAGGGTGGCCCCGGTCATCGCCCCCAGCAGTTTCTCGCCCCCCGCCGCAACGGCCGCGCGCAGCAGGGGCGTATCCACCGGCCCGGGCAGCACGACATTCGCCGTAATTCCCTTGGGTCCATTTTCCCGCGCGATCGAACGGGTGAAGGCGATCACGCCGCCCTTCGCGGCGGCATAGACCGCGCCGCCCTTGGAGCCGAGGCGCCCGGCCTCCGAGGCGATGTTGACGATGCGGCCGAAGCCCCTCTCCTGCATGGCCGGCAGGGCTGCGTGGGTGGTTGCGAAGACCGAGAGCAGATTGACCGCCACCAGGGCCTGCCATTCGGCCGGCGTCGTCTTCGTGAAGAAGGCATGCTGGTCCCTGCCCGCATTGTTGACCAGGATGTCGAAGGGCCCGGTTTCGGCGATGACCGCAGCCACCCGTTCGATGTCGGTCACGTCAAGCGGCGCTGCGAGGCCGCCGATCGCCCCGGCAACGGCGCGGGCCGCCGCCTCGTCGATGTCGGCGACGACCACATCCACGCCAAGGGCCGCGAGGTGGTGGCAGATCGCCTCGCCGATCCCCTTGCCGCCGCCGGTCACGAAGGCCCGGCGCCCCTTGGCGTACCGCGTCATGTCACTGCCCCAGGAAGCGCGGCGCACGCTTCTCGATGACGGCGCGCAGGCCCTCGCGCGCGTCCGCGAGGCCGGACAGATAGGCCTGGGTGGCATTTTCGATCGGCATCACCGCCTCCACCCCCTGGCCGATGCCGCTCCACATCAGGCGTTTCGTCGCCGCCTGGGCCGCCGGTGCGCCGCGGGCCAGGCGCCGGGCAAGCGCCAGCGCCTCGTCAAGCAGCCGGTCATCGGCGACCACGCGGTTGATCAGGCCCATCTGCCGGGCCTCTTCGGCGGTCAAAGGCTCGTTCAGCAGCACGATTTCCATCGCCCGGCGAAAGCCGACGATCTGGCTCAGGCTGGCGGTGACACCGGCATCGGGCACCATGGCGACGCGGGTGGCACCCGCCATGAACCTGGCGCTTTCCGCCGCCACCACGAGATCGGCCGAACAGACAAGCCCCATGCCGCCGCCACCCGCCGCATAGCCATGAACCGCGGCAACCACCGGCACCTCGAGGTGGATCAGCAGGCCCGCCACGCTCTGCAGCAGGGCGGTCGCCACCCGGATGAAGGCGGGCAAACCCTCCCCCTGTTCCAGGAAGACGTGAACATCCCCGCCGGCACAGAAATTCCGCCCCTCGCCCGTCACCAGCAGGGCTCGGATGCGGCTGTCGCCGTGGACCTGCAGGAGGACCGCTTCGAGCGCCCTCAGCATGTCGATGTTCAGGCCATTGGCGGCATCGGGCCGGTTCAGCGTCATATGGGCGACGCCATCGGCATCGAGGCGCAGCAGAACCAGGCCACGGTCCACGATCGAAACAGATTGAGCGTCGGTCTTGCCGTCCATGGCGCCTCTCCCTGGCCTATTTCCTCTGGTCGACATATTAATAGACCGTCGCGTCGGTTTATGTCAAACCATGCTCACCTTGCTTAGAGGCTCCAGGCGCCCCAGGGCAGCCCCCGACCAAAGTTCGGCCTGGGCGATCAGGGAACTGCGAGGAAGAGACGCGAAGACACAAGCATGGGCGGCAAGGTCTTTATCCGCGCCGTCCCTGCTTTCCCATCCTTAAGCCGCGCGAGGACGACATGATCAACCCTGAATGCCCTCCCTACGATGCCATGGTGATCGGCGCAGGCGCAGGGGGCCTGAGCGCGGCAGCCCGCCTGGTCGCAGCCGGGCGCAGGACACTCCTGATCGAGGGCCTGAACCGCCTGGGCGGCCGCGCGGCCAGCGAGAGTATCGAGGGCTTCACCGTCAACCTCGGCGCAATCGCAATCGAGAAGGGCAGCACCTTCGAGGAAACCTTCAATCTCGTGGGTGTCCCGCTCGACATCCGCGAGCCCAGCCCCGCCACCGTCTTCAGCATCGACGGCAAGATCGTCAACGTCGCCAAGGGCGGCTGGGGCATGCTGCTGGGCGGCCTGACCAGGCAGGCGGCGAAGATCGGCGCGAAATTCGCCGATGCCCGCGCGGGCGACCTGCCGGAAGCCAAGCTCAGCACCAAGGAATGGCTGTCGAAGTACACGAAGAATCCGACGGTACACGGGCTGTTCCGCAATCTTTGTGCCGCGATTTTCGCGGCCAACGCCGACGAACTGCCGGCCCGCGCCTTCCTCGTCTATTTCGCCCAGAAAGGAGCCTTCAAGCGCTTCGGCTTCTGCCCGCGCGGCACCATGGGCCTTTGGAACGACCTGGGCGACGGCATCCGGCGCCATGGCGGCGAGATCTGGCTGGAAACCCGGGCCAAGGGCCTGCGGATCGAAGGCGGCCAGGTGACCGCGGTCGAGGTCGAACGCGGCGGCGAAACCCTGGTGGTTCCGACCCGCAGCGTGATCTGCAACATGGGGCCCCGCGCCTCGCTCGAGCTTGACGGAATCGAGGCTTTCGGCCCGGCCTATGCCCGGCAGGCGCGCGATCTGCCCCGGCCGGCCGCCAACATCGTCATCAATTTCGCTACCCGCGAGCCTATCGTCGATGTTCCCGGCCTCGTTACGTTCAGCAGCACCCGCCGCCTCTGCAACATCGCCGAGATGACCGCCATGTGCCCCGAGATGGCACCGCCCGGCTGGCACCTCCATGTCGCCTATGCCGTGCCCATTCCAGCACTCGGCGATTTCGACGAGAAGGCCGAAATCGAGGCCTCGCTGCAGGAGCTGTGCGAACAGTTCCCTGGCTTCGCCCAGGCCCGGCTGCTCTCCATCCGCGTGATGCGCGACGGCTGGCCGGCCCAGCGCTCCTGCGCCGGCTACGACCTGCCGCAGGAGACCCCTATCCCCAACTTCTGGCACGTCGGGGATGCGGTGAAGAGCTATGGCGATGGTGGCACGCAGGCCTGCGCCGAAACCGGCAAGATCGCTGCGGCCCTTGCCGGCCACTGGCTCGACGGTGCCGCGGTGCGGTCGCGCGCCGCCCTCTAACACAGTCGCCAGGACCCGACGGCTATCCAAGAAAGCCCAGGCCATGCACAATCAACCTGCCCCTCTTCCTGATCACAATGTCTTCGAGATCAATCTGCCGCTGCGCGAGGCGGTGGCGCGCGAAGGGGCCTCCTGGGCGGCCGATCGCCTTGCCGGGATCGGTGCGGTCGCCGGCGGCCGGGAGGCTCGCGACCATGCCGCCCGCAGCGACCGCCACCCGCCGGTGCTGCATCGCTACGACGGCCAGGGAAACCGCATCGACCGCGTCGAACGGGACCCCTCATGGCATTGGCTGGTCGACCAGACCGTGGCTTTCGACCTTCACGGGATCACCACCCGCCCCGGCCTGCCGCCCGCCCATGCCGCACGCGCCGCCATGGTCCTCGCCTGGGGCGAACTCAGCCTGCCGACGATCTGCCCCGTCTCCGCCAATTACGCGATGGTGCCGGCGCTTGCCCCTTCGCCGGCGCTGCAGCAGGCCTGGATCGGCCCGCTCACCGCGACTACGCCCCAACTCCGGTTCGCCGCCGCCTCGATGACGGAGCGCCAGGGCGGCTCGGATATCCGGGGCACCGAAACCCGGGCCGAGCGGCAGTTGGACGGCACCTATCTGCTGACCGGCCGCAAGTGGTTCGTCACCTGCCCCTGGGCGGATGTCCTGCTGGTTCTCGCCAGGGCACCGGAAGGGCTTACCTGCTTTCTCGCGGAGTCCCGCCACCCCGGCTACAGGATCGAGCGGCTGAAGCACAAGCTGGGCTGGCATGGCCTGGGCGTGGGCGAAGTGGAGCTTCAGGCCCTTCCCGCCGTTCGCGTCGGCGACGAGGGCCGGGGCGTGGGCACCATCATGCGCATGATTTCCTTCACGCGCCTCGACGTGATGCTGGAGAATGCCGCCGTGCTCAGGGCCGGCGTCGTCACGGCTGTGCACCATGCCCGCCAGCGCCTGGTGCTGGGAAAAAAGCTCACCGATCATTCCCTGATGCGCAATGTCCTGGCCGATCTCGCGCTCGAGTCCGAGGCGGCGACAATGGCGGCCATGCGCATCGCCCGCAGTTACGACCAGCCCGGCTCGAAATTCGCGCGGGTGGCGCTTACCCTGATGAAATACTGGTTGTCCAAGCGCGCCGCCCCGCATGCGGCCGAGGCGCTGGAATGTCTGGGCGGCAATGGCTATGTCGAGGCATCAGGCATGCCCAGGCTGCTGCGCGATTCGGTCGTCGGCTCGGTCTGGGAGGGCTCCGGCAACGTGGCGGCGCTGGATGTGCTGCGCGCGGTACGGACGGAACCCGAAGCGCTCGACGAGCTTGTCAGCGAATGCCGTACCGCCCAAGGCGGCAACCGCCGCCTGGATCACTGGATGGATACTACCCTGGCCCATCTCGCGGCCTGGACCGCCAGCGAAGATCCCGAATGGGACGCCCGCATCATGGTGGAACGCCTGGCCCTGATGCTGGAAGGCGCCCTGATGGTAAAGTTCAGCCCCAACACCGTCGCGGACGCCTTTTGCGCCGCACGGCTCGGCGATCGCTCTCTGGCATATGGCGGCCTGCCGCGCGGTGCTTCCTGCGGCGAGATACTGGAACGGGCTTTGCCAAGCTGACCACCGAGTAGTGGTGCGGACGCAAAAAAGCCGCAGCACCGGCGTTACGCCTGATGTTGCGGCTTGTTTGGTTGCGGGGGCCTGCAACCAACGAGACTGCAACTTATCGCGCGGTGTCCGGCTCTCTTTTACATGAGTTAAGCCTCTGGCTCCGAATGAGGGCCACGAAGGCGATATATACTTTTTAAATCAATGCGTTGACCGCCACACCCTCAACGGACTCGTCACACGGGTTCCCGACACAGCCCAAAAACTCCCGCGTCGATGCCCGCTCGGATTTCAGTTGATTGACAGGCGCCACGGGGTCGGCCTTGCCGATCGCCAGTCCGCAAAATAAGCAGGTGCTCGGCAGGACTTTCGACGTGCTGTGAATCGGCGTCGGCATTTTCCCCTATCGGCGTCGGATTGCCCCCATGGCAACGAAGAAAAGTCAACGAAACAAAGGCCTTGCGGTCAATACCACCACCGATAAGGGGTCATTCCAGGGCGCCAATTCACAATCAGGCGTTCGGCGGCGAAGCCGATCATGTCGCGCATGAAGTTCACACCAGAGCCCCCCTCCAAAGGCGTGCGAAGGGCGATGGTGTCGTCGGTCATCGTGGTGGTCCTCGGGTCAGTGTTGCGTCTCGCAACCCAACCCACAGCCGCCACGGTGACCACCGCTATGGATAAGTAGCCCGCCGCCGCCAGGGTCGTGATAGTCGCGCTGGCGGGCTACTCACCCTCAGCTCCTACACCATTCAGCGGGACAAGATCACTAAGGACCACTGAAGCCAGCCGAAAGGCGTGCGCGCCGTGCTTGACGGGCACCGCCTCGTCAACGATGCCAGCAGCCTAGCGATGATCTCCGGAGGAAAGCCGCATTTGGTTCAGCATCTATCCGTTTAAATATTGGCTGCGTAGTGATTTGGACTGCCGAATTGACATATTTATTTTATCGATTGCTGCTGCAAGAGCGCGAATTAGATGCCCCAATACTTTATTGATACTAATGTGATTTTGGATTTTTGCCTTGATCGCGGGCGCCTGCATCCGACGAGGCGGCTCCTCAACGCGGGAGTGTCCGGCCGTCGTTCGCCTGACTTAAGCCCCCGCCTCCAAACGGCGGCAGATGAAGGCGACATGTATTAATAAAATCAATGTCTTGAGATCCGATCCCATCCCGTGGACACGCTCTTTCCGTTGATTGCCTCATGCGCCCAATTTGGTTCGATTAGAGTAATTGCGATCACCCGAACGGGGGTCGTGCGAGGACCGATCTCCCCAGAGGATTTGCGCGGGGAGGCGACCGCACACTCGCCGCGAGGGGGATTTGGGACGATGAATATCAATTTCGCAGATATCACTGGCCAGACGATCCCATTCGACGCGGCTAATGACACGATCTATGTCGATGGCTTTTCAGCAGCCCACCTATCCTTCTCAAGCAATGGGGCAGATCTTACGATCTATCTCGGTGGCCAATGGGCGACACTATTGGCGACTGATTTCGCCGCCCTCGGCGCAACCTCATTCAGCTTCGAAAACGGCTCGATCGCGGATTTTGGTACTGCAGCAGACGATGTGGTCATTGGCAGCGAGGAGGCGGACCGGCTCGACCTATCCCGGGGCGGGGCCGATCAGGTCGATGCCGGCTTTGGCACCGATCTAATTGTTGTCGGAGCAGCCCTTTCGGCCGACGACGAGATCCGGGGCGGCCCCAGCCGCTATGAATGGTCCTATGAGGAAGACGTCCTCGTTGTCAGCGGCGCCTACGATAGCCCCGTCGCCCTTGCAGCAACAACAGTCACAGGTGTTGAGAAATTCTTCTTCGAGAGCGGAACCTCTATCGATTTGGCCCTGGCCGACGAGACAGTGGGCACGACGGGGCTGGGCCATCTGCTCCTGGATGGTAGCGCTCTGGGGCAATCTGACCGTCTGCAGATCGATGGCAGCGCCGTATCGAGCGGCTGGATCACTGCCTTGGGGGCCTTGGATCCGACATCTTTGTCGGTACCCAGCTGGGAGACCATCTTGATGGTGGTGATGGCGAAGATACGCTCTTCGGCGGCGACGGCGACGATACGCTGATAGGTGGTCTTGATGCCGATGTAATGGATGGCGGGACAGGAGAAGACGTCTTCCGCTTCGGCTTCGGCATTCCCCGTAGCGAAAGCTCGCCGACCACCGTCGATACGATATTGAACTTCGACGGAGCCGGCGTGGAAGGCGGTGACCGTATCGAGTTGCCGTCGTTTTCCGGTAACCTTCCGCTTTATTTTGGCGGCAATTGGGACTTCAAGTTTGAAGGGGCCCCAGATGATGGCGTCGTACCTGAAACCTTTTGGGTGGGCGACGGCCTCGTCGATGTGATCTGGAAACAAGACGGCAGCGATGTGCTCGTTTGGGTCGACGCCAACGACGATGGTCAACTCAGCGAAGTAGATATCGTTATCCGGATTGCAGCAATCGATAACCTCTCGGTGGCTGATTTCATTGACAATTTCCCGGCTTGGCGCGGGACAGACGCAGCCGACATCATATCCCTCAATGATTTCAGCAATCTTGCCTACGCGCTTGGCGGTGATGACGACATCGATGCCGCGGGTGGCGACGACACTGTATATGGCGATTCTGGTGACGATGTTCTGTCTGGCGGGGATGGCGGGGACCAGCTCTATGGCGGCTCTGGCGATGACACGCTGAGCGGCGGGAACGATGGGGACACGCTCTATGCTGGCACGGCGGAGTACTGGGGCGGCGACGACGCTGGCTCGCAGAACACGCTGAACGGCGAGGCGGGGAATGACAGCCTCAATGGTGGCGGGGGCCGGGACACGCTGAACGGCGGAGCGGATGACGACTACCTCACGGGCCGCGACAACGACGACACGCTGCGGGGCGAATCCGGCAATGACACGCTTTACGGCGACAATGGCGAAGACCGGCTTGACGGCGGCGTGGGCGACGACGGCCTGGATGGCGGGGATCAGAACGACATCCTGGTCGGTGGCAGCGGCAATGACGGGCTGACGGGTGACGATGGCGACGACGTGATCTCCGGCGGTGATGGTGACGATTACATCATCGGCGATATCTCGTATGGCGGTAGTGGCCAGGATCAATTGACCGGCGGGGCGGGCGGCGATGTCTTCCGGTTCGTGGGATCGGCCTCGGTAGCGGCGGCGCCGGATGTGATCACGGACTTCCGGCGGGGTGACGGCGACAAGCTTTTCCTGTGGGGCGACTATTATTGGAGCGATACCGACGGCCGCCTGGACAACAAGCCGCTGGTGTTCCGGGGCGAGATCACAGGGGTTTCGTCGCTGGCGCTGGGCGACGCGCTGCCGGGCGAAGATATTGGTGCCGGCTTCTCGCAGGTCTGGTGGTGGCGCGACCCGTCGGAGGCTGGCCGCATTCTGGTGGTGATCGACCGCAACGACGACTTCGTGCTGTCGGGCGACGACTTCATGCTGGAGCTGCGGACCGATCCCGCGGACCTGCCGTCACTGGAGCTCACCGACTTCGTCGATGGCAACTTCCGTGTGCTGTTTGGGACGCCTGGCGCGGATACGGTGATCGGCCTGCCGCCGACGGAATACAACGACACGATCTATGGTGTCGGTGGTGACGATGTGTTGTCGGGCCTTGGCGGCGACGACACGCTGCACGGCGGTGATGGCAACGACAATCTCGATGGCGGCGAAGGCAACGACACGGCTCGCGGCGATTCTGGTGACGATGTTCTGTCTGGCGGGGATGGTGGGGACCAGCTCTATGGCGGCTCTGGCGATGACACGCTGAGCGGCGGGAACGATGGGGACACGCTCTATGCTGGCACGGCGGAGTACTGGGGCGGCGACGACGCTGGCTCGCAGAACACGCTGAACGGCGAGGCGGGGAATGACAGCCTCAATGGTGGCGGGGGCCGGGACACGCTGAACGGCGGAGCGGATGACGACTACCTCACGGGCCGCGACAACGACGACACGCTGCGGGGCGAATCCGGCAATGACACGCTTTACGGCGACAATGGCGAAGACCGGCTTGACGGCGGCGTGGGCGACGACGGCCTGGATGGCGGGGATCAGAACGACATCCTGGTCGGTGGCAGCGGCAATGACGGGCTGACGGGTGACGATGGCGACGACGTGATCTCCGGCGGTGATGGTGACGATTACATCATCGGCGATATCTCGTATGGCGGTAGTGGCCAGGATCAATTGACCGGCGGGGCGGGCGGCGATGTCTTCCGGTTCGTGGGATCGGCCTCGGTAGCGGCGGCGCCGGATGTGATCACGGACTTCCGGCGGGGTGACGGCGACAAGCTTTTCCTGTGGGGCGACTATTATTGGAGCGATACCGACGGCCGCCTGGACAACAAGCCGCTGGTGTTCCGGGGCGAGATCACAGGGGTTTCGTCGCTGGCGCTGGGCGACGCGCTGCCGGGCGAAGATATTGGTGCCGGCTTCTCGCAGGTCTGGTGGTGGCGCGACCCGTCGGAGGCTGGCCGCATTCTGGTGGTGATCGACCGCAACGACGACTTCGTGCTGTCGGGCGACGACTTCATGCTGGAGCTGCGGACCGATCCCGCGGACCTGCCGTCACTGGAGCTCACCGACTTCGTCGATGGCAACTTCCGTGTGCTGTTTGGGACGCCTGGCGCGGATACGGTGATCGGCCTGCCGCCGACGGAATACAACGACACGATCTATGGTGTCGGTGGTGACGATGTGTTGTCGGGCCTTGGCGGCGACGACACGCTGCACGGCGGTGATGGCAACGACAATCTCGATGGCGGCGAAGGCAACGACACGGCTCGCGGCGATTCTGGTGACGATGTTCTGTCTGGCGGGGATGGTGGGGACCAGCTCTATGGCGGCTCTGGCGATGACACGCTGAGCGGCGGGAACGATGGGGACACGCTCTATGCTGGCACGGCGGAGTACTGGGGCGGCGACGACGCTGGCTCGCAGAACACGCTGAACGGCGAGGCGGGGAATGACAGCCTCAATGGTGGCGGGGGCCGGGACACGCTGAACGGCGGAGCGGATGACGACTACCTCACGGGCCGCGACAACGACGACACGCTGCGGGGCGAATCCGGCAATGACACGCTTTACGGCGACAATGGCGAAGACCGGCTTGACGGCGGCGTGGGCGACGACGGCCTGGATGGCGGGGATCAGAACGACATCCTGGTCGGTGGCAGCGGCAATGACGGGCTGACGGGTGACGATGGCGACGACGTGATCTCCGGCGGTGATGGTGACGATTACATCATCGGCGATATCTCGTATGGCGGTAGTGGCCAGGATCAATTGACCGGCGGGGCGGGCGGCGATGTCTTCCGGTTCGTGGGATCGGCCTCGGTAGCGGCGGCGCCGGATGTGATCACGGACTTCCGGCGGGGTGACGGCGACAAGCTTTTCCTGTGGGGCGACTATTATTGGAGCGATACCGACGGCCGCCTGGACAACAAGCCGCTGGTGTTCCGGGGCGAGATCACAGGGGTTTCGTCGCTGGCGCTGGGCGACGCGCTGCCGGGCGAAGATATTGGTGCCGGCTTCTCGCAGGTCTGGTGGTGGCGCGACCCGTCGGAGGCTGGCCGCATTCTGGTGGTGATCGACCGCAACGACGACTTCGTGCTGTCGGGCGACGACTTCATGCTGGAGCTGCGGACCGATCCCGCGGACCTGCCGTCACTGGAGCTCACCGACTTCGTCGATGGCAACTTCCGTGTGCTGTTTGGGACGCCTGGCGCGGATACGGTGATCGGCCTGCCGCCGACGGAATACAACGACACGATCTATGGTGTCGGTGGTGACGATGTGTTGTCGGGCCTTGGCGGCGACGACACGCTGCACGGCGGTGATGGCAACGACAATCTCGATGGCGGCGAAGGCAACGACACGGCTCGCGGCGATTCTGGTGACGATGTTCTGTCTGGCGGGGATGGTGGGGACCAGCTCTATGGCGGCTCTGGCGATGACACGCTGAGCGGCGGGAACGATGGGGACACGCTCTATGCTGGCACGGCGGAGTACTGGGGCGGCGACGACGCTGGCTCGCAGAACACGCTGAACGGCGAGGCGGGGAATGACAGCCTCAATGGTGGCGGGGGCCGGGACACGCTGAACGGCGGAGCGGATGACGACTACCTCACGGGCCGCGACAACGACGACACGCTGCGGGGCGAATCCGGCAATGACACGCTTTACGGCGACAATGGCGAAGACCGGCTTGACGGCGGCGTGGGCGACGACGGCCTGGATGGCGGGGATCAGAACGACATCCTGGTCGGTGGCAGCGGCAATGACGGGCTGACGGGTGACGATGGCGACGACGTGATCTCCGGCGGTGATGGTGACGATTACATCATCGGCGATATCTCGTATGGCGGTAGTGGCCAGGATCAATTGACCGGCGGGGCGGGCGGCGATGTCTTCCGGTTCGTGGGATCGGCCTCGGTAGCGGCGGCGCCGGATGTGATCACGGACTTCCGGCGGGGTGACGGCGACAAGCTTTTCCTGTGGGGCGACTATTATTGGAGCGATACCGACGGCCGCCTGGACAACAAGCCGCTGGTGTTCCGGGGCGAGATCACAGGGGTTTCGTCGCTGGCGCTGGGCGACGCGCTGCCGGGCGAAGATATTGGTGCCGGCTTCTCGCAGGTCTGGTGGTGGCGCGACCCGTCGGAGGCTGGCCGCATTCTGGTGGTGATCGACCGCAACGACGACTTCGTGCTGTCGGGCGACGACTTCATGCTGGAGCTGCGGACCGATCCCGCGGACCTGCCGTCACTGGAGCTCACCGACTTCGTCGATGGCAACTTCCGTGCGATCGTCGATGTGGCGGGGGCGAACTCTCTTGAGGGCAGCCCCTATGACGATTTGCTTTATGGCGTCGGCGGCAATGACATCCTGGCCGGCCATGCCGGGAACGACACACAGTTCGGCGGGATTGGCAATGATCAACTGCTGGGCGGTGATGGGTACGATTCGCTATATGGCGAGAGCGGCGATGATGTGCTCAACGGTGGTTCTGATGGGGACACGCTCCGTGGCGGCTCTGGCGATGACACGCTGAGCGGTGGGAACGACGGCGATGCGCTCTACGCCGGCACGGACTACTGGGGCGGTGGCGACGCTGGTTCGCAGAACACGCTGAACGGCGACGCCGGGAATGACACGCTCGTCGGTGCCGAGGGCCGCGACACGCTGAACGGCGGGGCGGATGACGACTACCTCACGGGCCGCGACAACGACGACACGCTGCGGGGCGAGTCCGGCAACGACACGCTTTACGGCGAGGCTGGCAACGACACGTTGATGGGTGGCAAGGGTGACGACGGGATCGACGGCGGCAGCGGTGTCGACGTCGCGGTGTTCTCAGGCGATCTGGGGGACTACGCCATCGCGGCGAATGGCGACGGCAGCTTCACGGTAACCGACCAGCGCGCGGGCGGCGACGGCAGCGATCGGCTGCTGAGCGTGGAGCGCCTGCAGTTCGCCGACCAAGTGTACCAGCTTGACGAGGCTCCGGTGGATCTGGCGCTGTCGGGCACGACAATCGTGGACGATGCGGACGCCTGGACCGAGGTCGGCGTGCTGTCGGCGCAGGATCCCGAAGGCGAGGCAGTGACCTTCGAGATCGTGTCGGCGAGCGTGGACGCGTTCTGGATCAACGGCGACCGGCTGCTATTGCAGGACGGCGTGACACTGGACCATGCGACGACGCCGGCGATCACGGTGTCGATCCGGGCGGTTGACCCGGCGGGCCTGGAGACGGTCGAGGACTTCATGATCAGCGTGCTGGACGGCAACGAGGCGCCGGAAGCGCCGGTGCTGTTCGGCGACCAGATCGACGAGAACGCGGACACCGGCACGGTGGTGGGCTGGGTGAACGCCAGCGATCCGGATGATGACCCGCTGACCTATGTGCTGCTGGACGATGCGGACGGGCGCTTCGCGATCGACGGCGACAGCCTGGTGGTGGCCGGGGCGATCGACTACGAGGCGACGCCGACCCTGTCGGTGACGGTGGCGGCGGTCGATCCCGACGGCGTGCAGACACAGTCCACCGTCACCATCCAGGTCGGCGATGTCCAGGAAGACTTCGTGGGGACGGCGGGCGACGACACCCTGGTCGGCGGTCTCGGCAGCGATCGCCTGTATGGCGAGGCTGGCAACGACACGTTGACGGGTGGCAAGGGGGACGACGAGGTCGACGGCGGCAGCGGTGTCGATGTCGCGGTGTTCTCCGGTAACCTGGCCGACTACGCCATCACGGCGAATGGCGACGGCAGCTTCGCGATTACGGACCAGCGCCAGGGCGGAGACGGCAGTGACTGGCTCGGGAGCGTGGAGCGCTTGCAGTTCGCTGACCAAGTGTACCAGCTTGACGAGGCGCCGGTGGATCTGGCGCTGTCGGGCACGACGATCGTGGACGATGCGGCAGGCTGGACCGAGGTCGGTGTGCTGTCGGCGCAGGATCCAGAAGGCGAGGCAGTGACCTTCGAGATCGTGTCGTCGAGCGTGGACGCGTTCTGGATCAACGGCGACCGCCTACTATTGCGGGACGGCGTGACGCTGGACCATGCGACGACGCCGGCGATCACGGTGTCGATCCGGGCAGTCGACCCGGCGGGCCTGGAGACGGTCGAGGACTTCACGATCAGCGTGCTGGACGGCAACGAGGCGCCGGAAGCGCCGGTGCTGTTCGGCGACCAGGTCGACGAGAATGCAGACGCCGGCACGGTGGTGGGCTGGGTGAATGCCAGCGATCCCGACGACGACCTGCTGACCTACGTGCTGCTCGACGATGCGGACGGCCGCTTCGCGATCGACGGCGACAGCCTGGTGGTGGCCGGGGCGATCGACTACGAGGCGACGCCGACACTGTCGGTGACGGTGGCCGCGGTCGATCCCGACGGCGTGCAGACACAGTCCACCTTCACCATCCAGGTCGGTGACGTCAACGAGGCGCCGGAAGCGCCGGTGCTGTTCGGCGACCAGGTC
The DNA here is from genome assembly GCF_003590945.1 of Oleomonas cavernae. Lineage (NCBI taxonomy): Bacteria > Pseudomonadati > Pseudomonadota > Alphaproteobacteria > Acetobacterales > Acetobacteraceae > Oleomonas > Oleomonas cavernae. Next base: position 314,724 of record NZ_QYUK01000011.1, on the reverse strand, counting down.
GACGAGAATGCAGAGGTCGGTGCTGTTGTCGGCTCGCTGAATGCCAGCGACCCCGACGACGACCCGCTGACCTATGTGCTGCTCGACGATGCGGACGGCCGCTTCGCGATCGACGGCGACAGCCTGGTGGTGGCCGGGGCGATCGACTACGAGGCCACGCCGGCCCTGTCGGTGACGGTGGCCGCCGTCGATCCCGACGGCGTGCAGACGCAGTCGACCTTCACTATCCAGGTCGGTGACGTCAACGAGGCGCCGGAAGCGCCGGTGCTGCTCGGCGACCAGGTCGACGAGAATGCGGGCGCCGGCACGGTGGTGGGCTGGGTGAATGCCAGCGATCCCGACGACGACCCGTTGACCTATGTGCTGCTCGACGATGCGGACGGGCGCTTCGCGATCGACGGCGACAGCCTGGTGGTGGCCGGGGCGATCGACTACGAGGCGACGCCGACACTGTCGGTGACGGTGGCCGCGGTCGATCCCGACGGCGTGCAGACACAGTCGACCTTCACCATCCAGGTCGGTGACGTCAACGAGGCGCCGGAAGCGCCGGTGCTGTTCGGCGACCAGGTCGACGAGAATGCAGAGGTCGGTGCTGTTGTCGGCTCGCTGAATGCCAGCGACCCCGACGACGACCCGCTGACCTATGTGCTGCTCGACGATGCGGACGGCCGCTTCGCGATCGACGGCGACAGCCTGGTGGTGGCCGGGGCGATCGACTACGAGGCCACGCCGGCCCTGTCGGTGACGGTGGCCGCCGTCGATCCCGACGGCGTGCAGACGCAGTCGACCTTCACTATCCAGGTCGGTGACGTCAACGAGGCGCCGGAAGCGCCGGTGCTGTTCGGCGACCAGGTCGACGAGAATGCGGACGCCGGCACGGTGGTGGGTTGGGTGAATGCCAGCGATCCCGACGACGACCCGCTGACCTATGTGCTGCTCGACGATGCGGACGGCCGCTTCGCGATCGACGGCGACAGCCTGGTGGTGGCCGGGGCGATCGACTACGAGGCCACGCCGGCCCTGTCGGTGACGGTGGCCGCCGTCGATCCCGACGGCGTGCAGACGCAGTCGACCTTCACTATCCAGGTCGGTGACGTCAACGAGGCGCCGGAAGCGCCGGTGCTGTTCGGCGACCAGGTCGACGAGAATGCGGACGCCGGCACGGTGGTGGGTTGGGTGAATGCCAGCGATCCCGACGACGACCCGCTGACCTATGTGCTGCTCGACGATGCGGACGGCCGCTTCGCGATCGACGGCGACAGCCTGGTGGTGGCCGGGGCGATCGACTACGAGGCGACGCCGACGCTGTCGGTGACGGTGGCCGCGGTCGATCCCGACGGCGTGCAGACACAGTCCACCTTCACCATCCAGGTCGGGGATCTCGGTGACGAGATCGTGGGTACGGATGGTGACGACATTCTGATCGGTACCGAGCAAGGTGACACCATCCGAGGTTTGGCCGGCGATGATGTGCTCGACGGCCGCGAGGGCAACGACACATTGATCGGTGGCACGGGCGATGATGATTACATCGTCGGCGGCGCCTTCGATGTGGTGGTCGAGGCTGCTGGTGAGGGGACGGATACGGTCGAGAGCCGCGTGACTCATGTGTTGGCGGCCAATGTGGAAAACCTGACTTTGACAGGGTCAGCGGCGATTGGCGGCACGGGCAATGCTCTTGCTAATACCCTCACCGGCAATGCCGCGGCGAACCGTCTGGATGGCGGTGCTGGTGAGGACGTGCTGCGGGGCGGTGCAGGCAATGACACCTATGTCGTCGACAACGCCGGGGACTCTGTAGTCGAAGCCGTGGGCAAGGGTCGTGACAGGGTTGAAAGCAGCGTGAGCTATGTGCTCGCCGACAATGTGGAGACCCTGGCCTTGACCGGTGTGCTCGCGATCGACGGAACGGGCAATGCACTGGCGAATACGATCTCAGGCAATGCTGCGGCGAATCGGTTGGACGGCGGCGGAGGGGCCGACACGCTATCGGGTGGCCTTGGCGACGATACTTATGTTGTCGATGCGACCGATACAGTTGCCGAGGCGGCGGAGGCCGGTATCGACACGGTGCAGGCAGGCTTCAGCTACAGTCTGGGCGCCAATCTCGAGAACCTGATACTCGCAGGTTCGGCGGCCATCAACGGCCAGGGCAACGACCTCGCCAACGCGATCACGGGCAATGATGCTGCCAATATCCTGAATGGCGGCGGTGGCGGCGATCTACTCTCGGGTGGTGGTGGAGCCGATACGCTGTCGGGTGACCTTGGCGACGATACCTATGTCGTCGATGCGAGCGATACGATCGTCGAGGCGGCGGACGCCGGAACTGACACGGTAAAATCAGGCATCAGCCACATCCTAGGCGCTAATTTTGAGGATTTGGTCCTGACCGGAACGGAGGCCATCGACGGGACTGGCAACGAATTGAACAACCAGCTCACGGGTAATGCCGCAGCCAACGTACTGAATGGTGGCGATGGGAATGACACGCTGGCAGGTGGGGACGGTACCGATACCCTCGTGGGCGGCCTGGGTGACGACAGCTATATCGCCGACGGGACTGACACGCTTGTCGAGCGCAAGGGCGAGGGTGCGGACACGGTGCTGACGGCGTTGGCGAGATTTACCCTAGCCAACAACTTCGAGAATCTGACCTATATCGGGATCGAAGATTTCACCGGCAGCGGCAACAGCGCGGTGAATGTTATTCGAGGTGATGCCGGCAACGACCAGCTGTCGGGCGGGCGTGGAGCGGACACGCTGGTTGGCGGTTTAGGCAATGATACATATGTCATCGATAATCTTGGCGACACGGTGGACGAGACAGGCGGTGACGGTATCGACTTGGTCGAAACTGCGGCGACCCACACCCTCTCGGCCGGGGTGGAGAATCTCGTACAGCTGGGCGGTGCAACGACTACCGGCACCGGCAATGATCTGGCCAACACCATGACCGGCAACAATGCCGACAATCGCCTTTACGGGATGGGCGGTGACGACACGATCGCGGGTGGAAATGGAAATGATACGTTGAAGGGTGGCGACGGCAACGACGATCTGCGGGGTGGCGCGGGCGACGACACACTGCAGGGCGAGTTGGGCAATGATATCCTCGACGGTGGCGCTGGTAGCGACAGTCTGCGTGGCGGCGGCGGCGACGATGTCTACATCCTTGACAGCACGCTCGACACTGTCAGCGAGGCCGGCGGCGGCGGCATTGATACGGTGCGCACTGCCTTTTCCTATACCCTCGCCAATGGGTTTGAGAACCTTGTGATTACCACAAGCCAGGCAGTGTCTGGTACGGGTAATGCGGCGGACAACGGCCTGACAGGCGGCAACGGGGCCAACGTCCTGCTGGGTCTGGGTGGGTCGGATCTGATCAGTGGTGGCGGTGGCGCGGATACGATCGACGGCGGTATCGGCTCGGATATCCTTGCGGGCGGAACGAGCAACGACCTGTTTGTCTTCAGCGCTTCTCAGGCCAATGGCGATATGGTGTTGGATTTCCTCGGCAACGGGGCCTCGGTGGGTGACACCATTCGCTTTACGGGGTATGGCGCGGCAGCGGATGGTGCAACCTTCGTACAGGTCGATGCCAGCCACTGGCAGGTGAACTCAGCTGATGGCTTAGTTCACGACACAATTACCTTCGCCAATGCAGCTGCCATCCACTCAACCGACTATGTCTTCGTGTAACCTTTCTTGGGCCACAACCCATGTTCACCGTAAAAAAGGTGAGCATGGGTTGGCGTCATGAGAATTGGAGCGATCAACTCGATGTGCGTTCATTGCGCCCGCACTTGACCTTGGCAACCACGGCGTTCATCGGTGACGGTCCCATTGTTCACTGGGCCTTTCATAATAACCCGACATACGCTGATCCTGTTGAAGATCAACGGGAAACCACCATCACCTGCCTCACGTCCCAGGGCACGATCAACCCCAAGCCGAAGAAAAAGCTCCGGCCGGTCACCCGATCGGATGAGGATCGACCTTCGAAAGGCTCCCTAAAATAGTGCCGCATACCAAATTGGTTTGCGGCATCGCTGCGCTGCTGACAGTTACGTCGAAGGCGTGCCAGGCAGCTATTTGGAGGGGGATCCTATGGCGACTTTCACCGGAACATCAGGTGCCGACAATTTCATCGGCACCAACACCGCTGCGGATACTTTCAGGTTCGCGGCGAGTTTTCTAACCAATACCGACACCGTAACCGGCGGGCTGGGCACCGTCAGCGACATCTTGGAGCTAACATCTGCCGGCGATGTCTCAGCAGCAGATCTTGCCCATGTCTCGGGGATTGAGACAGTGCGGATGTTCGCTGGTGCCGCCATCGATTTGACAGCCCTGATGGCGACGACCTCGCGCACCGGCACGATCACCGTCGCTGGAAGCTCCGGCGATGACACCGTATATGGTTACAACATATCCGATCCATCCAACCGCCTCAGCTTCACCGCAAACTCCGGCGACGACATCTTCGTTGGAGGCAGTGGCGGCGATGTCGTGAACATCTCCGCCAATCAGCTCAATGCTCGCGACATCTTCTCAGGCGGCGCCGGCACCGATACGCTGAAGCTGTCGAGCGCCAGCATCCTGGACGCGACTGATCTGTTGAATGTCTTTAGCTTCGAGCGCATCCAGCTTGCGGACGGCAGCAACTCAATTGCCCTTAGCCAGGCGATGGTGGGCTCTACCACCACTGGCTCCCTGACCGTGATTGGCGGCACGGGCAACGATACCGTTGACGCATCCGCCGTGACGGCTACGGGTTCGCGCGTGTCCTTCGACGGCGGCGCCGGCGACGATACTTTCGTCGGTGGTTCTGGCAACGATGTAATCGATGCGGGCACGGGAGACAACGAGATCATTGGCGGCGCGGGCACCGACTCGATCACCCTCTCTACCGACGGCGTCGACACGATCCACTACAACTTTCTGTCCGAAAGCGGGTCGCGCGCTGGCGACACGATCCGAGGGGCCACGGGCCTCCTTGATGAGACAGACTTCTTCCTGGCCTTCAACGAAACCGAGTTCTCTGTGAACGGCGCCTTGGACACAATCGTAACCGATGATGGCTCCTCGCCGATCGGGCCGGGGGGCCGATCGATGGTGCCGACTTCGTTCTCTATGATGCGACCGCCACCGGCGACTACCTACGCACCTCGGCGCAGGTCGACGACTACTTCTTTGATCGTTACTATGAAGCATCGGGCGTAGGCGCCTTCCTTGCCACGCTCAACGCCGATAGCTCGATCACAGTCTACTACGATGCCGACGCTTTCGATTCTGGCGGTGTCGTGATGTTGGCCAAGATCGAGAACTACGCCGGCGCGTTCGCGGATTTCGTCTCGGACAACGTCTTGCTGGTCTGAACTGCCAAGGCATCTCTCCGCTTCGGCGGGGAGATGCCCTCATCGCCAGACCCAAAGGCGGTTCGATGCCGTCGCCCGGGTCGGAGGTTCTCGACGTCAACAATTGGATCAAGATTATTGGGGCCTGCCAGCAAAGCGTGTTGGGCGGAATCGGCCCACGCAATAGCCGTGGATGGGCAGGTTTCCGCCATTTCCTCCGGATTCTTTTACTCGATTTTTGGCAGTAGCTTGTCCGGCTGCCGCAGGGCATAGCTAAAGCTCAGGTTCATCGTAACCGGCCGCTCAAGGCCCCTGAGGGGTTTCGTTTGAGCGAGCGCTTTGTTCGTTCTCCCGGTGGATTTCTATGATTTGCCGGAGGTTTTCGATGCCGAAATCGGTGAAGGCTGGCGTGCAGTCGTCGCCCAGGCCGTAGACGGAGATGATCCCGTCCTCGGGTTCCATCTCAAGGCAGATATCATGCAGCCAGTCCTCGTCCTCACCCAGCATTTCAGCGACCCGGGCAAGCGTGTGGAGATGGGTGATCGCCGCCATGGTCAGGCGGCCTGGCGCTGCGCGGTCAAGGGCGTCCAATTCCATGGCAGGAGTTCGGAGAGGCGAGTGACGATGTGGTCGTTGATGCGCGCCAGAACATCGGCGAGATAGGCCTCGGGATTGAGCCCCGCGAGCTTGGCGGTCTCGATGATCGTCATGGCGTCGGCGATGGTCTCTCCTCCGGCATCGGATCCGGCGAACAAAAAATTCTTCCGTCCGATTGCGATCGGCCTGATCGCCCGTTCGGCGGCGTTATTGTCAATGGCGACGCGGCCATCCTCCAGGAAGAGAGTGAAGGCGGACCAACGCTTGAGGGCGTAGCGCATGGCCATTGCCAGGTCGCCCTTGATCGAACCGCCCTTGCCCGGTATCTGCGCCAACTGGGCTTCACACCATGTCCGGAAGTGCTCGGCCCGAGGCCGGCTGTGGTCCCGGCGAACTTGATGACGGACCTCGGCGGCGCGACCGGCAATGTCACGTTCGATATCATAGAGGGCACCGATACGGTCGAGCGCCTCCTTGGCAATCGAGGAGCCCGTCATCTTCCACACGTCATGGAAGTCACGGCGTAAGTGCGCCCAGCATGCGGCCTCCCGGATCCGCGATGCCCCGTCTTCTCCAGGGGCGTAGAGCTTCTTGAATCCGCCATAGGCGTCGGCCTGCAGGATCCCATTGAAGCTGCCGAGGTGGCGCTGGGGGTGTTCGCCCTTGCGGTCGGGCGAGAAAAAGTAGGCGGCACCAGGTGGATCCCCGCCGCCCCATGGCCGGTCGTCACGCACATAGACCCAGATACGGCCCTCCTTGACACCACGAACCATTGGATCGGCGGTACGACGCGACGGGTCCAGCACTTTGATCGGCGTGTCGTCCACGTGCAGCCGATCGGCGCCCAGGACCTCGGTCTTGATCAGGTTGATTACTGGCCGGAGTGTCGCCACCCCTGCACCACAGCCGTCGATAAGGGTCGATCGCGGAATCTCCGCCCCAAGGCGGGCAAAGATCTCAGCCTGCCGATACAACGGCAGCTGATCGTCGAACTTCGAGACGATGATATGAGCAAGAAGGTTCGCCCCCATCATGCCACGCCGGAGCGGCCGCGTCGGGGCAGCCGGCTGAACGATCTTCTCACAGCACCGGCAGGACTTCTTGAGGCGGGCGGTCTCGACCACCTTCAGCTTGGCGGCAATGTAGTCGAGGATCTCCGATACATCCTCACCGACCAGGCGCAGGGCGCCGCCGCAATCGGGGCAGTGTTCACCGGGGTCGAGCACGATGCGCTCACGTGGTGTATCGGCGACGACCCGGGGCTTGCCGCGCCGGCGTGGCGCAGGCCGGCCATCTGATAGCTGATCACCATCAGGCACCAACGCGCTGTCATCTGGGGCATTGTCATCGGGCATGGCAAGCGTGCCGGCCGCGGCCATGGCAACTTCGAGATCCTCAAGGGCGAGTTGGAGTTGCTCGATCTCCCGTTCGATCTTCTCCGAGCTGACCCCGAACTTCTGTCGTTTTAGCCGCGCAATGCGGATCTTGAGTGCCTGCACCAAGGCTTCGTAGGCGCGCGCCGAGGCGGTTAACCGCGCCACTTCTTCGCGCTGCGCGGCAATGATTGCCTTCAGCGCGGCGGGATCGTCGGGGAGAATGTCGGGGACTAGCGACATGGCTGATGGTACCGCGAAGTGGCGCCCCACAAAAGCCTTATGTCATTGAATCATATCAATAATCAACCAACCCTGTCGGGTGGCGAGGTCCAAGTCGGACGGCGCCAGTCGATGCCTTCCCACAACATCGCCAACTGCGCCGAAGTCAGGTTCGCCGCCCCTTCGGCCGGCGACGGCCAGGGGAAGCGACCCTTCTCCAGGATCTTGTAGTAGAGGCAGAAGCCTTGCCCATCCCAGTGCAGAAGCTTGATCCGGTCTCCCCTGCCGCCACGGAACGCGAAGACCGCTCCCGATCGGGTGTCCTGCTTCAGCACGTCCTGCGCCTTGGCCACCAAGCCGCCTATGCCTTTGCGCATGTCGGTCACGCCGCAGGCCAGGTAGACCCGCACGCCAGTGCCCGGCCCGATCACGGCGCCTCGGCAAGGCGGATCATGCGCTGTACGATAACATCTGGAACGTCAGAGGCGACACGCACGCTGCGGCCATTCCGCACCACGATCTCGACTTGGTATCCATGCACCAAGTCGGCATCGCCGCCACGCTCGGTACGACCATCGTCGCTGGATATCTCGACCGGGAGAAACACCGTTGCCACGGTCGGCAGGTCACCCTTGGCCTGAAGCTCTCTTCGCCATTGATAGATGTGCTGGCGGGTGAGGTCGTGCCGACGCGCCACTTCCGCCACGGACACTCCTTCGGCTCCTGCCTCGTCGACAATCCGCCGCTTCTCCGCGATCGCCCATCGCCGGCGCCGCTCTGGCCCGGTCAGGATATCCTGCCGCATCGTTCACCCCGCTGACGACGTCACTAACGACGTCGTTAACGACGTAATCTAAACCGCTACAGTCAGCCACTGAAGGCGGCCTAAATCGGCCGATTACGGTTCATCGGCGACTTCTTCGTTATCGCCGAGCGCCAAGGCCGTGGCTTGGAGCGAACAGGGCGGGGAACCGGTAACAAACTTCGGCACCATGCCCCTGATTAATTAGCAACCCATGATTCGTGAAAAAATTTCAAATATTTGGTTACACCGTTAAATTTATTTGCGCACGCGCGAGCAACCCCACAAGCTCGGCCTGTCTTGTTGTTCCAGTCTTCGAGAATATTGAACGTAACTGCGATCGGATCGTTTCCCGGGATTTCCCATGAGTCCTGGCGATGGTCTCGATCGTACCGCCGGAGGCGATGCCTCCGGCAACCTTTGCCTCCATCGGGGAGAGATCGAACAGTCCTTGGAGGATCGGTGCGGGCGGCGGCGCACCACATTCGAGTGGCGTTACCACTAGGATAGCCACGGCCCGAGCAAAAATATCGCCGGCTTCACGCCTCACCGGGACGAGTCTCAAAACCAGAGCTGGGCCTTCCTCGCTCACGGGCACAGGAATGGCTACCGGCACGGCAACCGCGGTCGACACAAGTCGTGATACCTCTTGGTCCAGCAGCTTCGCCGCGGGGCGATATGATACGCCAACGCGACCGAATGCGCGTGCGACAAGGCGGCCGCGCAGGTCTTCGAACAAGGAATTGACCGCCATAACACGCCCGTCATCCCCGATAACTGCCGCTGGCAAGCCCAACACCTTGAGGATCCGCGAAGCTGTTTGTGCCTGCTCGGTGCCGAGCCGCTCAGAAATCTGTACCGCCTGAGCAAAATGGAACCGATAGGGATCCAGCACCCTAACCAGTGATGGATCGACAGGGCCCGCTTCAAGTAGCCGCTCTACGCTGAGGATCATCGCCCCCTGATCGCGTGAAGGGATGGCCGAAACCAGTGACCAGCCCAGCCCGAACTTACGCAGAAAATCGACGTAAAAGGTGTCATGCTCAAGCTCTTCTGGACTATAGAGCTCATTGTCGGCGACAAAGCCAGGATAAAGCAGCGCCGCCGCGCGTGCCGCCCTGGTATCACAGGTCCACCAACCGCCATCCATATACGCCTTTATCACCGGTTCGACGCTCGGCGTCCCGATCCAGCGCGTCGAATTCTTGCGAGAAACCAAGGCGGCACCGAAGCTTCCAGACAGCCGTGCCAGCCCCTTCAAAGCCTCTGGCCAGAGGCTTGGTAGCCACGCTGCGGCGTAAATTTCGTCAGCCAAGCGCTCTCGCTCGCTCATGGGGGACCGCCATCAGAAACGCTGCCAACTCGTTCAGATAGTTGGTCGAGGGGGCAGCAGCGTTATTGTCGGTACGAACATGGTCTGCTTACGCGGAACACAATGTGGTAAAACCCACAAAGAGCCATTTGTCGGCGGATGATCGATAACATCGGATGCAGGGGAGCGAGTCATGCATGCCGGTCGCGTACTGGAAACGACCACGCATCTTTCAGATGGCGATAGCAAAAAAATAATGAAGATAAAACTCTTCGACGCGATAGACGTCGAGGCGAACCGCATTGTTGGAAACACCACCGTCTGGACCAAATACGACCCCGGCAATTACATCGTCATGCAGGGCGATTCATCGACTCACGTCTACTTCATCGCAGAAGGCCGCGTCAGGGCTAATTTTCTCTCAAGCGACGGCAAGGAGGTCAGCTTCTCCGACTTTGGCCCCGGCGACATTATCGGGGAGTTCGCTGCCATCGACCACGCGCCTCGCGCCTCCAATGTTGTCGCTTTAACACACGTTGAAGCTGGACGAATGGATGCGGCCAACTTTCAGAAGCTGATACGGGACCATCCGGGCATCGCCTGGAGACTGATGGAACTCCTCGTGGCCAAGGCGCGAGCCCTCTCTGAACGAGTGGCGGAATTCAGCGTCCTGGCTGCCCGCCACCGGCTTCAGCATGAGATCATCAGGATGGCGGGAAAGGGCAAGCCCCAGTCAGGACGGATCGTGATCAGCGATTTCCCTACCCACCAGGAACTTGCCAACCGAATTAGTTCGCATCGGGAGGCCGTCACCAGGGAACTTGGCCTCCTCGCAGCCGACAACATCATCGTCATTAAACGTGGCGCAATCGAGATCCTAGACATCGAGCGGCTTCAGCAAATTGCCCGGCATTTCGACACCGGCCGCGGCGGCGATCAGCAGTAGGTGCTGCCTCAACAGCCATCAGATGTGAACTGGCAAAGTGTCGAACCGAACCCAACCGTGAAATCCAAAGACATCTGCATGGCCAAGGTGGCCTCGCGGCCATCAGGGATACCCAAATCCGCAGATATTGGGTGGCTAGCCGATCCGGCGACGACGAGGCGTGTCTTGGTTCGGGGAAGTCTCACCGAACCGACCGAATCCGTACTGACCGTCACCGCGGTAACCGCCTGATAGCAGGCACGGTTTGCGCTTTCGTGATCGCGGAACTGCTTGAGGAAGATCATGGGCATGCCGATGTAGGGCAGAAAGGCGTCCCCCGACAGCGGCAAAACAAAAATATCGTCGGGCAGGAAGGCATCAAAGATTTGCCACATCGCGGCCGCAACTTCAGCTGTCGTTGTGGTCTCGATCGCTGGCTCCTCTGAGGTGGCACGATTGCTACTTACTGCGAAGAGCCGTTGCACCCTCCCCTCCGCATCCGGGGCGAATTTCGTGAAGTGCTCCGTGTCGACTGTGAAATCCATTGGCTGCGGGCCGCCGCTGCCGCGATGTACCACGCCCATCGTCTTTGGATAGCCAAAGACCTCGCGACCACCGCTCAGCGCAGAGCCTGAATCAACGAACATATAAGTCGGGAGCCAGTAGACTTTCCAACGGCCCGGCGCATCCGCCAATCCGCCGACCACCGGAATCCAAAAGCCGATATCCGTTTCGCGCACGAACCCCTTGCTCTTGTCTATCGGGTCGGCAGAGGACATCCGATCGACATAGAGGGCGGTAAGCAGCACATAGGGCGCCACCACTCTGAAACGCAGGCGACCCGTGGAGGGATCATTCAGGCACCTGTCGCAGGTGCGCTGCAAAGCTCGCCTGTCCGCTTCAAACAAAAAGCCGTTCATGTGCGCACCCCTGGCACGGTAGGGAATTCTGCCAACGGAATTGCCGGGCAGTTCCACAAATGCCGGCAAGCGATCTTCTTTGTTACTCATCCTTCCCCTCCCATCTTGCAAGATCAGGAAAATCGCGCTCCACCATTGCCCTCTCCTGAGGCATGCCGTAGGTGTCGGCGAGCAGGATTGCCTTGCGGGCGAAGCGCAAACTGCGCCGTTGGTTGCCCTTCGCTCTCTCGAACAACGCCCTGACGAAATGGGCGCGCGGTCTGCCCATCGGCAGGATCACCCCAAACCGCTCCAATAATTTGACGGCCGGTGCGGCGGCCGACCGCCTGCGTGCATCGACATCGTCGGGCAACTCATAAGAATTCGATGCTTTCGACAGGATCTCCGCCGGACGAGCATAGCCTTCGAGCGAGCTGAGGTTCGTCGGCGGTATCGTACGGGCCAGCGCATAGCCCTCCAACGCCAGATTCACGGCATCGACCTTCCGCCCCAACAGGTCGGCAACAGCGGCGCGCAGGCCGATTACGATCAAACGCGATTGAGCATCGCCCGACGAAGCCAGGAGCGCACTTGCGCTTGTGAGGAGGCTTTCTGCCTCTTCAGGCCGCCCCAGAGCGATCAATGACTGCGCGCGACCATAGTCTCCCCAGGCCGTATGAAGGACGTTGCCTCGGTCCCGCGCACGGAGACCGAGTTGCCCGAAGCGTTGCACCCCACCCTCAGGCATGCCGTTGTAATGGTCGGTCAGCGCTTCGAGTGTCAGGATCATCTCTCCCAAATGCGGCTCCTCTGGGCCGCGGTTGAGCGCTGTGGCAAGCGCCAAACTCTCGCGGGCCTCGGGCCACCTGCCGAAAGCCATGGCATGAACGGCTGTCGCAGCCGCGACGTAACCGGCCGGTGAGGATTTCGGGCTTTTCGCCAAGCGTCGGTTGGCATGGGCCAGCAGCGCCCTGCGCAAAGGGGCCAAGCGGGCGAGTCCCAGGATATAAGTAAACACTGCATAGGCTCTCGCTTCCGCCAGGTAGCCACTCGTATTGCCGGGAGCCAAGATCACGGAGACCAGCGACGAGTAGATCAACGGGCCCGTCTCACCCTTGAACTGCGAGAGTTCGGCTCGCAGAGAATGCGCAAGCAAGAACGCACTACGGGCACGATTCCCCGCATGGGCCAGCGGTGATGACGAAGCCCCCATCAGTTTGCCTAACGCTTTGATCCAAGCTCTCTTTTTATGCAGTGCGATGTGGCGGCCAAACAGATGCAATGCTTCGTCTATTAGGTTGCCGGCCAGCGTCAGATCGCCAAGGCCCCAGTAGGCCTGAGCTCTCTTTACCTTCCACTCGATTTGCCGGCGAACTCGACAAGGTGCAGACACCGTCGCCGCAGCAAGATTGGCTTCCGCCCGGTCGAAAAGATGAATCGATGCTCGATAACTGCCGGCAGAGAGGAGCGCGTTGGCCGCGGAGCCCAATTTGATTGCCGCACGCGCCGGATACTCGCATCGGCGCCAATAGGCAGCGTGCAGTGCCGGTGGCAGCCGCCGCCGCAAGGAACCTCGCTGGGCATACCGAGCCAGATGCTCATTGATACGCCTGAATGCACCTTTCGGCATGCTTTTCAGCACCGCTAAGGCGATTAATTGGTGAGCCACCTGAAAACTTGGGATGCTATGCGCATCGAGCCGCACGACAAGTCCTTCCGTAATCAACAAGTCGAGCACGGCAGGAAAGTCACTGCCGACAGCCCACCTTGAGGCTAGGCCTTCCAACTCTTGTGCTGGCAAAGCGATGCCGGCGGCCGACAATAACCTGAGAGCGACAAGGGCTGGCCTTGTCAGCCACGACAGGCGCTGCTCGACAATACTGGTAAGGGCTGGCCGCCGCCTATGCACACCATGCCGCTTCGCCTTCATGCGCCGCCGGCGCCGTGTCGCCGAATTGGCCATCTGAATCAAGAATAGGGGGTTGCCGTTTCCCAACCTGATCAATTCCGACTCGATCGTCCCGTGGCCTGGAGGCAGAAATGCGCGATAGAGGACCATAGCCTCCGACTCTGACAATGGTTTTAGTTTGATCGTGGCGTAGTCCTGGAACACCTCGTGGGCAACCGAGGACCGCTCGATCGGACGCGCGGCTGTCAGTACGAGAAGGCGGTCGCCCGCTTGTAGTGTCCTGCGCAGAAGCGCATCGGTCTCGTCGTCACACCATTGGTAGTCATCCACCACAAAGGCGACCTGCCCCCGTTGCAGTGCCGCAAGGAGCAGGCAATCCAAAATCTGCCGCTTGGCACTGGACTGCCAAGGTCCCGGCTCCACCGGTTCATTGAGGCCGGCATCAATGTCCAACAATTGAGCGGCCAAAGGCCAGAGCACCCTGGCGAGGCCAGCGTCCGCGCAGGCCTCCAAGAAGGCTGCCACTGGATTGCTTCCTTGCCACAACGTGAACAGGAGGCTGCCCACAAGACGCGCTGCCGCTTCGAACGGTCTGTGCGCGTCCTCAGCAAGGCATCGGACCGAGGCGCACGCGAATGTTGCAGAAAAGCCTTCACATGCAACATCCAGAAGCCGCGATTTTCCAACTCCCGCCACCCCTTCGACTCTGATCAAGCGGCAGGCACCGTTTGACACCTCATGAGCCGCTCGGCGTATCGTCTCGATCTCCTTCATCCGCCCAACGAAAGGGGTCTCACGTATGACGGGAAGCCGCGCACTCATGCGGGCCCGGGCCGCGGTCTCACGATCGAGTCGTATCCCAGACGGTGCATAGGCGAGCCGCTTGGCAGCCCGGTTGACGGCCATGCCATGCACTGTCAAGCGTGACACGCCATCAATCTCGATAGGGCCGGAATAGACAGAACCAGAAGAAATGCTGACGACCAATTTACTGCCGACTTCAGACATCTGAGGGATTACAGGCCTGAATGCAAGTATCAGATTGGCCTCCACCCCCAATCGCTGCGGAAACGTCATGCAAGCAATGATGCCCTTTGCTTCCTGCGTTACCTTGAACAGGATTCCTCCGTGTCGGCTGCAAATGTCGGCAAGCAGGAGGATCGCCTGTATCAATCTTGGGTCATCTTGCGAGAAGACCTCGGCACCGCCGATCCGACAGAAGGCAACTATCGAGCGCGCCAGCGACGCTTCGCCGAGCTTGCGGTCGAGGATTGCCTCGTCCGACCCAATCCATCGTGTTGCATTGACTGCATTGCGTGGAACCGCCCCAGCGACTAGCCGCCTGTGAAGTTCGGCAACCGCTGGGCCTGTCAGGAAGCTCTGCCCCCCTGGCAAGGGGAGCGGCAGTTCCACGTTCCAGAAAAGCCCGGAGCAGCTTGCCGAGCGCACCGGAAAGCCGCCCGACTCTTTGGTAAACAACGCGGCCAGCTTCGCCGCAGTCGCCTCTGCGTCGTCGATTTCAGGAACAGATGTCTCGGTGGCCCGCCTGGTCAGAAGAAGGCAATCTCCCAGAACGTCGCCAAAGCCGTAACCGCGCGCCCTGCCGGCGTGGACAACCGCGCGAAACCCGTTGCCAAGCCTGTCGGTTGCTTCCTCAAAGCCATGAACGCCCTTAGCGGCCGACAGATCCGCAACAATGCGCGTGAAGCCGCTCACGTCGAACCCGAGCAGGGTGCCCCGGTCACCCGCCCCGGCGATCATCGATGCAAGCCCGCCGGAAGCGGCGGCCCGCAGTCAGGGGAAGTCCGTCTCACCATAAATATATTGAGGCAGGCCTGAAATTGCTCGGCAAGCCTGCAGACCGGATGTGACTGCAGATTCGACGGCGCCGACATTGGTTCCGGTACGAGTCCAGTCGCCAACGACAAAGAAATTGTCGAAGCCGAAGCCATCTACCTTGGGGCGTGAGGCAATGCTCCCCTTGGTCGACAATGCATAGCGCTCAGAAGGACTTATGTTTGCCCGAACATGGACATGGGCGCCCAAGTCGTCCTGGAAGTCCCCGCTGCCATCGTCCGGGAGGTCGGGCAGCAGGCGGTTCCGCAGGTATCGATTCCAGATTTTCTCTGCCGCGCGAGCACGCGCGGCTTCGAGTTTGTCAAAATTGCTGTCTGGCCGCGCCGGTTCGTGCGGATTGCGCGGGAAGGGCCCGCAGGCATAGCTCAAGTGATGGACCTCTTTTCCGGGCTGATACGATTCTTGCGGCAGGAGGAAGCTCATGTCGCACCAAGTACTCGCCGGCAGCACATAGCCCGTTATCAATGGCAATTCTGTCTCGTTGCCCAGATGCGAGGTTGATTCGCGAAACCAATATTGCATTGCAATAGTCGGTGAGGTCCGTTGTTTCGCCACGAAATCGGACCACCCAGGAACATTGGCGCTGAACTGCGGGCAAAGATGCTGAAGGGCAGCTATCGGGATGCCTGAAAGGACAATGTCAAAATGCTCGTGCGCCCGATACTCGAAATCAGTTTCGATTTCCCTATCCTCGTACCACCAGGATTCGAAATCGGGCGAATTCATTGGCCAGTCCGGCTTGGCCTGAAGCTGTTCGAAACGCGGAGTCGACGGCCAGTACCGCCGCCCATCGGAAGCCATGGTGGCGATGGGATCATAGGCATCGAGACCCTGCATCAGCGGCGCCTGAACCTTACCTGCGACAAGACCAATCGAACGTCTATCGCCGTCCATCTCGATCCGGGTTACTTTGTGGAAGAAGTGGAACCGAACACCACGTCGACGCAGCACCTCGAACAATGGCAAGATGACAATCTCGCCCATCCCGCCTTTCATGTGGAAGAACACCGCGTCGTGGTAGGTTACAATGAGACGCAACATGCCGCGAATGGCAACCCCTGCCGCGAAATTTTTCCCGTTCTCGTGTCCATCTTCATAGGCAAAGGCGTAGTCGTAGCCCGAGTTCACAAAGGTTGATTTCAGCAGGCCCTTCGAAGCGCCGTGTCCGTCGAGCCATTCGAGCGCATCACGATCATCGAGCCGGTCGAAGCCGTGTAGGAACACCTTGTCGGCGATGAACCCGGCACCAAGGATAGCCACCAATTCCAGAAGAATGAGCAGGTCGCCGACGGCAATGCCACTTGGGTTAGTGCCTGAAGGCCGATGCTCTTCCGCCAGCAACCGTGCATATCCCGCGAGCTTCTTGAAGTTCTGGATCAAGGTAGCATCGTCTGCCGTATCGGCGGGGCCTAACTTGTAGGCGCGCAACTGCTGTTGGACTTGCCTCAAGGTGACGAGGAGCCAAACGCCTTCTTCCGGCGCGCTATCCCCCGCCGTTTCGGCGAGAGGAACCACGACATCATTGGGGTATGCCGCCTGCAACAAGCCCACGATCATGTCGAGGGCGGCCTCGAGCAAGGCCTTCGGCGTGGCTTCAGTCGGATCCACCCCGGGCTTGCCACGCCTTTTGGGGAACTTGAATGGCTTCTCTTTCCAGTCTGCGCCGGTTCGCTGCATCAGGGAGAATTTGTTATGCGAGAAAACCGACTGACTGAGTGGCCTTCCACCCCATGCCTCGTAGCAGGCGATCAGCATCCGAAAGGTGTTGTGATAAAACCCGCCGAGGATATGCAGGCCGTGTTCAAAGTTCCTAAAGTTATTTTCAGGATCGCGGCTACTGGCGCACTTGCCACCCGCGCGCCAACCTTGCTGCAGAACTGTGATCTCGAAACGGTCCTGCCAAGCCGGCTGCGAAGTTATCTCAAACAGCGCCGACAGAACCGCCATGCCGCTGCCCAGCACCAGGATCCTTGTTTTCACGAGCCCCGATCCCCCAAGTGCGCAGTAAGCGGTGCGCCAATATACCATCCGGTAAATCAGCCTCTGCGTGCAGATATAACCCCGCGACCGGGAACCGGTCTACTATTAGGATAAAGTGCCGGTGACAATTCACCGCGCGATTGAGGCAGACAACTCGGTGCCCGGCGGTGCCCGGTTGAGGACCTATCCCGCCAGCCCTAAGCGCTCGCCGCCATAGCGCGAGGCCTCGATGGCGCGCCACCAGGGTTCGTTCTCCAGGTACCAGGCGACGGTCGCGGCCATGCCGGTCTCGAAGCTCTCGCGCGGTTCCCAGCCCAGTTCGCGGCGGATCTTGGCGGCGTCGATGGCATAGCGCTGGTCGTGGCCCGGCCGGTCGGTGACGAAGCCGATCTGCGCGGCATGAGGCTTGCCGTCGGCGCGCGGGCGCAGCCCGTCCAGGGCGGCGCAGATCGTCTCCACCACGGTCAGGTTGGTGCGCTCGGCATTGCCGCCGACATTGTAGGTCTCGCCCACCCGGCCCTTGTCGAACACGGTGCATAGGGCGCGGACATGGTCATCGACGTAGAGCCAGTCGCGGACATTGTCGCCCTTGCCGTAAACGGGCAGCTTCTCGCCCGCCAGGCCCTTGATGATCATCAGCGGGATCAGCTTTTCGGGGAATTGGTGGGGGCCGTAATTGTTCGAGCAGTTGGTGAGCACCACCGGCAGGCCGTAGGTGTGGTGCCAGGCCATCACCAGATGGTCCGAGGCCGCCTTGGAGGCCGAATAGGGCGAGCGCGGCGAATAGGGGGTTTCCTCGGTGAAGAAGCCGGTCTCGCCCAGGGAGCCGAAGACCTCGTCGGTCGAGACGTGGTGGAAGCGGAAGGCGGCCTTGCGCTCGGCATCCAGCGTCCGCCAATAGGCCAGGGTCGCCTCGAGCAGGCTGTAGGTGCCGACCACATTGGTCTCGACGAAGGCGCCGGGGCCTTCGATCGAGCGGTCGACATGGCTTTCCGCCGCCAGGTGGATGACCACGTCGGGGGCATACTCAGCCAGCAGGCCGGCGAGCAGCGCACGGTCGCCGATGTCGCCCTGGACGAAGCGATAGCGCGGATTGCCCTCGACGCCGTGCAGCGAGGTCAAGGTGCCGGCATAGGTCAGCTTGTCGAGGTTCAGCACCTGATCGTGAGGGCGCTCGGCGATGATGTGACATCTAGGCCTGAGCCGATGAAGCCGGCGCCGCCTGTTGCCAAGATCAGAAAGCGCCGCGCCAACTCGTGGAACCAGCGGTAGACCGTAAGCATCCGGTGAGGACCGCGGTATAGTTTTTGCGTCATCGGGCCGGCAGTGCGGGCGGGGTTTCGGCTGCTTCGCTGACATCGCGGTGGACGCTGTCTTTAATAACGCGGATCGTCACATCGTTGAGATACTGCATGAGGGCGGCGTTGAGTTCCTGGAACTCGGGCCACAGGACCTGGTCCAGAAAGCGTTTCGGTACGCGCAGCATGACGGTCGTGAGACGCTGCCTGCGGAGCCGATACGGTTTCAATCCATAGCGCCGGCACAGCGCCAGGAAGAGGCGGCGTGCCCACTGGTCGGGCAGGGAGAATTGCATCTCGATGAGTTCGTCGCTGCGCTCAAGTTCAGCCAGCCGCGCCTGGATGCGTTGAAGCGCCGCTTCAGCCGCGATCTTCTCGCCGGCTGTTCCCGCGCCGGCGAATAGCGCCTCGATCTTGCGCAGCTTGTCGCGCAGTTGCACCTCTTCCGCCATCACCCCGCCCGCCCTCATCTTACGCGAATCAAGACCAGCATCGCCGGCCCGATGCGTCAATGATCAGGCGGCAAAGCTGTGCCTTGCCGGCGCGGCGGGGCCGCACCAGTTCCAGGGCAGGAGATCGTCGAGCCTGTGGGCGAGATGCCCGGCGATGCGGGCCAGGACATCGGCCAGCCAGGCCTGCGGATCGATATCGTTCATCTTGGCGGTGACGATCAGGCTGTACATGACCGCGGCGCGCTCGCCGCCACGATCGGATCCGGCGAAGAGCCAGGATCGTCTGCCCAGGGCAATGCCGCGCAGGGCTCGTTCGGCGGCATTGTTCGTGAGACAGACGCGGCCGTCGTCGAGGAAGCGGGTGAACGAGGCCCAGCGCTTGAGCATGTAGTCCATGGCCTTGGCGACGTCGTTGCTGCCGGACAGCCGCGCGCGCTCTTCTCGCATCCAAGCTTCAAGATCAGCGAGCAGCGACACGCTGAGGTCCTGACGGGCGACCTTGCGCTCGTCGGCGGTGCGGCCGTTGATCTCGCGCTCGATCGCGAACACCGCGTCCATGCGCCGGATGGCCTCCAATGCCAGCGGCGAGATCACCGCGGTCTTGCCTTGCGCCCGTTTCCTGGCACTGTTGGCGATATCGGCCAGGACGAAGAACTTTCTGCGTGAATGGGCCCAGCAAGCCGCTTCGGTGACAGCCCCCGGCTGACGATCCGCTTCATAGAGCTTGTTATAGCCGTCGTAGGCGTCAGCCTGCAGAATGCCGGCATAGGTCGACAGATGTCGCTGGGGATGCTTGCCGGTACGGTCCCGCGAGTAATAGAACACCGCGGCCGGCGGCGCCGGCCCGCCGAAGGGGCGGTCATCGCGGACATAGGTCCAGAGCCGCCCGATGCCGGTCTTGCCCCGGGCCAGCACCGGCACCGTGGTGTCGTCGCCATGCAGCCGATCGGCGGCCAGGGTGTGGGCCTCGATACGAGCAAAGAGCGGTGCCAGGGCGATGGCGCAGGCACCGACCTGGTCGGCCAGGGTCGAGAGGCTGAGCGGCACGCCTTCGCGGGCGTAGCGTTCGGCCTGGCGGTTCAGCGGCTGGTGCTGGCCGAACTTCTCGAACAGGGTGAGCCACGAGCCGCCATCGGTTCGAGGCCCGTGGCGAACGGCCAGCAGATTGGGCCCGGCCCAGCCGCGGGGTGTTGGATGGAACGGCGCCGGCGCTTGGGCGATGGCCTCGCAGTCCCGGCACGAGACCTTCTCCCGCACGGTCTGGATCACCTTCCACTGCCGGGGGATGACCTCCAGGGTCTCGGTGATATCTTCCCCGAGCTTGGAGAGCTTTGTTCCGCCACAGCAGGGGCATGAAGCCGGCGCCGGCAGGACCACCCGCTCGCGCGGCAGGTGTTCGGGGAACGGCTGGCGCGACGGGCGCTGGCGGACATGGCCGGCAACCACGCTTGCCTTGGCGGCGGCCATCTCGGCCGCGAGGTCGTCTTCGCTGGCCGAAGCCTCCAGTTCCTCGAGCACCAACTCCATCTGGTCGAGCAGGCGCGCCGAGCGTTCCGAACGCTGGCCGTAGATCTGCCGGCGCAGCTTCTCGATCTCGAGCTTCAGGTGGGTGATCAGGGCCTGGTCGCCAGAGACCTTGGCCTGGGTTGCCGCCGCGACTGCCTCGGCCGCCAACGCCCGAGCCTCGGCCGCCGCCAGGGCGATCCGGAGGGCCTTGATCTCGTTCTGCGTGGCATCCATGGGATCAATAAGATCACATGGACCGGCACTTTCAAGCCCGGATCACGCCCGTGAGTCACCCCGTCGCAGTCAACCGGCGCTCTGCGGGCGCCAGCTGTGCTGGGGATTGCGCCAGTCGATTCCTTCGAGCATGTAGCCCAACTGCGCCGGCGTGATCGCGACCACGCCCCCGGTCGGCGATGGCCAGATGAACCGGCCCTTCTCGAGCCGCTTGGCGTAAAGCGACAGCCCCAGGCCGTCATGCCAGAGGACCTTTACCAGGTCGCCCCTGGCGCCCCGGAAGACATAGAGATCGCCGGCATGAGGATCACGCCCGAGCGCCTCCTGGACCTGAAGCGCCAGGCCGTTCATGCCCCGGCGCATGTCAGTCCGACCGACCGACAGCCAGACCCGCACGCCCGATGGCACCGGGATCATCGCAACGCCCGAAGGGTCGCCGTCACCAGTTCGGCCGGTGCGCAAGCCTCGATGCGGATGCAGATACCCGCCATCTCGACCACGATCGCCGGCGCCGGGCGAGCCGGATCCACCGCTGCTTCGGCAACCGGCTGCATGAGCACCGCCGGCACAAAGCCGATCGCGGGCTCAGGAGCCGCCGTCTCACGCCGCCACTTGTAGATCAGGCCGGTCGAAATCTCGAAGCGCCGCGCCACCGCCGAGACCACGGCACCAGGCGCAAACGCCGCCGCCAGGATCTGCTCCCGTTCATCGACGCTCCACCGGCGCCGACGCTCCGGTCCCGTCATCACGGTCATCTGGCTCATGCTGTGCACCTAAGCGCGCTCTTAAGGACGTCCTTAAGCGCACAGCTTCAAGGCTCGATTCCAGCTCAGCAAGGCGGCCCTCGCCGGAGGGATACGGTAGACCGTCTGCCAGGGTCCGATGTGGATCGACAGCATCTGCCTGCCGCAACCAGAGCACACCAGGTAACGCACGGCGTTGATCACCCCCGGAAATCGACTTCGCGCGGACACCCCCGGCGCCCAGGCTTGGGCATCAGCGGTGCGATCTGCTCCCATTCATCGTCCGCTAGATCAGACGGGTAGCGCTTGGTCTTCTTGGCGATTTTGGCCATCCGGCCTCAACTCTGCTCCGTCCACATCCAGAGCCTGAATCGCAACTCGCCACCAACCAGAAGCGATTTTCCAAATAATCTCTGAGGGAAGAAAAATTAACGTGAAAATCGTGGCATGGGTGCATTTCCGGCCGATATTGGGCCCTTTAAAAGACTAGGCTCACCCACTTGGGTGATTGCAACTCTTGCTCCCCCCTCTCACAATTGGATCATCAGCTGACCATCAGTGGATAATATGAAAATGCTCAATTTCATACATTGGATCGGCAGCTACATGTCAAATACATCGGAAAGCCGCCATATTTATAGAACTAATGGTGGGCTGATAGATACATATCATGCCCATTGTGGAAAATACCATCCGTGCGAGATTTTTGACGGCGATCCACATACTTTTCTGGTGTCAACAGCCAAATATATGATAATTCCAGGAAATGGATATTCATATGCATCGACAATATACGATCTTTGAGTTTTTTGAATTCGGGATACTCTAAGGAATATACAAATGAAAAATTTTGAAGAGTTCGGTTCGCGCGAGGAAATGTCTCCGAATTATTGCAGCTACTCGATCGGCGACGGCGAAAATCGGCCATGGGGCAACTGGGTGGTTCTTGATGCCGGCCCTGGCTATATTGTAAAGAAAATTTCTGTAAATACCGGCCACCGTCTATCACTTCAACTCCACCGCAATCGTGCGGAAGATTGGCTCGTGGCACACGGCACAGGCACAGCACAAATAGGCGACAATATTCTGGAAATCGTCGCAGGATCATCAATTCACATACCAATATTTACTCCCCATCGCCTATGTAACAATGGGCACGAGACCCTCACCTTGATTGAAATTCAGCGCGGGAAAATACTTGAAGAAAGGGACATAGTGCGCCTATCTGACGATTATGATCGCGACAGGCGTTAAGGTATAGTAATGCTAAGGCTTTTCCAGAAATTTAATACGTCATTCCCGTGAAAGTATTTTTTAACATAACCTTGCGCGTCGGCGGCAATATGAGTCGGGTTTAACCGCAATACCTCGGCCAAGGCGTGGTTATATTGTTCTGCTGTTACAGCGGATAGCATCGATAGAGGTTTTGGTTCGGGGAACCCCTCGAAAGCGATCGGGCTGCCGATGCAAGGCAAGCCATAGGCAAGCGCCGATACTACCTTGCCCTTAATCCCCGAGCCGAATCTCAAGGGTGCAACTGCCGCGACCGCCCTACCCATCACGCGTGACAGGTCCTTTAAATGACCCAAGACACGAATGCCGGAGCCGGAGGAAAATTCGCTCGAATTCCAACCGCTGCCGACCACGGAAAATGAAAATTGGGGAAAGCGAGTCTTTATGTTCGGCCAGATTTCCCGAGCGAACCATCGAACGGCATCTACGTTCGGCTCGTGCGACATCCCTCCAACGAACAGGAGGCTGTCAGCCGTTTCGGCTGCGGCGGCTTTCCGTAGCGGCTCATGCCAAAGAAGCCGCTCCACCAATGGATATCCATTGAGACTTGCCAGCCTTTTGAGCCAATCCTCCTCGACCCTGCTATGGGATATTACTACGTCGCTGGCCAGAATCGCCGCAATCTCCTTTAGTTTCATAATTTCCAGCGCTTGCGCAGAATCCCCTTCTTGAAGGACGTTTTTTCGCATCAGGCGTACATGGTGCAAATCAGCGACATTATAGATTATCGGTACGTGGCGAATTTCTCGCAATCGATGCACGACATGTATTGCACTGTGGTACTTGTGCACATAAACGGCGGCGCATTCTGGCGATCGGACAAAACCAAAGAACGCCTCGAGGCCCGCGTTCCCCACGACACGAATGCCCAAAGCTGACAACCACTTACACTGGCGTCGCCCAAGCACGCTGTAACTGGTAAAGAATACAGGATTATAACCGGCACGCTTGGCCATTTCGATATGCTCGATAATAACCCTTGATCCGGCATCTTCGGACGGTGTTGGGCAGCTATCGTCGACAAATGCGATAGATAATGGCGACACCATGTTCATCCCTTCGTCCGCCAGGCTCATCAGGCGGAGTTTGCGGTAGCGACGGCTGGGTGATCGATGGGGTGGCACTCGAGGCCCTGCTCGGTCTTGCCCGTCGATGCTCTAGAAGTTGCGCAGATCGCCCGCCACCAAGCGTGCCGGAGCCGCTCTTACGCCGGCAAGGTCGAGAGCACGGAATTCGTTCCATTCAGCGACGGCGCGGAAACCCGGTGCCATCGAGGCATTGTCGGCCCCATCGAGGCTCGACACCACGGTCCCGGCATTGCTGATGTGCTCGCGACTGGAAGCACTACCCGAGTGCCAGCCATGATCAGGCCCGGCAGCATCGAACGCGCCGGGGCACCGCGCCTTTCGTCGGCATTGAGCTTCAATGTGACACTGCACGGCAGCGGATTTGACCTCCAAGATCGCCGCCCACGGCCCGGATCACACGGTCGACTATGGACAGTCTTAGTAAGAACTCGCGCCCAATACTACCGTTGAGGCAGATGTCGCGGTGCAACGCCTTACACGTCGCCCCCCACCCTTCAGACATAAGGCCGGCATCTCATTGATGAATGGATCTTTCACCAATCCTGCCGTGGCATCGCCCAAACTGCTCAATCGCGCACAAGTCAACACACTAAGCATCGTGACCGGATCATAGCCCAGCGTTCGCTATTTTGGCCATGCCCATAGGCCGCGAGCTTTAGGCCAGCACTGCCCAGAAGATTTGGAATCCCTCCGACAACACAACGAGCATTCAGCGAGCCTCCCGTTTCCGTGGGCAGTTTTTGGTGCTGCGGCATACCAAGTCGATATCGTGTGTGGACTGCACCCCCTTGGACTGCACCCCTCGGTGAGTCAGTCAAATCAGGGACAGTTGGTTGTGACCAAGCCCTCAGGCTGCTGCGCAGCAGCCTGAGGGCTTGACCGGGTTTCGAACTCCACCGGCGAGGTATAGGCCAGCGCCGAGTGGAGCCGTTGCCGATTGTAGACCGCTTCGATGAATTCGCCGATAGCGGCCGTGGCGTGCCCGAGGTCACGGTAGTCGCCGCCGTCGACCTCTTCCTGCTTCAGCGTCTTCATGAAACTCTCGGCCATGGCATTGTCGTAAGGGCAGCCGGCCCGGCTCATGCTGGGCTGGATGCCGTGGGCTTGCAGGCGCTCGATGTAATCACCGCAGGCATATTGGACGCCCCGGTCGGAATGGTGCACCAGCCCGCCGGGAAGCACCTCTCGGCCGTCGAGCGCCATCTGCAAGGCTGCCAGGGCCAGTTCGGCCCGCAGGTGGTCGGCCATCGCCCAGCCCACGACCTTGCGGCTGAAGGCATCGAGCACCACCGCCAGGTAGACGAAGGCCTCGGCCAGCCGGACATAGGTGATGTCGGCCACCCAAAGCTGGTTGACCGCCAGCGGGACCAGCCGGCGCGCCAGGTTCGGCCAGAGCCGCCAGTCGTGTCGGGAGTCCGTCGTCGCCGGCTTGAACGCTGCCTTGCGCAGGCACAGCAGATTGTCCTCGCGCATCAGGCGCACCACGCGCTTGTGGTTGACCGCCCAGCCCTCACGTCGGAGCAGGGCCGTGAGCCGCCGGTAGCCGTAGTGACGGTGGGTCAGCGCCAGGTGCTGAAGCACGTCGCGCAGCGCCGTTTCTTCACGGCCGGGACAGTTCTCGGCCCAGCCCCGGTAGTAGGCGCCACGGCTGACATCGGCCAGGGCACACATCCGCTCGACCGTGGCCGTCAGCCCCGGCCCCTCGCCTTGCCGGCGCGTCATCGCTTGGATATAGGCGAAGACGCCGTCGCGCCAGGCGCGTCGCTCGCCTGCCGTGACGCCTCGAGATGCCGCAAGGCGTGCTTGAAAAAATCCAGGTCCAGCTGCTGCTGGCCGACCTTGCGCTCGAGCGCGGCGATCTGCCGGCGCGCCTGCTCCAGGTCGCTGGCGCTCGACGCCGGCCCCCGCGCCGCCGCCAGGATCCGCGCCTCCGCCTGCTTCGGCCGTCCCGGTCCCGGGCGCAGCGCCAGTTCACCGCCCGCGCGGAAATGATCCCGCCAGCGGTACAGCAGTCCTCGCTTGATCGACAACTCCCGGGCCAGTGCCGAACCGCTCTCGCCCGCCGCCAATCGTTCAACCACCGCCAGCTTGAAGGCCCGGCTGAACCGCCGCCTCGTCTCTCGGGTCATGCGTTCTCCTCAGCGAGAACTGTCCCCAATTTAACTGACTCAATCTAGGGGTTCACTCCAATCTACGGCGGTCCATATTTAGGGGACACGGTAACATGTCAAATCTCGCCAGAACTCTGAAGTGCCCCCGTCGCTGAGACACGGTTATTAGGGACAGTGTTGATTGGTTGGCTGCATGGGCTGCTGCGCAGCAGCCCATGATTTGGGTTTGGCTTCGAACTCCGCGGGCGAGAGGTAGTCGAGGGCTGAGTGCAGTCGCTCGAGGTTATAGACCGCCTCGATGAAATCTCCGACGGCGGCCGTGGCATGGTCAAGGTCGCGATAGGCGGCGGCGTCGACCTCCTCCTGCTTGAGGGCCTTCATGAAGCTTTCGGCCATGGCGTTGTCATAGGGGCAGCCGGGCCTGCTCATGGAGGGCTGGATGCCATGGACTTGCAGGCGCTCGATATAGTCGCCGCAGGCATATTGGATGCCCCGGTCGGAGTGGTGGACCAGGCCACCAGGCGCGGACCTGCGCGTGACAAGCGCCATCTCCAGGGCCGCCAAGGCCAGTTCGGCGCGCAGGTGGCCGGCCATGGCCCAGCCCACGACCTTGCGGCTGAAGGCGTCGAGCACCACTGCCAGGTAGACGAAGGCCTCGCCCAGCCGCACATAGGTGATGTCGGCGACCCACAGCTGGTCGATGGCCAGCGGCTTCATATGCCGCGCCAGGTTGGGCCAGACCCGCCAGCTATGGCGGCTGTCGGTGGTTGGCGGCCTGAACTGAACAGCGGCTTCCTCAGGCAGAGCAGGTTGTCTTCCTTCAGAATCCTGGCCACCCGCTTGCGGTTGACCGTAACCGGCCGCTCAAGGCCCCTGAGGGGTTTCGTTTGAGCGAGCGCTTTGTTCGTTCTCCCGGTGGATTTCTATGATTTGCCGGAGGTTTTCGATGCCGAAATCGGTGAAGGCTGGCGTGCAGTCGTCGCCCAGGCCGTAGACGGAGATGATCCCGTCCTCGGGTTCCATCTCAAGGCAGATATCATGCAGCCAGTCCTCGTCCTCACCCAGCATTTCAGCGACCCGGGCAAGCGTGTGGAGATGGGTGATCGCCGCCATGGTCAGGCGGCCTGGCGCTGCGCGGTCAAGGGCGTCCAATTCCATGGCAGGAGTTCGGAGAGGCGAGTGACGATGTGGTCGTTGATGCGCGCCAGAACATCGGCGAGATAGGCCTCGGGATTGAGCCCCGCGAGCTTGGCGGTCTCGATGATCGTCATGGCGTCGGCGATGGTCTCTCCTCCGGCATCGGATCCGGCGAACAAAAAATTCTTCCGTCCGATTGCGATCGGCCTGATCGCCCGTTCGGCGGCGTTATTGTCAATGGCGACGCGGCCATCCTCCAGGAAGAGAGTGAAGGCGGACCAACGCTTGAGGGCGTAGCGCATGGCCATTGCCAGGTCGCCCTTGATCGAACCGCCCTTGCCCGGTATCTGCGCCAACTGGGCTTCACACCATGTCCGGAAGTGCTCGGCCCGAGGCCGGCTGTGGTCCCGGCGAACTTGATGACGGACCTCGGCGGCGCGACCGGCAATGTCACGTTCGATATCATAGAGGGCACCGATACGGTCGAGCGCCTCCTTGGCAATCGAGGAGCCCGTCATCTTCCACACGTCATGGAAGTCACGGCGTAAGTGCGCCCAGCATGCGGCCTCCCGGATCCGCGATGCCCCGTCTTCTCCAGGGGCGTAGAGCTTCTTGAATCCGCCATAGGCGTCGGCCTGCAGGATCCCATTGAAGCTGCCGAGGTGGCGCTGGGGGTGTTCGCCCTTGCGGTCGGGCGAGAAAAAGTAGGCGGCACCAGGTGGATCCCCGCCGCCCCATGGCCGGTCGTCACGCACATAGACCCAGATACGGCCCTCCTTGACACCACGAACCATTGGATCGGCGGTACGACGCGACGGGTCCAGCACTTTGATCGGCGTGTCGTCCACGTGCAGCCGATCGGCGCCCAGGACCTCGGTCTTGATCAGGTTGATTACTGGCCGGAGTGTCGCCACCCCTGCACCACAGCCGTCGATAAGGGTCGATCGCGGAATCTCCGCCCCAAGGCGGGCAAAGATCTCAGCCTGCCGATACAACGGCAGCTGATCGTCGAACTTCGAGACGATGATATGAGCAAGAAG
This sequence comes from Oleomonas cavernae, assembly GCF_003590945.1. Classification (NCBI taxonomy): domain Bacteria; kingdom Pseudomonadati; phylum Pseudomonadota; class Alphaproteobacteria; order Acetobacterales; family Acetobacteraceae; genus Oleomonas; species Oleomonas cavernae. Next base: position 286,586 of record NZ_QYUK01000011.1, on the reverse strand, counting down.
GTTCGCCCCCATCATGCCACGCCGGAGCGGCCGCGTCGGGGCAGCCGGCTGAACGATCTTCTCACAGCACCGGCAGGACTTCTTGAGGCGGGCGGTCTCGACCACCTTCAGCTTGGCGGCAATGTAGTCGAGGATCTCCGATACATCCTCACCGACCAGGCGCAGGGCGCCGCCGCAATCGGGGCAGTGTTCACCGGGGTCGAGCACGATGCGCTCACGTGGTGTATCGGCGACGACCCGGGGCTTGCCGCGCCGGCGTGGCGCAGGCCGGCCATCTGATAGCTGATCACCATCAGGCACCAACGCGCTGTCATCTGGGGCATTGTCATCGGGCATGGCAAGCGTGCCGGCCGCGGCCATGGCAACTTCGAGATCCTCAAGGGCGAGTTGGAGTTGCTCGATCTCCCGTTCGATCTTCTCCGAGCTGACCCCGAACTTCTGTCGTTTTAGCCGCGCAATGCGGATCTTGAGTGCCTGCACCAAGGCTTCGTAGGCGCGCGCCGAGGCGGTTAACCGCGCCACTTCTTCGCGCTGCGCGGCAATGATTGCCTTCAGCGCGGCGGGATCGTCGGGGAGAATGTCGGGGACTAGCGACATGGCTGATGGTACCGCGAAGTGGCGCCCCACAAAAGCCTTATGTCATTGAATCATATCAATAATCAACCAACCCTGTCGGGTGGCGAGGTCCAAGTCGGACGGCGCCAGTCGATGCCTTCCCACAACATCGCCAACTGCGCCGAAGTCAGGTTCGCCGCCCCTTCGGCCGGCGACGGCCAGGGGAAGCGACCCTTCTCCAGGATCTTGTAGTAGAGGCAGAAGCCTTGCCCATCCCAGTGCAGAAGCTTGATCCGGTCTCCCCTGCCGCCACGGAACGCGAAGACCGCTCCCGATCGGGTGTCCTGCTTCAGCACGTCCTGCGCCTTGGCCACCAAGCCGCCTATGCCTTTGCGCATGTCGGTCACGCCGCAGGCCAGGTAGACCCGCACGCCAGTGCCCGGCCCGATCACGGCGCCTCGGCAAGGCGGATCATGCGCTGTACGATAACATCTGGAACGTCAGAGGCGACACGCACGCTGCGGCCATTCCGCACCACGATCTCGACTTGGTATCCATGCACCAAGTCGGCATCGCCGCCACGCTCGGTACGACCATCGTCGCTGGATATCTCGACCGGGAGAAACACCGTTGCCACGGTCGGCAGGTCACCCTTGGCCTGAAGCTCTCTTCGCCATTGATAGATGTGCTGGCGGGTGAGGTCGTGCCGACGCGCCACTTCCGCCACGGACACTCCTTCGGCTCCTGCCTCGTCGACAATCCGCCGCTTCTCCGCGATCGCCCATCGCCGGCGCCGCTCTGGCCCGGTCAGGATATCCTGCCGCATCGTTCACCCCGCTGACGACGTCACTAACGACGTCGTTAACGACGTAATCTAAACCGCTACAGTCAGCCACTGAAGGCGGCCTAAATCGGCCGATTACGGTTGACCTGCCAGCCATCCCGCTTCAGCAGGACGGTGATGCGCCGATAGCCATAGTGGCGATGGGTGATCGCCAGGCGCTGGACGGCGTCACGCAGCACCGTCTCCTGCACCAGCGGCGCGTGCTCTTGCCAGTGCCGGTAGTAAGCCGCCCGGCTGACTCCAGCGAGGGCGCACAGCTGTTCGATGCCGGCGACCGTTCCTTGACCTTGTAATCCTGGACCTTGCGGATGTGTCATCGCCTGGATCTCGGCGAAGACACTGGCGCGCCAGGAGCCGGAGCCGGCCGGCGCGACGTCTCGATACGCCGCAAGGCGCCTTTGAAAAAATCCAGATGCACCTGCTGCTGGCCCACCTTGCGTTCCAGCTCGGCGATCTGGCGGCGAGCCTCGGCCAAGTCATTGGCCTTCGCCAGCGGACCGCGCGCCGCCTCCATCGCCAGCGCATCGGCCTTGTTGGGCCGGCCCTGCCCCGCACGCAGGGCCAACTCGCCTCCCGCCCGCCAAGCGTCACGCCACCGGTAGAGGATCGTCCGCTTGACCCCAAGCTGCAGCGATAGCGCGCTACTGCTCTCGCCCGCCTCCAGCCGGCTTACCGCCGAGAGCTTGAACTCGCGACTGAACTTTCGTCGTTCCTGCTTGGACATCTGTTCTCCTGATGAGAACTGTCCCTTATTCTCGTGTCTCGATGAAGGGGGTCACTCCAACTATTCCGACTGCGTCAAACTATCCGCCATGTGTGGCGATGCATATGTTTAGAGGCTCGATGCCGCTCGCCACTCTGTGGAGTCCTTCCTGAAGCGATTTGGTATACTGCACGCGGGGGTCACGAATCTTAACCTGTTAAGTCCTAAAGTTTGCGATATATTCCTTAATCTGACGGAATCACGCAGAATCATCGAACGAGAGAGGATCGTAGAATGCTGCCTTCTGTCCAAAATGTTTTTGGCATTGTTAATGAGGATGCGCCTCCCGAGCTGCTTCTTCGAATGCGCTGTGACAGCCAATCCATGTCGTTTTATGGTGATATGTCCCGGTTTATATCGCAGCGTATTGCCGGCTTCGAGACGCTGAGTTTACTCGACGTCGGTCCACGCACGGGCGCGGGACTTGCCCTGCTTCGCCTCCTCCACCACCCCCGGGCCTTCACGCGACTGAAGCTACACCCGGTCGCCGGCATCGACCTAGATCCCAATTTCAATTTGATCGCAGATAAAGAGTTCAAGGATATCCAAGCCTTAACTGGCAACATCTTTGGCCTCCCCGAAAAAAAATTCGATATTGTCACTTGCAGTCATACGATCGAACATCTCAAAGATGTTCCCGATTTTGTCGGTCAACTAGAGAAACTGGCACGACGTTACGTGGTTATTGGTTGTCCTTTTGAGGAGCGAGAACCCATGTCACTTGGCCATGTCCAGCGCATCGATCAAAACTTCATGAACAAGCTAGGTTTTTTTGACCTAGAAATCTACGAATCCAATCAATTTCACTCAGGCCTTTGCTGCTTTGGGCTGAAAACCCTCTAGTTTGCACTTTCTCATGGGAGAATACTTTGATGGCGCGCCCTAAAATTTGTTTTATTGGAAATTGTCAAGCTCAGACGCTTTCGCTGTTGGCAGACCATGTGGGAGCAGCAGTAGATATCATTTACCTGCCGCCAGTCTTCGACCTTAAACGGTTTGCTACACTTGACATCGAGAAACTTATCAACGGCGCCGATATCATTTTCAATCAGCGGGTATCGGAAGATTATGCGGTTAGTTTTGTTCGGCCTTCGGTGATCCGCGCTAAATTCGGCAGTCGCTCGGCTTCTTGGCCAAATATCTATTTCGATGGCTATTTCCCTGGTATAGGCTACGTCTACACAAAAGCTGGAAAATTGACCGGGCCGGTCGGCGACTATCACTTTGAACAGATTCGCGAAGCTTGGACCTGCAAGCTTTCGATCAAAGACACAGCGAGGAAAATCCTTGAGGATTCCTCCATCGATTTTCCTGTGGAAAAATCTCTTCAAAAACTTCGGCTTCGGGAAACCGAAACCGATATCAAGATCTCAGATTACATTAGCACATATTTTCGCGTACGGAAGATTTTCTATTCAATGAACCATCCCGACGACCATGTCATTTTTGAGATACTGCGGCGGCTACTGGGGCGATTTGGCATATATGCTGGCGTCCCAGAATCGATCAGGGGCTTTAAATATACATTGAATTCACTTATCGTCCCGGAACTTACCTTTGTACGCCAACGCTACCGCCTGCTATTCCCGGAACAGAACAATATTCGGGGCACCGGTATCCGCATCGATTCCGACTTTGGCGGTAGCGATGGCATCCCCTTAGTCTACAACTGGTCGATGCTGGTCGGGGCGTATTTCCGCCTCTACGACCATGTCTTTAAAGAAGACGGAGCGAGCATCTAGAATGATATAGAGTGCGACAGGCAGGCGCGCCGGGCTACCAAGTTTGTCAGACCTGAGTCAGGGAAACGCCAAGGATTGTCTTACAACCTTTGATCCTGGTCTTTATGGAAACTTCGTCGAGCCCGTAGCGTATTAGCGAAGCGACCGGAATATAACCGATGGCATTGCGTGAATCACCTAACTGAAAGCCGAATTGGTCAATTCCCTCACGTTTCCACCAAGCCTCCAAATCTTTCATCTGGCCGCGAATATCAGGCCCAAGGAAGAGAAAAATTTCCGACGACGATATTCGTTGCGGCCGGATCTCGTCGCGACGGAAAAGATCCATATCGTTGTTCCAAAATGCGGCCAAAATGTCTTTCCCCAAAGTATGATAACCCATGAACATCGTGCCAAAATCCCAATCTAGGGTGAATTCTGAATAAATATCATTGCTTAATGTCCTATAAAAATCCGGCAGAAACGAACAGTGAAGTGCCCACCAAGCCGATGCGATCGCCCGGTCCTTGTTAGCTAGCGCACCTTCGGTTGCATGGATCTGATCGTTGAGGAGACAGAAGGGGCCGTAGGCGTCAGCGACCCGTTTCTGCAATTCGGCACCACCGTGCTTGAAGCGTTCACCAAAATTCTCGAATTCAAAATGGAGTTGATTCAGCAGCGCGGAAGAAATGTTCGCCATAGTCGGCCGCCTCAGCTTACCATCATCGGAACTAGGCAGATCGCTCGTATAGATCTCATTTATCTTGCCGACAGTCTCCGCCAACGCTTGGATACAAGTCAGAAGATCGTCTATGCCGTTATAAAAGACCGTATTGAAATTGCGGATAAAGGGGGTCGCCTCCGGTGCGATCATCCGCATCGCCGCCTGAGTGTCGATAAAGTGGCGAAGCCAACGACGACCACCACTAGTCGGCTTTGGTTCGAAAAATAGCGTGATCGCCTGCGTCCCCTCGCCGACCGGGACTTCAAGGTCGATGCGAACGAAGGCGGCTCCCGACGAAACCGATGCGACAAAATATGGGATGACGGCACCATTCCGTTGCACCATGACATCGCCGTTCTGACGAGTGATCAATTCTTCACCGTCTAACGCCTGGCTCACCGCGACGCGCTCCGGCACACCAAATAGCGACATCAAGCGGCTGTGCTGAGCTTTCCAGATGCCTATCTCCGCAAAATTTACTTCCTTGAGCTCCTCGTCGCTACTCAGGGCCGGACGCTGCACGAATTTATTCTCGCTAGGAAGAAAAACAAAATAATCTGATCCGTCACGCACAAATGATGTCGCATCAGTTCGAACATACATCCGCCCGCGATAGTTAAGAAGCCCTATATTTGGATCATAGTACGGATTTGAGATCCCATCTACCAGTTCATAAAATTCATCGTTTTGTGTCCTAAATACTATATTCCCCCCGGTGAGAGAGACGTCATATTCGACGGAATATTTACGGTTTTTTTGTCTATTCCGAAGCGCATGGCATCCTCCGCTATCTAAGCGCATCTCGATCCTAATAGGATATCTTCATTCTAGCTGTATTGGTCCAGTTGCGGCCATAAAGCACTATCTTTATTCACTATGCCACTTGATTCTTTACGATACCAAAGCCGAGCTTATCAAGCATCGTGTCGATTCTTTGTTCTGTACGATTATGAAATATCATGTAGCGTTGGAACATCTCGCTGCCTTGCTCAAGCGCTGCCTCACGGGAGGCTACAGCCTCAAGTCGCGAAATTAGTGCCCCAAGCCCATCAAGACAAATATCGGGGTGGATGTCTTCGAGACCGGTTCCTCCAGAGGCCGTAGACAATACAAGGCGACCGAATGCCAATGCTTCAACGGTCTTAATCTTCAAGCCCGTACCCCCTACCATTGGGTTCACGACGATATCCACATCCTCATAGAAATGCTCAACCTTGTCGACGGGGCCCATTCGCTGCAATACTTTGTACTCGTCATTGGCCAAGCAAACCCCGCCGAATACTAGGAAACTAAAGCGCGCCGATAGTTCGTCTTTCCTTGGATGCGATGCGAGTAAACTGTCGAATATCTGCAAGGATTTAGTGTTCCAGGGATTCAGCGATCCTAGATAGCCGACCTTGATGGGCCCGCTTAAAGCCTTCGAAACCAGGGCGGGTGGCGTCGAGTATTCTATCGTAACCACCTCGGCGGATGTCTGCTGGCGGAACATCTGCCCTTCGGCGTCTTGAATGGCAATAATCATATCCGCCCGGTCGAAACCTCGGCCCTCCTCTTCGCGGCTTGTGTAGAACCAATGGGGTGTGAGGCCAGCACTACGCGCTAAGTGGTGCCGATCCCCGAAAGCATCATGGGCATCGATGACCAATTTTGCTGCCCCCCGACGAAGGGCTCAAACAGGCCCGAGCACCATACGTAGTTGACCAACACGAGGTCGTAAGAGCGTGTTTCCGAAAGGCGCCGAGCCAGGGTCAGCGCCGACGGGGCAATCCAGTCATCTATGCCCCAGAATTCTGGAAAGCGACGTCGAAACACATATCCCTGTAATCCGGTGGCATGAACAGAGTCCCATTCTTCGCGCATCCCCTCGATGCTTAGGGCGTCAACACCATCCATCACGTAGTAAAACAGGTCCACTACGAAGCCTCGGCTCTTCAAGGCACCAGCCATTTGAACTATTCTGGCCCTGTTACCTTGATTAACGGGATGTGTGGGCGTGGGTGTGATCACGAGAGCACGCATTACAGTGCCTCCACTCGGACCCGATGAAGCGCGACACCCAACTCGCGAGAGCCATCAGAGGTCGAGCTTAGTAGAGCGTGCCTGATCGAAACGAGGTGGACGATGGCTTCCCGTTTTGGCTGAAACTCTGCCTCCAATTTCTGATATTCGGGAAGAAACCTGCATTTAGCGGACTCACCGTCGATCTCGATCGAGATCGCTTCCTCTGCGAGCGGAATCTGATGTCCGAACAAAAAAAATGTGATCCTCACCGAACCACCACGCATCGCCGGAACGAAGAAACGCGACTGCCGCGCAGCACCGGTCCAGATCCAGTCGTATCGACCATTAGTTTCAATCGAATAAAATCCATCGAAGACAACTAGATCTCTCACCTCAAGTAACCGCGAACTCGAGTCCCGCCAGTTTTGCAAATCGGCAGAGAAAGTCACGAACGCTTCGTCGAAGGCGTCTTCAGCCTGTTCGGATGTGAAGACCACACAAATCTCGGCCTCACCCAATCGCACATTTCTTGTGACTATTCCGGGCGCAAGATTCGGTGCGCACCCGTAGAGGGTGATATCTGGATTGAAGGCCTCCAGGAGGGCACCTGCAGCGGGGACACCGGCCACCGATAGAACGCGCGTCGATTTCAGCCCGATGAATTCTCTGTTGTAGAGCGCCTTTACGTTCGCGGCGTCCAGATCGCCGGTGAACTCTAATCGCTTCGTCGGCCAACTGATTCCCCCAACGTTTGGCAGGGAGAATGCGATGCGTTGGTAACGCCCGAGACGGAAAATCCTGTATCTTGCTGCTGAGCCTGTAGAAAATTGGAGAAAATAGCTTACGGGACATGGCTCAGGATCAATCTCGACCAAGTTAGTGAATCGCTGAATTCGGGAAAATTTCGCCTTAGCCATAAATGATCTCCTCGTAAGCCGCACTGCATCGCTTCGGGGAAAGCACACCATTGGCATGAGCCCAGGCTCTGTCGCGAACCTGCGCTACAACGTTGGGATCGTCAAAGGTACGATCGATCAAGGCGGCAACAGCGTGCGAAACATCTGGACGTGCGGGAAGGTGGAAGCAGGTGTCTGCCGGGATTTCGCTGAAGCCGCCGATATCAGAAACAGCAATGGCGGCCCCCGCGCCCTGCGCACGTGCGACAGCGCCAGAGCTTTCACCATAGGTCGGATAGCGAAGGTTCATCACCAAGTCGGCTGCATCCATAAGGTCATCTGCGACGCTTAGCGGTACATAGCCTCTCAGTTCGACGACGCTTGTATCCAGCCCTCCCAGCGAAGACATCAAATCGAACTGGCCGGTATTAATTTCCCCAGCAATGACGTAGGAGATCTTGTTTCTCTTGCCGATTTCTAGGCGGGAAATGGCGCGCACGATACTGTCGTATTGCTTGTTGCGGGTCACAAAACCAAAGGTGACAATAAGAAACTGGTTGGACGAATAACCAAGGCGCGTCCGCGCATCCGTTCGCCGGCTGCGCCAGTCCCCTATCCCTCGCCGCAAATAGGCAAAATGGGGCACGACATTGACCGGGACGCCAGGTAAGAGCGGGGTCACGGAGCGCCGTGCAAATTCAGAATGGACGATGATACTGGTTGCACTCTTAAGCCAAGCCAAACAGCGCAGTTCATTGTAATCCATCGGTGCCTTCAGTCCGCCGCGCCAACATCGTCGAAGCGACGCGATGTCTACGGAGGAATCGGCTGTAAGCATAGCGTCGAAAAAGCCGGGAATCTGCCGGTCCACACATTCTGCCAGATAGTGCAGCGACGGATCATGCAGGACAACATGGCCCGGATGCCGCAAGAACAGCGGCACAAGATGGGTATGATCTGAATTGTTACCGAAATGATATAACCGGCGCCGACCGGGATCGTTGAGAAACGTCCGTTCGTCGATCGCGACAACCCGATCAGCAATCTTTGCGGGTCGGATCGCTTCAGAGATGAGACGAACGGAAGTCGTTCCCTCTGCGACGAGTTCACGCGCGTAGTCTGCTATCCCATTTCGCTGCGGTGGCCAGGGCGTGAGAAGTGTATACATCGAGTTCAGACCGATACGGTGCCGTCAGAAAATGCCGCGGAAAGGACCCGTCTGTCGTTATCCGACTGCATGAAGGAGTATTCAAATTTCAAGTTCACTATTAGTGTAGATCGCTTATCGATTTTTGTGCGATTTTCCGGGTCTAAAATCACAATTATATTACCCTCCTTCTCTTCCCTTTCTAATATAATGTCGACTTCCTTAGCGTTGACAGTCGCCGACACTCCAGTTTCTTGAATGCCGTTCGGAAGATTCGAAAAAGCTAGCCTTACCGAACGGGCCCCCACAGGAACCTCCCTAAGCACAAGCGTCGTACGCGGACCGAACCAACGCCAATAACTGTCTATTTCGCCTTCCAAATCATAAAATCCGATGCCCTCTATCGATTCTGCGGTGAAGTGCAAATCGTTGTGCCATTCTTCGTCAGAATCGTGCTCAGCGATATTTCCGTCACCATCGGGATTCGCATCGATATGGCCCACATCAGCAACGACAGCACACAATTCTCGATTCAGACGGTCCTGAATCAGCGAATAAAACAAATCTATTCGCTCCATGAGCAGACGCTCACGGGCCTGAATGGAATTCACATTGGCCTGCTCGATAAGACGTCGTTGCTCCCTTTCGAGGTCGTCAATTCGATTGAGGAGATTGCGCTGTGACCGAGCGATAGCGCCGACCATTTTGACTGACCCGACAGGCTCCTCGAACACAATTTGCCCGGTGGCATGGTCTTCGAGCGCCAGCACACCGCCATTGTAAAGCTGTGTCGGCAGTTCAATCCAAATCCTCTGAGGCTGGGACGGCGCACCGATCTTCTCCGAGGGCTGGGACTTGGCTTCCCCTACGATCTCGTTGTCAATCTTCAGTACGAGATCCCTCGCATAAGCGGGTGCCTGGGGAACAACGAGAGAGAACTCCACCGCGTCACCAAAGAAGCCAGTCAATTCGGCGTTCATTCCCACACCGCCCAATTTCCTTATGAGCGTATCGGCGTCGCGCACGCGAAAGACACCGCCGACGGCTATGCCGTTCGTTGCGAATCGTACCTCGCAGGGGAAAGACACGAGGGGAAACTCCTTGACCGGAACCGCAACTTTCCCCTCTGGGGCCGCATGCACCTCAGCCATTCCAACAATATAATCATGCACACATGCAGATATAGTATGGCTACTATTATGGTCTATTCCATCAAACCACACTGCCGGCAAATAAAATATGCCGTCCGAGAAACCCACTTGACGCGGCAAATACTTTTTATCGCGAGGCTTGACAACAACGTTGGACGCTTTTTTCACTGCAATTCCCCGTCATTCGTAACAATCTAACAAAGTATTGAACCGTTTTATCCAAGATACGCTGGCCCGGGACCAGATACGCCCAATATCGGCCACGAAATTGTCCCTACCTCGTGCTGGGCGTCGATGATGGCGACCATATCCGGGAAGACACTGTGACCGAAGAAGCGGTCCTTCGAGCCGGACCAAACACGGCCAATGCCGATGGGTTTGGCGCTGTAGAACAGCATATCGTCCGGGGGCGATATTGTCCGGCCGACATAGGCTTCGTGTTGATCCCCCTCTAGCCATTGGCCGCCCTCCGACCACGAGCCGCTGGCTGATTAGCGCCGGTGTCGGGTGCCGCGCCAAGAGCGCGCTCAATAAGAGACTCGTAACCTAGCAACGCCACGCGGCGGAAATCGAATTTCTCCACGGCGTCCAGTCTCGCGCGTGCTCCCAGCTGCAGGCGGAGTTCCCTATCGCCCACGAGGGTGGAGACCATCTCCGCAAGTCTCTCCCGGTGGAAGAAATCGCAAAGGACACCGTTTTCGCCATCGGTAATCACTTCAGCTACGGGTGCGGTGTTGGAACCGACAATGGCACAGCCAGCCGCCATCGCCTCCACCAACGACCAAGACAACACAAAGGGATAAGTCAGATAAACGTGAACCGACGACACCCGGAGTACATTCAGATACTCGCCGTAACCCAGGCGACCGGCGAACCAGATGCGTTCCATATCCAATTGTGCCCCGACCTCAGCGAGCATCACCTCACGCCAACCGCGCTTACCCTGCGGGCGACGGCCATAATGCACTTCGTCTGAGCCCACAATGATGGTGACGACATCGGGCCGTTGGCGCTGGATTTCCGGCAGGGCGCGCATGAAGGAATGGAAACCGCGCATGGGTTCAAGGCCCCGCGCGACATAAGTTACCACCTCGTCATGGCGGGTGAGGACTCTGCCGCTTGGCATGGTCACGCAGGCTGCCGGATCGGGGCATACCGCGTTGGTATCGACGCCTTCATGATGCACAGTGATGCCGCATCGCAGGGCTCGTGGAAAGAGGCTGGCCTGCCAGGCGGTCGGACTTACCGCTGCGGCAGCAACCTCATAGGCCATCACCGACGGCAGATTGCGCAGACGCAGGAACTCAGTCTCGTTGGGGCTGGGCGGAAATTCCGGATCGAAATCGAGGTCGGTACCAGAGTGCTGATAGTAGAACTCCAGAAAGGCGATCAATCGTGCACGAGGAAAAACATCGTGCAGAAACATCGCATCGCCCCACCCGGGATGGGCAATGACAACGTCAGGCGAAAATCCGTCCTGGGCAAGATCCCGCAAAACCGCGGCCACCGCATGTCCGCGTCGCACCTGTTGGGCGAATTGATCTACAGGCATATAGGGTGGCGCCTCAAATGCCGGAAGGGGGCCGTAATGATACGTCTTTACCCCCGGGACGCTCCGCCACTCTGATGATCGATGACCGACGCCAACAACCTGATACCCTGCCTTAGCTGCAAAAGCTGCAGCTAGGTTCTTGAATTGCCCTGGGAAATTCGGGTGCAAGAACAAGAGTTTCATTCGCGCCGATCTCGATTGAGATGCTATTTCGCCTTGACCCCACGGCCGCTCATCCGCGGAACCGCGGCGGGCTCAACGCTTAATTTCCGCTGCCCCTTCGCCGCCTCGAGGCATTCGGCATAGGCATCAAGCATCCACTTCCGGTCGAACGTCTTTGTCATCCCAGCCTGGCGGGACTCCTGTTGCTCAAGCTGCGCGAGGTAGCGCAGGAGTCCAAAGGCGATCAACTCCGGACTGTCGCCAGACAGGTCAAGCGGCCGGTTACCTGCGCCCGCGGCGCCTTCATCAATCCGTGCCATTCAATCCTCCTTCAGAGCGTAATCGTAGAAGTGGTACATCGGGTCGAGCAGATATTCGCCGATCGTCCGTTCCCCGGTCTTGATCAAGGCCTGCACCGGCATGCCTGGAACCAGCGCCGCGCCGCTGCGCTTCAAGTCATCGGGATCGACCGTGAGAGTTGCTTCAAACCAGAATTTCTCCTTGTTGGTGTCCGAGAAAGTGTCCGCGGAAACCTTGAGCACCCTGCCACCAATGATCCCCATGTAGCGCTGGCGATAGGGCAGAAGGTGAATTTCGACCTCTTGCCCCTCACTCACCCGATCGACGTCATTGGGGTCGACCCGCGCCATCACCACAAGGGGTTCGCTGGCGGGAACGATCTCCAGTACCGTATCGCCCGGGACGATCACCGCCCCGGCAGAGTGGATTTTGAGATCGAAGACATAGCCTTCCTCTGGCGACACGAGATCTGCGCGCTTAAGCCGTTCTCGTGCGGAAAACAGCCGCGGCTCGACCTGAGAAATGATCGCTTCCCCGTCATTGAGATCTTTGGCCACCGACTCCCGCCACTGCTTTTCAATCTGCACGATTTGCAGTTCCGACTTGCTGATCTCGTTTTCGGTTTTGGCAATTTCGGCGGCAAGCGCCTCGATATCGCCCCGCAAACCCGCGGCAGCACGCTGTTGAGCCATGACACGCGTGCGGGCCACATAGCCTTCCTTGAGAAGCACAAGCATGCTGCGGAGTTCCTGCTCGATCAGGGAAAGCTGCGTACTCGCCGCCTTTGATTTTCCCTTGAGCCCGGTAATTTGGCGCCGATATCCCTCGATCTGTTGGTGCAGCAGGTCGACGTTGCCGGCGTAAGCGTTCCGCCTGGCCTGAAACAGAGACTCTTCCTGAGCAACCAGGTCAGCAAATGCGGGGTCCCCGCGCAACGCCTCTACCTCTGCCGGAAAAGTGAGGGTCATAAGTCCCGCAGCTTCCGCACGCAACCTCGACAGTCGCACAAGCGTTTGAGCTCGCTGGCTGTTGAGGACTTGAACTTCCGCGGCGGTATCCGACAGATCCAGTCGAATGAGCACCTGCCCCCGTTGAACGAGATCTCCCTCACGAACCAGAACGGCCGCGACGGGACCCCCATCGCGGTGCTGCACCGCCTTGCGATTGCCCTCCGCCACAACATACCCTGCCGCTGACGCGGCGCTGGCTACCTTGCCGAGTTTTGCCCAGGTACCAAATCCTCCAACCAGCAGTATCACGCAAAGGCAACCCGTCAGAATGATCCACCGCGGCGTGTCGAGGCCACTCGACACGCCGGCAATCGCCGGCTTTGCAGCTGCTGCCATCGACATCAGCCAGCCTCCCCGGACTGCGCCACAATCTGAGCCCTCGCAACCACGGCAACCGAGCCGGCGGGGCGCAGCATCCGCTGCATGATCTCGTCTGCTTCGCCGGACGCCACTACGGTGCCGTCCCGAAGATGTGTAAGCCCGTCGAATTCCCGCAACAGATTGGGGCGATGGGATACCATGATCACAGTTGTTCCGGCCTGGCGGAGCGCCGCAACACAGGCCATCAATCTGTTTTCACCAGGACCATCGAGATTGGAATTCGGCTCATCGAGCACAACCAAGGCAGGGTTGCCGACAACCGCGCGCGCAAGCCCGATCAATTGGCGCTGCCCGCCTGAGATGGCAATCCCCCCTCGCCCACAAGGGTGTCGTAGCCGTTTGGTAGGCGTACAATTACATCATGGGCGCCTGACAGCTTCGCTGCAGCGACCACATCCGTCTCACCGAACAACCCGAATCGCCCGATATTGTCCGCGACGCTTCCCGATACAAGGCAAACTTCCTGAGGAAGATAACCGAGGTATCTTCCAAACTCGGCCCTGTCCCAACTCATAACGTCGGCCCCGTCCACGCGCACATTGCCGTAGGTCGGCGCAAGATTCCCAACCAGAAGCTTCAAGAGTGTCGACTTGCCCGAGCCCGACGGCCCAACGATCCCGTGCGCCGTTCCGGAAGCAATTCTCAGGTTGATGCTTCTTAAGATCGGCTTGGCGTTACCGGGGATGCTATAGGTTGCACCAACAAACGTCACCACTCCGGCCGGGCGGGGCAACAACATTGCCCGCGGCCGGTGAGGAACCTCCCGCAGCAGGTTATTGAGGCGCAACAGTGATTCTTCAGTACGCTGTCGCGCCTCCCAATCTTGCACCAGCGCCTGGACAGGCCTCATGGCGTAGCTAAACAAAATTGTTGCCATAAAGGCGAAACCAACGGGCACATTTGCTTCAATAACCCGAAGCACACCGGTTCCAAGAAGAATGCCTTGTGCGGCAACTTGACCGATACTCAGCAGCGAACTAAGTACTCCCCCTCGGTTCGTCGCTTTCAGCTGTGACACGAGAGCACGGTCACGGGACGCACGCCAACGCGAGAGTAACCCCGGCAGCATGCCCATAGGCAACGCTGCCTCAGCACTCCTAAGATTGGCTTCAATGAATCGCTGCGCATCATTTCCAGCTTGATTTGCTTCGGCCAGTGCTCCCTTGGTGACCAAGGAATTGGCGACGGCCAGAGCGCCTACACCAACCATGCAGATCGCAGCGACAATACCGAGCACCATATCAACGGAAACGAGGGCGCCGACAAATAGCCCAGCCCACGGCAGTTCCATCCTTGCCAAGGCGCCCTGACCGCACAGATACAGCCGGACAGTGTCCAGGTCTCTAAGTGCCAGCGCGCCAGACTCAGTACGCCGGAAGGATCGCTCCATCAACGCGGCGCAGACTCGTTCACCCATCATTCGATCAACGCGAGCGGATGCGCGCGCCAGAAGTGCATTCTGGAGCCAATAGAAGATCGCCTGGAAGCTTAGCGCCAATGCCAAGCCAGTCCCCAGCACCACCAGCGTTTCAACGCTACGGCTTGAGATCACCCGGTCCATAACCTGCAGCATGTAGATCGGGTAAGCGAAAACGAGCAAATGGGCGAAAACTGAAAACAACACTGCGAAGGTGAAATGCGATCTGCAACTGCGCAACGCTGCAGATAGTTCTGGCGCAAAATCCCATGGTGACTGGGGCTTACGACCGCGGCCAATCAAAGCCGCTCTCCGCGCTCCCGCTCTCTGGTCTCGGACACCAGATGAAGCGGCACTTTGATGTGAGGCTGAGCGGACCTTGCTCGTCGGGGTCGAGCCTGAGTACGCCCACCTTGCACAGACTCCTGCTGAGGATCCGAGAAACCGGAGTCAGCAAGCATGAGGAAATCTATGCGGGGGACAATGTGGTCCCAAACCTTCGGTTCTGACACGACCCTCAGCCGATCATCGACATGCCAGGATAGCCCCGCCTTGGTAAGGCGCAGCTTCAAGGCCTCGGCCGCGGCTTCGATCGCGCCAAAGGCCAGATCCAACTTCAACAAGTGCACCAGCCCGGGAGGCGAAAGCACCCAGCAGGTTCCAGTTGGTAGCAAATTGTCTTCGCCGGCCGATGGAGCGATCAGAAGGTCATGGGATTTACTTTCGCGGTCCGCTCCGGGCGTCAAGGCCAGCGCGAAATCGACCGATTTCGGGATCGTACCGGCAGGCAGGATGACGACGTAGCCATCGACCTCTGCTTCGGTCAGCGCTGACCTAAGTGCTACGAAGGGCGGAAGTGACTGATACGGTATCGCCAAGCGTATGCGCAGATCATACCGGCTCGACCAAACCTCAAGACAATCCAACAGCTCCCGAGCCTCGATAGGCTTTGTCAGGGTCAACAACACTTCCGGGCACCGGCGACCGGCAAGGAGTGAAATTGAAATCAATGTACGATGAATCGGCTCAATATCACCGTCGGTGACCACCATGATGGTCGCGAGCTGACTTACCGCCAATCCCGATAGGCTCTTCGTCGGGATGATCGGCGCAACTGCCACCGGCGCCCCATGCCACCTTCTCGACCAGAACGGCAGCACCGCCGCTCGAAGATAGGCATCGTCGGAGGAATCAAAGGCGCGCCAGCGTACAATGGATTGCCAGGCAGCATCACTTCCCGACGATCGCGCCGCAATCCAAGCACGATCGATGCGGTCGGCGCAACTAAGCTCAAGGCAAACCGATCCTCCGACCGAATCCAGATCGGCAATGGCGCTCCCGCTTCCAGCAAAGACAAACGTCCAGGCGCTACCGGGATTACCACCGCTCTCCGGGGTAGATATGGGATAACAGAAGCACGTAAGCTCGATCTCATCCGATCGGCGCGCCATCGGAATAAGTAGCCGCAATTTGGCGTCGGCTGGAACGGATCCTTCAGACGAACCATATATGGCGACATTGCCACCGGCGCAAATCACCGAATCCACATCCAACTTGCAGCGTGGCGTTACAAGGCGACAGACGGTTGGCAACGCCAATGCTTCAAAGGCTCCGGGCGGCGCTTCCAATGGCGCAAACCCCCAGAAATCGGCAACCTGGCCTTTAATCCGGTCCGGTTGCTGTCCGAGCCAGCTGTCGAATTGCGACCATGGGCGCAGCCCTAGAACGGGCAGATCCAATTGTACTATCTGACCATCCCATTGGATGAAGCACGACCGCCAAGCGCCAGACGGAAGTGACAGCAGAAGATGACCACCATCGGTTGCCATCAACGAGCCGTCGACATTGACCAAATCACCATCATTGACAGCGAAAACGCTTACTGGCTGCGGGGCCAAACCGCGCATTTCCTGTTCCACGACAGCCAGTCGAAGGTTCGGCGCCGCATACACTGTGTGCGCTCGAACCCCCCATACGGCGTTGACAGAAAGATACCGTACGAGTGCGTCACACCGCGTCTTACGCTTGTTCGACTGAATAAACCGCACAACTCGGCGAACGACCGCTGTGGTTTCGGCACCCCAGGGTGCGTCGAGAAAATTCACCTGCAGAAATGTCGCCGCACCATCTGCATCGACCAGACTCAACTCACCAGAAAGGGCGGATCGGAAACGCTGGGTAATGAGCGTCCAGCCGATATGGTCCTGGCCGATTACACGAAGCTTCGCGGCGATTTGCAGCCCCGTTCCGTCGACAGCCAAGCCGCGCACGGTCCAGGACTTAGGCAGTCGAACTGTTACCGCACAAGCCTCGGCAGAGATCGGAATAACAGGCGCCAGAACTGGTTCAACCATCCCCAAGCCTCTAACGGGTGAGGCCTCAATAGAGGCCCCACCACAATGTCGATAGACGTCAACCGGCGAGGATCAGAAATGGAACCAGTTGCTATCCACTTCGCTCAGGGAAACGCCGACGATCTTGAAGGCCGTGCCATCCGGTCCGGTCACAAGCACACCGCCCGCGACCTTGGAGATCGTCAGATCGCCGATGCCATTGGCGCCGGTCTGGTGGACATCAATGACATCCTCCGACGGGTTGAAGTCGCGGATGACATCCACCACACCATCGGCACCATGCATCGAGAAGGTGTCAGCACCCGCGCCGCCCTTGAGCAGGTCGATGGCAAAGTCCTGGAAGCCGCCGAAGAGAGTGTCGGCCCCCGCGCCACCGTCGAGCTGATCCGCGCCCGCATCGCCAAAGAGCGAGTCGTCGTCATCGCCGCCGAACAGTTTGTCGTCGCCGGCACCGCCATAAAGCGTGTCGGAGCCAGTGTCACCGTAGACCCTGTCCGCGCCCGCATCGCCGCGGGCGTAGTCGTCGCCAGCCCCGCCGCTCACATAATCGTCGTCATTGCCGCCAAACAACTTATCGGCGTCATCGCCACCATAGAGCTTGTCGGCGTCATCGCCACCGTAAAGCGAATCCTCGCCAGCATGGCCATACAGCGTGTCGGTACCGGCACCACCCGACAGGTAATCGTCCCCATCCCGGCCCAATAGCGTGTCGCTGCCGTTGGCCCCCAGCAACGTATCGTTGCCGAAGCCGCCGTCCAGACGATCGTCGCCCGAGCCACCGTTGACCGAGTCGTTCCCCGAACCGCCGAGCACCGAGTCGTTGCCGCTAGCCGTTGAAATGATGTCGTTGCCGTCGCCGCCGTTGACGTTGTCGTCACCGGCACCGGAGATCAGCGTATTGTTCGCACTGTTGCCGGTCAAAGTGACGTCGTCCCGCGTATCCGCGACAACCGCCTCGACTCCGGTGGGCAGCCGGAAGCTCTCCTTGACGATCACGACGTCGTAGCCGGCGCTGCCCTTCACGGTATCGCCAACACCGACAAAGATGACGTCGTCGCCCCCGGTACCCAGCAGGGTTTCAAAGGTTGGGGACAACCCGCCATCGGCCGCGACAGTCGAAACATTGAAGCCGGGAGGAAGCCCGCTCTGCAGAACAGCCAGTTCGGACGCTGTCAAGGCATCGTGAACAGCACTCGGTACGGTCGCCATCTCTAATCCCCCACCACGTTGGCCTAACCTCAAGGAAAGATTGCCACATCGGCAAAGTCGCTGCAACGCACAAAACAAATGATGTACCAACTAAACAATATTTATCTTTGCATTTACAAAAATTTACTTGAGTCCAAACCACACGATGCCAAAACTGTATCCGTTTTGGCGCAATACTGCGGCATTTTATCTTTATTGTTTAATTACGACTTGTTTAGCAGCAAACATTAAAACAAAAATCCCATCCGGCAGGATCCACCGTGTTGTGAGGTCCAGCGACGAGGAGAGCGATGCATGAGCGAATATCCAAAGGTGAAAATTCACCCCCCGCACCACAGCTCCACGTGGCTCTACTATCCGGCGTGCCCGCCCTGGCGGCGTCCCCCGTTCGGGTGATCGCAGGCCGTTTTTTTGCAGTGCGCCCTACTTCGATTGAGATAGGCGAAAATCTGGCTCGATTTTAATACTGCTTCGCGCGGCAGTTGAGGTGAATCAAGACGTGGAGGCTCGAAATCGACGATGCCTAGACCGCAGGCGACACCTTCCTTGGCGGGTGCACTTGAGTGCCTCCAGCGGAAAGCAATTGGGCGATGCGCGCCCGGAGCGCGCGCGGGGCCTGACCGGATCGCGCCCTTGATGCTGGACAATTTTGCCCGAAAGGACGAGGCCTCGGAAGGCCTCTCAACTTGCCAATGAAAGTGCAGAACCTCTACGAGCTGGTAGACCAAATCTATGCCGCAGCTTGGCTGCCGCAGCGCTGGACCCAGGTGTTGAATCGGTTGGTTGCGGCCTGTGGTGTGCAGGGTTGCGTGCTATACATCATCTCAGGGGGATCGGTGCGTTGGATCGCGTCGGAGGCTGTTACGCCCTTGGTTGCTGAATTTGTCGGGGACGGATGGTGCCGTAACAACCGCTGGGTAACCCGTGCAATCGCGAAGCAATTCCCCGGCTTTTTGGGTGACGGCGACCTCTTCACCGGTGCTGAACTGGAGAGCGACCCGATCTATCGAGATTTTCTCGTCCCACGCGGTATTCACTGGACGGTCGGAACCACGATCCAACTTCCGGACGGCGAAATCGCGATCTTCCAGCTCGTTGGAGACCGCACACGGCCGCCATTGACATCCGCAGAGCTGGAAATACTCGATACCCTGCGCCCTCACTTGGCACGCAGCGCCATGGTCTCGGCGCGCCTCCCTCTGATCAAGGCTGAATCCGCAACACGGACGCTCGAGGCAATGGGATTGCCAGCAGCGGCCATCACGTCGGATGGTCGGATCAAGTTTGCCAACTCGCGGTTTGAAAGCCTGGGCAAGCGGATAACCACTTACCGAACGACCGGACGCATCAGTATCGCCAACGAAGCAGCCGCGAAGCTGTTTGAAACCGCGATGGCTGGCCTAGGCAGCGGGGGGACCACAGAAACACGTTCCATTCCAATTCGTGGTGATGGAGAGCCCCCCATGGTCCTTCACATTTTGCCTACACGCCGCGAATCTAACGAAATCTTTGGCGATACAGGTGCCCTTATTGTGGTTACAGCGGTTGGCACACCGGGTGCTCCTCCCGCATTGCTGCTGCAAGGCCTTTTCGACCTGACTCCCGCCGAGGCGCGAGTGGCACAGTCGGTCGCAGAAGGGGCGACGTTGGAGGAACTTTCCGACACGCTGAAAGTATCGCGTGAAACCCTGCGAACACAACTGAGGATGGTCTTCGCCAAAACAGGTACGAAGCGGCAAGCTGAGCTTGCCTCGCTCATCCTGGGCTCAGTCAGATTCCATGCCCCGGATGTTTCGCGAAAGGCCAAAAAGCAACCCTGATGAGCGATAGCCATTCCATTGTTCGGCAAGCCAGGCCCAGGGCGCGGTCAGGGGCTTCCTTTCTGTTTCAGGCTCAAAGCATTGTCCGTTCTTGATTTCATGCCGATGGGCGAAATTTTTCCGACACTATTGCTGGCATCAGCAATTTTGAGTTTTATTGACGCCGCCATATATTTTGGCCTTTCAAGAAAAGCCAACCCTATCGGGGCTATAGTTAAACTACTCAGCAGCAAGGATGGCGCTTTTACATTTATTTTACTTATGGGGGATGGTTTGTGATCTCAGCTTTGGTAGTCCTATTTTTTGAAATAATCATGTTTATCAACGACTAACAACGCCACCGAGGAGAGGGGTAGGCGCTCAGAATTAGAGACGCACAGGATTGAAGCCAGAGCCCCCACAAGAAGAGCCACCAGCTCCGCCTGGCGCATCGTGCCGGTTTTTTGCAAATACTGAGCGGAGGTGAGACCGGATCGCCCCAAGGATGCATTGCCGAAGCTTCTATCGCGCCGCCCGCAACGCCGCGGCGGGCGGTCCTATGGCCTCGAGTGTCCCGGCTGCTGTTTGCACACGCTCAAGGTTTAGTCGGCTCGACATCAGCGCGGCGCGCTAAACGCGGCCTGAGCGGATTGCGACAATCAAGGCGGCTGAATTTCGTCCGCTGGTATGCC
Source organism: Oleomonas cavernae (assembly GCF_003590945.1). Lineage (NCBI taxonomy): Bacteria > Pseudomonadati > Pseudomonadota > Alphaproteobacteria > Acetobacterales > Acetobacteraceae > Oleomonas > Oleomonas cavernae. Next base: position 265,908 of record NZ_QYUK01000011.1, on the reverse strand, counting down.
GAGGAGTGTGGTCCAGAAGCCCTCCCCCTCCGACGCTCCGGCGGGCGTCGAGACCGCGGCCTGTACCGGCTCCATGGCTGGGGACCCGGGACGGGTGGCCTCTGGCGGGATCAAGGGAGCCGGCGCGGTCGAAGTCGGGACGGGAACGAGTCCCGGCGCCAGCGGATCCGTCGCAAACCAGGCGTCCCCCACCTCTTCGGCGTGGGCCTTGGCATCGTACAACTCAGTGACCAAGCCGGTCTCCTGGGCGGAGAACGCGCCGACGGCCGAAAGCAGTTGCCAACCCGCGAAAACTTCGTCCCGCTCCGCGATCGCCAAGCGGCTTTGGGCGTTCAGCAGATCCTGTTCGCTGTCCAACACGTCCGTCGTCGTCCGGAAGCCGAGCCCGGCCTCCTCACGGACACCCTTGAGGGCCGCTTCCGCTCCCTTTACCCCTTCGCGCGCATAACCGATGACATCGCCGCTGGTCACCAAGCCATCGAACGCATCCGCGACGAGACGCACGACCTCTCGCTCGACGGCAACGGTCCCGGCACGCTGTTGATTCCAGAATTCCTTTGCCCGGCGGATTTGCGACTGGGTGGCTCCACCTTCGTAGAGCGGAACTCTCAACTGCAGCTGAAGCGAATACTGCTCCTCCTGCTGGTTATCGAACGACTGATTTTCGCTATAGGCCCCGGCAGCAACAAGATTGAGCGATGGGTAAAGCGCCGCTTCCGCGCGGCCGATATCGGCCCGCGCGACATCCTCGGCCCGACGAGCTTCGAGAAGCGTCGGATTGCCTTTGATGGCGATTGCCGTCGCTTCTTCCTTCGTCCCAGGCAGCCCGGGCGGCAAGCCAGGTGGCGAAACCTCCAAAGGCGGATGCCCGACAACCTCCTCGTAAGCACTACGCGCCCTGCGCAAATTCAACTGCGCGGCGACGTGGTCCGCCTGCACCTGAGACAACCGTGTCTGGGTCAAGGCGATATCGGTCTGCGACACATCGCCCTCATTGAAGCGGCTTCTGTTCGCCTCCAACTCGCGCTCGAGATTGCCCTCGATTTCCGCGGTGATGTTGACCAGAGCCTGATCCCGGATGACGTTCAGGTAAGCACTGACAACGGACAGGAAGACCTGCTGTTCGACGGCGGCGAGATTCGCCCGGCCCTGCTCGATCTGCGCGTCGGCACTTCGCAAGGCGGCGAACCCGCTCAGCGGAAACAGCGGCTGCACCAATTGAGCTTGACCGTCAAATGGGGCCAAAGTCTCCCGCCGCTCCTGCTGCAAGCGGATGGTCGATCGACCACCGGATCCTTGAAGCGTGATGCTGGGGCGAAATGCCGATAGCGCAAGCGCCAATTGCTCGTCGGTCACCCTCAAGCCGGCGCGGGCGGCGGCTAGCTGCGGATTGGTCTGGTAGGCCGATATCAATGCTTCCGTGAGGGTCTCGGCGTCGGCCGGCACAAGCGCCGACAGCCCCATGAAACAAGCCGCCAAAAGGGCGCGAATACCAATGATGGGGATCGTCATGGGGCAAAGTGCTCCGCGCACAAACTCGTTGAAAGCAGCGCCATGAACCGTGTCGCCGGTGAGGACACTTCGCCGGGCTCGGCGAAGTGCATCTTGCCGCCTTTCGGCCTGTCTGCATGAGCATGCCCGCCCAACACTACCTCATTTTTCAGGCCACCCGAAATCCCGTCCACCAGCCGATGTACCGCAAGGCAGGATGCGCCACTCCATTTTGGCGCTGGTAACCGCCACACGGCATCACCCGTTCGGGTGAAGAAAGGCGCATTCGCTTTCTAGAGGTTGGGCACGTCTTCCGGGTTCAAAGGGGCTGCCATTTGCCGATGGCGTGCGCCCTCAGAATGCTACATAGAACGTGGAACGTGGCGGCTGTAATCTTGAGAGTCTTAGCGTGTCGGCAAATTCAGTCCAATGCCTTGGGCAAAGAGGAGTAACACCGATCGGTTCCCGTCCATGAAAGAGGGGGGAAATTCGTCCGGCTGAGTTGATCAATCGAGCGGCCAGACCCTTTGGTCTCGATCCAGGCCAGCTTGCTTGAAATTGCCCAGCTCAGGATCATCAACAGCGTCAACCCAGCGCCGCTGGTGGCTATCGCTCCCGTGCAAGCCCAGCGAACTACTTCGCCGACCGTAGCATGCCAGGAGCCTACCAGCCCCCCACTGCCTGGATGGGTTACCGGGGATGCGGTTTTTTTCAATGCTCGCACAGGATCACCAGGAATGGAGAACTCCGAACCAGTCACTCGCTTCCCTAGTTTGTTCGCTGATGCTGCAAAAAATTTACCCGTGACAGGCACCTAACTCATAGGCACCGGAAGCAATGCGCACGCCTGAAGAGCTGATCGATGATATTTACGCTGCTGCGTTCCTACCCTCGCTCTGGCCCCGAGTCCTGGATCGGCTTACCGAATTCGCGGGGGGCTTTGGCACGGTCATGCTTACCGCGCAGGGGGAGGATCTGCGCTGGATCGCGACGGCGGCAGCGACGCCGATCATGGAAGAGTTCGTTTCCGGTGGATGGATGCGTCACAATCAACGTGCTGTGCGCGACGCCGCAATGCAGCACCCCGGCTTCCTTACCAACCAGGACATGTTCACGCCCGAGGAACTCGACACCGATCCGCTACATGTGGAATTTCTGCGGCCGCGGGGCCTGGGCTGGAATTTCGGCACAACGGTGGCGGTACCGAGCGGCGACCTGATTGCCCTCAACACTGAATTTCGGTACGAGCATGGGCCTGTACCGGCCAGCGTTATCGCGGCCGTCGACCCGCTCAGGCCTCACTTTGCCCGTGCCGCCCTGATATCATCGCGACTGCGGCTTGAAGAGGCGGCTACGGCGACGCACACCCTCGAGGCTTTGGGCCTTCCCGCCGCCGTACTGAATCATGACGGACGGGCCATCGCGGTCAATTCGCTGTTCGACACCCTGGCCCCTCGGATAGCCACCCGAGCGGACGAACGCATCGTGCTCAACACCCCCGGCCCTGCGGCCACTATGCTGGCGCAGGCTGTGGCCACACTCCGCCAGCAGGACGGTACACCGCGCTCATTTCCGGTGCGCGGCGACGAAACCGGCCCGCCCCTCATCTTTCACCTGGTTCCCATCCGTCGCGAGGCGCACGACCTGTTCGCTGCCGCCGCAGGGGTTCTGGTGGCGACCCCCGTTCAGCAATCAGGGACTCCGGCTGCATCAATGCTGCAGGGGTTGTTCGACCTTTCGCCGACGGAGGCTCGCGTCGCCAGAAAGATCGCGGGCGGCCAGAACATAGAGGCCGTGGCTGCGGCGCTTGGAACGTCCCGAGAAACAGTGCGCCATCATCTGAAAGTCGTATTTCAAAAAACCGGAACAAACCGCCAGGCTGAGTTGGTCTTGTTGCTGTCGGGGGCTAAGGGATTCACGGCGGCCTAGGAGTCGTGGACAAAAGGTATCCAGAGTTTGATTGCCGCGATGGTGACGAAGCCAAGGAATGACTCGGCGGATTTGTCGTAACGGGTGGCAACACGCCGCCAGTTCTTGAGCTTGTTGAACAGGCGCTCGATCAGGTTGCGCTGCCGGTAGAGATCTCGGTCGTAGTCGATCACCTGGCGCCGATTGCTCTTGGGCGGGATGACCGGCTCGATCTTGGCCGCGAGCAGCACCTGGCGAATGGCGTCGGCGTCATAACCTTTGTCGGCCAGCATGGCCTTGATCTTCCCCTCGACCATGCGCAGCAGCGGGAAGAAGCCCTGATTGTCGTGGGTCTGCCCTGGCGTCAGCGTGAACCCGAGCGGCCGGCCTTGGGCGTCGCAACGGGCATGGATTTTGGTCGAGAAGCCACCGCGCGAGCGGCCGAGTGCCTCAACATTTTGAGTCCCCCTTTTGTGCCGGCCGCACAGTGGTGCGCCCGGATGACAGTGCTGTCCACCATGTCTGCCCGTCGGTCCCGGGTGGCCAGTTCGGCCAGGGTTTGCAGCATCGCATCGAACACCCCAGTCTCGATCCAGCGCCGATAGCGCCGGAAGATGCTGTTCCACTTGCCATACTCGTCCGGCAGATGGCGCCATTGCGAACCGGTCCGCGCGATCCACAGCATGCCCTCGAAGTAGGGGCGGTTATCCTGCGCAGGGCGCCCCCACCGCCCTCGTTCCGCCGGCAGCAACGGCCCGATGAGCGCCCACTCTTCGTCTGTAACCCCGATCCGTTCGCCCAACGATCCATCGTAAGCGTCGTTCTCAGGCCACGGTGATCGAAGCGGCGTTGTGAGCCCAGGGCATGAGTTCGTCGAGGCGGCTGTTGGGATGAGCGTTGACGATCCTGGTGATCGTGCTGGTCAGATAAGCCATGGGATCGACGCCGCCGAGCTTGCAGGTTTCGACGAGGGAGGCGATGACAGCCCAGTGCTCGGCGCCACCGTCCGAGCCGGCGAACAAGACATTCTTGCGGGTCAGCGCCAAGGGTCGGATGGAACGCTCGACGACATTGGAGTCGATCTCGACACGGCCGTCGGCGAGGAAGTGGCAGAGGCCGTTCCAGCGCCCCAGCGCGTAGCGGATCGCCTCGGCGAGTTTGCTCTTCTGGCTGATCAGGCCGAGCTTCTCGCGCAGCCAGGCCTCGAGTGCCTCGACGATGGGACGGCTTTGCGCCTGCCTGGCGGCCCGCCGCTCGTCGGCGCCCTTGCCGCGGATCCCGGCCTCGATGCGGTAGAGCCCGGCGATGCGTACCAGCGCCTCGCTGGCGATCGGCGCGTTGCCGGCGGCGGCGAGTTCATAGAAGCGCCGGCGCACATGGGCCCAGCAGAAGGCGAGCGTGACGGCATTCTTCTCGGCCAGGGGCCGGTAGCCGCTATAGCCGTCGACCTGGAGCACGCCGGCGAAGCCGGCGAGATGGGCGAGCGGGCGCTCGGCCTTGCGGTCCGGGGCATAGACATAGGCGACCGCCGGCGGGTCCGTGCCGCCCCAGGGCCGATCGTCCCGGGCATAGGCCCAAAGCTGGCCGGTCTTGGTCCGGCCCCGGCCAGGATCGAGCACCGGCGCCGTGGTCTCGTCGGCGAACAGCTTCAGCGAGGTCTTCAGGATCGCCAGCAGCCGTTCATGCACTGGCCGCAACAGGAAGGCGGCACGGCCGGCCCAGTCGGCCAGGGTCGAGCGGTCGATATTGATTCCCTGGCGGCCCCAGATCTGCGCCTGGCGATAGAGGGGCGCGTGGTCGGCATATTTGGTGACTAGGACATGGGCGACAGTCGCCTCTGTGGGCAGGCCGCCTTCGATCAGCCGCGCCGGGGCTGGCGCCTGCAGGACGACATCCTCGCAGGCCCGGCAGGCATATTTGGGGCGGCGCACCACCAGGACCCGGAACTGTGCCGGCATGATGTCGAGGCGCTCCGCCCGGTCCTCGCCGATCGCATGGAGCTCCCCGCCACAGCAGGGGCAGGCCTTGCTCTCGATATCCACCACCGTCTCGATGCGCGGCAGATGGGCCGGCAGGGCGCCGCGGTTCGCCCGGCGCGTCGCGGCCCGGTCCTTGCGCAGCAAAGGCGTCACCGCCTCTTGTCCCGCTTCGTCACCGGCGAGACCTTGCTCGACCTCCTCGAGGCCCAGCAGCAGTTGATCCTCCGGCAGGCTTTCGGCCCGCCGCCCGAAGCGGTGGCGCTGTAACTCCTTGATGATCTGCTCGAGGCGTTCAGCGCGGGCACGCTCGGCGATCAGCATCGCCTTGAGCGTGCCGGGATCGTCGGGAAGCGTCTCCGCCAGGATGGCCATGGCAGAGATTGAATCACGGCCGGCAAGGGCTTGCGAGTGGTTTGAAGAGCTTTCGGTCAGCTTGGCGCGACGGGCACATGGCTCTCGCGGAACTCATGGACACGCCGCCAATCGAGACCTTCGAGCAGGGCCGACAATTGCGCCGCCGTCAGCCGCATCACGCTGTCCCGCGCACCCGGCCACTGGAACTTGCCATCCTCCAGGCGCTTGGCGAACAGGCACAGGCCCGTGCCATCCCAGAAGATCAGCTTCACCCTGTCGACCCGCCGGGCGCGGAACACGTAGACCGTGCCCGAGAAGGGGTCGGCCTTCATTTCCTCGCGCACCAGGGCGGCCAGCCCTTCTGCTCCCTTGCGGAAGTCGACCGGCCGGGTCGCCACCATCACCCGGACCGCGCCCGCAGGGCCGATCACGAGGAGGCCTTCAAGGCCCGCAGCACGACGGTGAGCGTCTCGATCTCGGCACCGGCGCCAACAGTCACCGTAACGCCATCGATGGCGATCTCGATGGCACCGGCGTGCTTCGCGCTTGCTCTCCGCAGCCGCGGCTGACGGCGGACAGGTCGACCTTGCGCCTCTTCCGCCGGCGGGGCTGGCGGCTCGACGATCGCCGGCACGAACAGCCTCTCCGCCGGCGCCTCCCTCGCCAGCGCCGGCTTGCGCAGGTCGCGGCGCCAGGTGAACAGTTGCTGCGGCGTCAGCCCGTGGCGGCGGGCGACGCTGCAAACCGACTCCACCCCGCTCAGGCTCTCCGCCACGATCGCCGCCTTCTCGTCGGCGCTCCATGCCCGCCGACGTCCCTGGCCCGTGAAAACCTCGATCCGCCGCACCGGTTCGTCCGCGCCCTTAGGCTCAGGCATAAGCTCTGAAATCGACATGTGTCGAAGCCCTCCATCGGGCACGAGCATCACGCCTCAGCGACTTTCCCGAAAGGTGGGCCGGGGACGACGCTTACGATCCATCTCCCCTCAAGATGAATCCTTGAATCAAAACCGACGGCAGACGTCAAGCTTTTGTCCACGACCCCTAGCAGGATATGACTACGCAGCATGAGCGAAGCCGACGGTGCCCTTTAGCTCGAAGCTGGCGTAAAATCATTGATCGCGCCTTGAACCAATGGGCCTGCTCAACGAGCGAGCAACAAGTTGATGGGGCCAAGGAGCTGGAGTGTATAGGCCCCGCGCCCCGGCCGAGGAAAAATGGAAATCGTATCAACCAGCCTCGACAGCACCAACTGGGCCGGCTCAGTGGATCCGGCGGCGGTCAGGCATTCGTCAAAATCGGCAAGCACGGTGGCATAGAACGGCAACACCTCTTCAACATTCGCCGAGCAGGGAGCTTTCAATTTTTGAAACTCCAACCAAGCGGTTTTCAGTTCGGCGACCAGATTCTCTGCCGCCTGCAGAAGCGAATGAAGGTCCTCGCTAACGCTTGGTGGCTTACCGGTGCTAATGAGCTGTCGCCTCAATTCAGCATTCCGAGTGTTGCCAGTTTCAGGTGTGGCACCCTCGATAGAGAACCTGTGATCCATTCGGTGAATTTCGGTGACCCTTTCGATAATTAGCTCCAGCTCGCGAATTGTCCGCCCCTGTAGGTGGTCCTGCGAAACCGTTCGATTGTTTGAGCAGGTGCCTCGTTCACGGAAATTTAGGCACACGAGCCTGTCACCGGTTGCCCCGATCGACATTGCGCCGTCACATAGCCCGCAACGCACGCGCCCCTCAATGAGGGATGCCTTCCTCATAGCCCTGCTTGGCCCAGTGACTGCGCTCCCCGAAGAGTCGGGCCGGCGCTGCGACGTGATGGCCAATCGCGCCTGCACAGCGTTCCATAAGTCTTGGTCGATTATACGAAGGTCCGGCGCCTCTTCGACAATCCAGGCATCTGCGGGATTCGGGCGAGTACGGCGCCTGCCGGTCGTGGGATCTCGATAGTACCTTTGCTTGTTGGTGACGATCTGGCCGATATAGAGTTTGTTGCGCAGCAGTCCAGTCCCACGGCTGCCGCTTCCCAGCAACATTGCAGCGCTCCATAGCCCTCCCCGGGGCGCTGGGAGTCCCTCCAAATTGAAGCGGTGAACAATCTGCCGCAACGATCGACCGGAAGCATATTCTTGGAAGATGCGCCGAACGACATCAGCCTCTCCGGTCAGAACAACTTTGCGTGGCTTAGAAAAACGTCGACCATCCGCTGCAGGACCCGACAGCCAATAGCCGTAGGCGCACCCGTCGCCGCGACGCACGCTACCGACCAGCCCCAACACCTTATCTTGAGCGTAGCGTGTCGAATCCGTGGTCACCGCAAGCGCTCACCGCTCCAAAGGCATGCCTTCCACCAGGAGCAACGCCCCGGGCCTTTGCGAAACCACCCGATCCAACATCGATGCGGACCTGTTCACGGCGCGTGAACTCGCATCCGGTCAACGCACTGGGGGCAGACCTCGCACCAGTTATGTAGTGTCGCTGTAATTTTGAGGCATCACCCGCATGGGTGATTGTTGCTTCAACGAAACGATAGTATCGCCGCCTCCGGTGATGGTCATAGACCCTTTGGTCCAGCAGACCCCGCCCCTGCCTCATTCGCGGCACTTCATCGATGTTTGATTTTTTTGTTATGGCACCTCTGCACCGAGGTGCTACAGGCATAGACCTGAGACGCGCCATCCCGCCTGTGGGATGGCAGTGAGATTCCGCTGAGGCATCAGGCTCTCACCTGATTACATGGCCCGCCGTCTTCTATTGCATCGGACATCGAGAATCCGACCGGACTCCTGCTGGATGCAATCTCGACATCACGTTGGGCTCCCAGCCACGATACCCCTGCAATCAGCGACACCCTACTCGCGACACGCCGGAGCAGCATATCGGCGGGCGATTGAGCGGCCGCGATCCTGCATCCCCTCGACCCCATATACGACAGGGGCAGGCAATTCCGCCGCCCTCGCCCGCGGGGCAGCGGAACGCTCGCCCCCGCACAGCCACCCAATCCCGCGCAGGCGAGAGGAAGGACCCCCATGAGGCTCGACGACACCCCTTCGAGGTCTGGCCGGGCACGACCCTGGTCATGTACAGCCGCGCCCATCTGCTCTGGGAGAACCACGCCGCGGACCAGCCGACGGATGCCCTGGCTGGCGGCCTGATGGCGGCCGGCGGACCCGGTAGCGACGACACATCGATCTATCATCGCCTCGCCCGGCGGCTCCGCCATACCGGCAGCGTCGACAGCCAGGCGGATTTCGCGGGGCTGGTGCGTGCGATCCTGCTTGGCAACGGTATCGGGCTGGCCAGCGCCTACGGCTCGGCTCAACCAGCGCTTCTGCTGTGGGCGGCGGCCGGCCGCTTGATGGAGATCCTGGGGATCGAACACCCCAACGAACTGATCGGGCCGGAACCTGCGACTGAGTAGGTCTCTCCACTCTGCGCAATAGACGGTTCCGCACAGTTTGGTGATTCACAGCTCGCACATTTTCGGATTTCAGGTGACATGCTTGGAATCCGCTTGGGACGGCCAGCATATTGATCAGGAGACAGCCGACGCCCGTCGTTGACACTTGATCAGGGATTGCCCCATGGCCGATTCATCTATCCCTATCCGCATCTGGCCCGCGACGCTCGAGGCCGCGCGGGGGCTCTTTCCCGACGACCCGACACCGCTGGCGATCGCCAAGAGCGTCGAAGTCGCGGTGCTCCTGTCACGGCTCGACCACATGAAGCAGCAGCTGTTCGACAAGATCGTCGCGGCGTTTGTGGAGCGGATTGACCGGCGCCTGGAACCCGTGGCGGCGCTTTTTGAGACGGTCCTGCGGCACCAGGGAGAGAACGATCGCCGCGTGGCGAACCTCCTGAACGAGATCCTTGACAAGCTGGTGTCGGCGCCGGCGCCGGACGGCAGCTCGTTGCAGGCCATGTTCGCCAACCTCATCCGCGAGATCCAGCAGTTGAGCGTCTACCTCCAGCACCTCCAGCCACGCCGGTGATGTCATGGTGATCTCGATCATGCACGCGCCCGGCACGGCGTATTACCTGGATGCACCACAGAGCTATTACCTGGAAGGGCACAAGTCGGCCGGCTACTGGATCGGCTTCGGCCAAACCGCGGAGGCCTTGGGACTGCGTACGGGCGACCCGGTAAAGGCTGAGGCCTTCGAGCGGGTCTTTCGCGGCCATCACCCTGAGACTGATGAGGCGCTGATCCGCCCCTACGAGGGCCGCCGCGAGGCCGAGGATGCGACCCACGCGGCGCCTAAATCGGTTTCGATTCTGCGCGGCCTGGGCTCGCCTGAGATCGTCGCGGAGATCGATGCCGCCCAGGCGGCCGCGGTCCAGGCCTCCCTCGATCAGGTCTTCAACCGGCACGCGGTGTCGCGGCGCGGCAAGCAAGGTCAGGGCGCACCCGACCCAGCCTCGCTCATCGTCGCGGTATTCCCGCATGCCGATGCCAGGCCCACGGATGAGGCGATCGGCGATCCGCATCTGCACTCTCATGCGGTCATCATGAATTTGTCGCGGGCAGCGACGGTGCATGGCGCTCGATCGACGGCGGAGTGCTCTACGATTTTCAGCGGGAAGCCGGCAGCGTCTACCGCCTGACCCTGGCGAGAGAGCTCCGGACACGGCTGGGTGTCGAGATCCTGCCCGGCAAAGACGGTTTGTTCGAGATCGCCGGGGTTCCCGAGCGCGTGATCTCCGCCCTGTCGAAGCGCCGCGGCGAGATCGACGAGCATGCCTCGGCGGCACGGCGGGGGGTTCAGCAACGCCGAAACCGGCGGCCCAAGGGGTCGATCGATGAGACGACCCAGCGTCTGGTCTGGCGCGACGAGGTCATCGCGCAGGGTTACAGCCCGGATGGCATCGTGCGGGACGCGGTTGGGCGCCAGTCCACGCCGCGACCGCTGCCCGACTGGACGGCGCTCGCCGATGCGGCGACGGCCACGGATTCTTGCCCGGCCAAAAGGGAGGTTCGCCAGCGCATCAATGAGGCGCTCGTGGGATTTGATCTGGGCGGGGCTGAGCCCCAGGCCTTGCAGCGCCAGGTACTCGCAAGGCATTTCATCGACCTGGAGATCGAGGGCGACCGGCGAAGCGCCAGTTACTCGACCCAGGCCGTGATCGAGGCGGAGCGCTCCATCACCCGGATCGGCCCGCGTATCGCCGCGAGACCGGACCGCCGTCTTGCGCTGGGCCAGGTAGAGCAGGCATTGCAGGGCACCACCTGTGATGTCGAGCAAAGCCGAGCGGTACGCGCAGCGACCGCCGGGCAGGACCTGGCGGTGATCGAGGGGCCGGCCGGTGCGGGAAAGTCGACATTGCTGCGGCCGATCATCCAGGCGTACAGGGACGCGGGCTACGCCCCCATCGTCACAGCGCCGGCCTGGAAGGTCGCCGAGGCGCTCGGAGAGGCTGTAGAGACGCCCTATGAGGTCCTGGCGACCCTGGTCGGCAAGAACGCTCGTCCCAGCCATCGGATCGGCCCGGCCTCGGTGGTGATCGTCGACGAGGCAGGCATGGTCGGTGCCCGGACGATGGGATCCCTGCTGGGGGAGGTCGAACGGGCCGGTGCCAAGATCATCCTGGTGGGCGACAGGCAGCAGCTAAAGCCGGTCGAGGCCGGGCCCGCCCTGTCCTTGCTGATGGATCACATCCCGGCCGCTTGCCACACCGAACTGCGTGAGGTCCGGCGACAGCATTCGGTCGGCGAGCGGGTCCAGGCCCTGCGCTGGCGCGCCCAGTCCCCGGACGCCGCCATGGACGCGATCGAACACGCACGCGCGAACAAGACCTGGCACGGTGTTGAGACAGCGCAGGCCACCATCGACACCGCCGTCACCCTCTGGGCGGGGCTGGAGCGTGACGACGAGCATGCCGTCGTGCTGGCACGATCGAATGCCGAGGCGCGGGCGATCAACGAGCGCATCCGCAAGCTTCGCCGGGAGGCCGGCGAGATCGCCGACACCGACCACCTGGCCGTGGCTGCGGACCAGTCGGGCACCTTGTTTGAGCTGGCCCTGGCCCGGGGCGACCGCGTTCGGATCACCCGAAAGATCGCCGGCAAGAGCTTGATCAACGGCACAGAAGGGACGATCAGAGAGGTGAAGTCCGACACGGACGGCATGCTCACCATCACCCTGATGGTCGACGATGAGATTATAAGCGTAACACACAAGGATTTGCGCGACCCGGTCAGCGGTGGGATCAAGCTGGCCCACGCCTATGCCGCCACCGTGCATTCTGCTCAAGGCGCGACGGTCGATCACACGATCATCGTCGCGGCCAGCGGCACCCGCCGCTGGGATGCCAACTTGGCCTACGTCGCGGCATCACGACATCGGGCCCAGTGCCACTGGGTGGTCAACGAAGCACCGTGCCGGACATCCAAGAATGGGCAGGACCCGACTGAGCAGGAGGTCATGATGCGCATGGCCACGGACCTTGCCCGGCCCGCCGAGAAGGCCAGCGCCCTGGCGCGGATCGAACTCCTGATGCGGCAACGCGATGACGAGGCGGCGGCGATTGCCGCCGAGCGGCCTGATTCACTGAACTTCCTGGGCAAAGTGCTCGAGGATCGCTACCAGGACAAGGTCGCGCGCGCCTTGCAGATCGTCGTGGCCAATCTGCAAAACCTGGTGTCGTCCCTGCGTGAGGCGATCGAGAAGCTGCGCCCCACACCAGCACGGAGTCCCGGCCTTCAGCAGGGCATCCAGCCTCGGGCACGCGCCCGGGACGACGACGAGCGCTGAACGCGCTTCTCCCACAGATGTCCTGCTCCCCGGCCCCGGTCACGGGCGCCACCGCTGGTCGCGGCGCCCGCAACCGGGTCCAGGGATCAATGGTGAATCACTGACTCGCCGGCGCCCGCGATCACCATCACGGGAGCAATCATGAGTATCGAGATAATACGCCGCGGCTGGCAGCCGATGCCGGTCATCAGCGATGTTCGAGCCTTTGCCATCGGTGACGTCCATGGCCAGTCGGCCGCCCTGCGCATGGCCTTCCTGGAAGTCGCCGAGCGCTCGGCGGCCGGTAGCCCGGACCACCTGGTCATGCTGGGCGACTATATTGACCGCGGGTCATACAGCCGGGGTGTAATCGCACAGATTATCTCAGGTATCCCCGGCGTCAAAGTGACAGCGCTCGCCGGCAACCACGAAGGCGCCCTGGCGGCGGCCTACGACAGTGGCCGCCGGGACCATCTCGGCACCTGGCTTGGCAACGGCGGCTTCGCGGTGCTCGAAGAATTGGGCCTGCCGCCCACGGCTACCGCCGGGGATGCCTGGGGGGCCTTCAGCGGGGCGGAACGGGGATTCATCGACGGCCTCGGTCACCACTACCTGGAAGACAACCTGCTGTTCATCCACGCCGGCCTGCACCCCCAGCAACCGCTCGAGCGCTCGCTCGCCTGGCCGTGGCGCCAGATCCCCGGCAACCACGCCGAAGAGCGGGCATCACCCTTCTGGGTGCGCGAACCGTTTCTCATGGCGGACGCCAATCCCGACGAACTCTTCGTGATTCATGGCCACACGCCAGAACGTGATGGCGAGCCGGTCCTGACGCGCCACCGTCTGGGCCTCGACCTCGGCTCATACCAGACCGGGCGGATCGGCCTCGCCGAGATCGATGGCGACCGGGTGCGGCTCACGGTCGTCCAAGACACCGAGCAAACCCGCCGCCACCGCACCCCCAATTACTAAGGAGTGATCCACCATGTCGATGGTCAACCAAGCCCCGCTGACCCGCCCGGTCACGCTCGAGCGCCTGCAGTGGCAACCCAATTCCATGCGCGTGACGCCGGCGAGCGTCTACCGCGACCCCGAGTTCCTGATCAATCTCAAGGGTTACATCGAGGCCCTGCTTCCCTTCGACGGCCCGCCCCTGCGCCTCAGGCGCGAGGCCCATGAGGCAACAGCCCGGCGCTGGCGCCCCCGCGGCACCGAGATCATCACCCCCCGCCGCTACGCCCTGCTCTACCACGTTGGCGCTGCGCTGGGCCATGAGGCAGGGCCGAAGGCACGCGAGTGTTTCCGGCTGCTGGTGACTCAATGCCCCGAGGTAGGCCTGTTCGGCGACGCCATTGATCGCATCATCGACGGCGGCAAGGCCGACCGCCTGACCGGCGACCTGATTCACCAGACCAGCCGCGAGCTTCGGCTCGACCCCGAGTACCTGCCGACGATCGCGCCTTTCATCAGGATTATGTAGAGAGAACTCTTGCCGCCCAGTGATCCCAGGCGGGATCACTGGGCGAGCGATCTCGTCTGGGCCCTGGCTCGCTCGCGCGCGATGTGCAAATGGTGACGAGACCCCCGGAAGGGTCTCGTCACCATCGACGTGGTCGCACGACATCCTTCCAGCACCCCCGATGGGTCGCAGCAAAACCAGGCCGCCAAATGCTCGCCGGCCCAAAGATACCCGGATCGTTGGGATCCACTTGGTGTCTTCTCCCGCCCTCGATTTCGCTCCGTGTCCCCTAGATGCGCGCCCCGAGCGCGCGGACTATCGCGGGGACCGCGCCCCCATGGATGCTGGTGATTCAACAAATCGTGCCCATCGCCTTGGCTCGGATCGAACGGATCACGATGCAGAACCCAGGGTTTCTGCGGGTTTTCGGGGCGCAAGGGTGCAGCCAGGTGAATCACCAGATTTAAATTTCAGCCTGGGCCGCGCAAACGCTGGCGGGCCGGGGATCCGCCCCAACCTGAACTTCAGGGCTGAATGAGTCGGCCCCGGAGGACATGCAAATGAACAGTATCGACTACCACCCCGCGCCGACTGCCGACGCCCTGTTTGAGGCGCTATGTCGGCAGCGTTGCGCCGCTCCACCGCCTCTGGCGGTTCGCTCTGCAAAACAGCGGGTCACGGCCCAGGAGCGGCAGATCCGCAAGGTGCTGGGGCACGGTCACTCCTATGAGGTGGTGGCCGCAGACCTTGCCCAAGCCTACGAGATCCACCTCTCTGGTCCGACGCTTCGGAGATACCTAAATGAGCTCGCGGGCGTCCGAGCCAAAAGCAAGGCGAAGCCAGAAGAGAAGGCGCATTGCAGGAAGGCGGGAGTATCTGCCAGGCCGGCGATGGCACCAATGGCACCGGCTTCGATGCTCACACCAATGGCCACTATGACGCCCGCCTCCGCACCGATCATACCGACGTCACCGATGCATACCAGCGCTCCTGCGTCGCCGGCGCCCGCTCCGCGTGATGTGGAGGCGGCCCCAATTGCCAAGGCCCCCAAGAACGGCGACCTGGACCACCTTTTCGACAAATCGGTGGTCTTTTGATGACCAATCAACGCCCTGATATCGGTGGGGTCCTCACGGACCCCACCCTCCCCGGGGAGGCGATCGCCCTGACGGACGACCGCCCTCCCCCCACCCCGGCTGCCGTCGTCGCGGCCTACCTCTATTCACGACGCTTGGTCGAGGAGTTGGCGCGACTCTCGGTGGAGGAGTGACCGCGCTAGCGCCTTGCAAATTTCGATGGCCCCTGCCCATGCTTGTCTACCCTCTGGAGTCCCCGCCATGGTCAGAGTTGCGATTTACGCTAGGTATTCTTCAGACCGTCAAACCGAGCGGTCGATTGAGGACCAAATTCGCATCTGCCGACAACGCGCTGACCGCGAGGGCTGGAGCGTCTCCGGGACATTTGCGGACCACGCCCTGTCGGGCGCCTCGCGACAGCGACCGGAACTGCTTCAGATGATCGCTCGTGCAGGGCACGGGGAGTTTGATATCATCCTGGCGGAGGCCCTGGATCGCCTCTCCCGTGACCAGGAGGATACTGCCTGGATCCACAAGGGCCTGAACTTCCGCAACATTAAGATCGTCACTCTCTCGGAGGGCGAGATCACCGAGCTTCACGTCGGGATTTCGTCGACGATGAACGCGGTTTTCTTAAAGCAGTTGGCAGCGAAGACGCATCGCGGCCAGCTGGGTGTCGTCATTGACGGGCGCGTCGCCGGCGGGAATGCATACGGTTACGATGTTGTTCAGCGTGACGGCAAAATCGGGAGGGCAGGACTGCCTCAGCGCGGCCACCGGGCGATCAACGTCGCCGAGGCGGCCGTGATCCGGCAGATCTTCAAAGATTACATCGACGGCCAATCACCACGGCAGATCGCCCATCGCCTTAACGCCGCGGGCCTGCCCGGCCCCCGCGGCGGCGCCTGGACCGCCAGCCTGCTCCTCGGCAATGCCGAAAGGGGCATCGGCCTGCTGCGCAACGCTCTATATGTCGGCCGCTTGATCTGGAACCGCCAGAGATTCATCAAGAATCCGAGCACCGGCAAACGCCAGGCCCGCCTCAATCCGGCGTGCGAGTGGATCGTCCACGAGGTGCCACAGCTGCGGATCATTGAGGATGATATGTGGGACAGGGCGCAAGCGCGCCTCCTGGCCCAGCGCAAGGTATTCAAGCAGCCCGAGGGCGCCACCAACCGCCTCAACCCGCTTCACCGCCCCAGGCACCTGCTCTCCGGCCTCGTCCGCTGCGGCCTGTGCAATGGCACGATGGCGATCGGCGCCAGCGGGCGGCGTCTCGTGTGCACCAGCCACCGGGAGCGCGGCACCTGCACCAACGGCCGCACGGTGAAGCAGGATGTCCTGCAGTCTCGCGTCCTCGACGGCATCAAGACCCACCTCGCTCAGCCCGCACTCATCGAGCACTTTGTCGGTGAGTATGTCCGGCTCCAGAACGAGCGCCGGCGTTCGGCCGTGGCGAATCGTGCCGGCATCGAGAACCGCCTGCGCCGCCTCGAGGCCAAGGAGCAACAACTTACCCGCGCCCTCCTCGAGCAGGACGATATCGCACCACTCTTAGCTGCCAGCAAAGCGCTCGCGGTCGAGCTGAGTGCCGTGCGCCAGGAACTGGCCGCCGAGCCCGAGCCGCCGCCGGCCATCCACCCCAACATCGCCGGCCTCTATGCCAGGAAGGTCGCCGAGCTCGAATCCTGTCTCAGCGATCCCGCCACCCTGGACGCGGCGCGTGGCCTGCTGACCACGATGATTTCCCACATCGTGATCCACCCGGGCCAGGCCCGCGGCGCCTACGATCTCGAACTGGTCGGCGACCTTGCAGCCCTACTGGAGCTGGGCAGCCCGCGGCCGCAAAAAAGCCGCAGCACCGGCGGCATGCCTGATGTTGCGGTTTCGTTGGTTGCGGGGGCCAGATTTGAACTGACGACCTTCAGGTTATAGGGCGGATCATCAAATCTATATCTACTTGATATTGAATGACAAAAATCCTCTGAAAGATGTGATGTGCTAAAATTTGTGCTGAATTTGAATCGCACTTAGATTGAAAGCGATAACCTGCTGCCGGTTTTGTGGACACCGAGATTGGGGGTTTCATGGTGCCGAAAGCGCCTGACGGGAAAACGCTGGATTGAACCGCTTCGGGATTCTCACAGACCTCTCGTCCTGCGGAGCAATGAAGTGGCTATCCCTGCTTTTGTCAGCCAACCGAACGAGAATAGGAATGTCCGCTCCCTCTTCTCAGTATTTGAGATCTCCAGCAGTCCCGGGGTGGTTCACAGGGCCTTGCAGCGAATCTTCACTGTCCTGCAGGAACCCCTGTCGGCGAACTTAGGGAGATGGTTCCGGTCACTCGCCGAGAAAACGATCACCCCCAAAGCTCGTCCCGAGAACCGAAAGGACAGTTTGCTCCCTGGACCCGGCGTTACTTTGCACGCGGGGTGGCGATGATAAGCCGTTCAGGCGAACCGTGCGTCAACGGCCTCGGCCAGGATCGACAGAGACACCGATCCTCTTCCGGAAATGGCCACCAAGATCTCACGCGCCGCGCCGCTGCAAGGCCCCTTGCGTGAGATAGAGGTCGTAGATGGCGGGATCGTTCACCCGCATCACATCGCCGCTGGTGAGGCTCCGGACTTGTTCGATCCGCGTCATGTGCCCCGTCTGGGTATTGAAGGCATGGACATGGGTCCATGACCAATAGGGGTGGCCCCCGTCCATCACTTTTCCCTTGCCGTCGTCATAGAGCGAATAGGCCCCGTCGAAGGAGCGGTACAACTGGCCCCGGCGGTCGAAGCTGACCATGGTGATCGGCAGCATAGTACGCAGGTCGAATCGCACCTGCTTTTTCGAAATCGGCGCCCGGGGATAGCGGACCGGCTCCGCCTCGACTGTGATCGCCTGGGGCACGAGTTCGACGACCGTATCGTAGAAGGTCCCACCCTTCGGTCCGCCGTGGGTGCCTCGTCCCCAGTTCTCCCAGGTCGACGACCAGTTGCCGGAAAGGCCGGCGAGCGCAGGACCAGTGCCGACGACCCGGTAGTTACCCCAGGTGAGATAGGGATCGCCCGCCGCCCAGGCATCCGACAGATAAAGGTCGGAGCCGGGCAGCATCGGCTCGAACCGCTGGTTGGTCGGGAAACGGCGGATCCGCTTGAACTGCGGCACGTAACCGAACAGGTCCGGGAATTCCCGCTGGTCGTAGGGCCAGATATTGAGGAAGGAAGAGCCGCGGATATCGTCGGGCGAGGTGAAGATGATGGACTGGAAGCGCATCTTGTCTTCATGACCGGGCAGATAGGGCTTCGGGCCCATGACCACCCGGGCGACCGGAGTCATCTCGGCCCAGCAGCCCTCGTAGCGGTAGTCGACCCTGCCGCCGACCCCGACATCGCATTCCTTGATCGCGTAAACGCAGGCATCGTGCCGGCCCCAAGACAGGGTCTGCCCAGCGAAGGCCTCAAGCCCGTCGGTCGATGCCGGGAAGGGATGGCCGCCAATCCAGGGCCTGCCGTCATCGGTCCTGATGTTGCCGTCGCGGTCCAGTCGGGCGCGGCCCTTGTTGCGCAAGGTCGCCTCGACATATTCCCAAGGCGACAGGTGCATGATGTCAGCCGTCTCCCGCGCGATGGTGAGGCGCCGCCCCATGTCCCTCACCTGCAGCACCTGGATCGGGTCGAGCAGATCCCGCACCAGATCGACATTGCCGGCATCGATCGTATCACCCGGCTGCAGCCGCCCCTTGGTGTAGACCTCGATCGACAGCAGTTCGTCGGGATAGGCAGCGCTGGCATTCCCTGTCTCGGCGACCGCCTGCCACAGGGGCATCAGCACCCCTGCGGCGACGGCCCCGCGGCCGAGTTGGTCAAGGAAATGGCGGCGGGTGTAGCCCCAGCCGTAGTGCCCGATGTGCATACCGCCCCGCTTGCAGCGTCAAGGCATGAAGGGAAGCAGCGGCAGGTTGCCGAGCCCCGCACTGCTGCCGGTCGGCAAGCCGGTCAGCGTATCGCCCAGGCGCCCCGCCAAGTTCTGCATCGTGACCGGATCAGCCAGCCCCTGCAGTACCGAGGGCACCAGTTGGCCAAGCAACAGCTCCGGCTTCGCGGCGCCAACCAGATAGAGTACGGGCTCGGCGGGCAGCAGGCTGACGATGTCGCCGACGAGAGGCAGCGAGGCAAGGGAATTAGGCCCGGTCGGCATGTCGCCGATCCTCACCGTCTGAGGCGAGAAAACCTCCGTCAGGCCGCCCAGCAGGTCGCCAACCGCCGGAATCCCGTCGAGCGGCGTACCCGTCGAGCCGGCGGGCAGAATGCCGGCCAGTAGGTTGCCGAGCGGCGCCTGTTCCCCCTCGGTCGAGAGCAGATTGCCGACAAGATCAGCCAGTGCCGACACCGGGCCGTCCGACGCTACACCATTGTCCTGGAAGTCGGCCAGCGGGCCGCCACCCGAAGATGCCGCTGGCACCGCCTGGAGGTCGCCGAAGGCCTTGCCGTCCGCGATCGCGCCGGCCGAGGCCGTGATGAAGCGAATGCCGCTGGCATGGGGCGCAGCGATGAAGGAATTGGGCCGGCCCATGTGGCGATGGCGGTAGATCAGGCTAGGGCCGCTCGACTCTTCCCCCTCTGCCGCTGGCGGCGGATTCTCCGGCGCGCCCGTATAGAGGCGCAGGCCCACCACGCCGACGGACCCCCCGTTATCAAAGCCGCCCGTCGCGTAGAGGGAAAGGCCGCTGCCCGGTGCCACGAGATATTCGACCCCGATGTCACCACCGAAGTCGCTGGCGTCGGTAAAGGTGACGCCGCCGCCAACCTTGAAGTTGGGCGAAGCGTAGTAGGCAAGGCCGAGACGCCCGACGAAACCGCCGTCCACGATGTCACCGGTTTGCACGCCAGCCAAGGTTTCGATGGTGATCTGGTCGATGTAGTATTCGCCGATCGCCGAGACGCTGAACTGTGCCTCCTCATCGATCTTGAGGGCGCTGACGGCGAGGCCGAGCATGTAACTTTGTGGATCGCGGAAATAGAGCTGGGCGGCGCCGCCGTAGTAGCTCGTTTCCGATGCCGCCTTGCCGACGATGCCATCGACCTGGAGCCCAATGCTATCGCCGAGAGGGAGGGTGAGCGAGGCGCCACCCCCATAGAGGCCGCCCGATTCGTCGCCGCCACCGAAGGCATCGAATTGAAAACTGGAGGCCGCCACGGCGACGCTGTCCACAGCCGACTGATCCTGCGCGGCCGCAATCGACACGGCACAGATCGCAGCACCGAACGAGGCTGCCGACAGCCAACCCTTCCTTGTCATGTCTCCCCCTCGCGTTCCCGCCCACCCCGAAACCTTGACGTCGGTTTCGGGTGTTTTTGCTTACTTCAGAGCCCTGGAGCCCCGATCTCCGGCCGACAGGCGAAGAACCTCTACGGCGGTACGCATCCTACGGGGCAAGCGCAAGGGCAACCGCCCACCCATAAGTAGGGAAGTCCCCCAATCCCCCCGAGTGCCTCGACCCAATCCAACCGGATCGAAGAGACCCGGATGGAGCTTCAGTGGAGTAGTCCCGACTGGCGCGCGATCTGGACGGCGTGGGTGCGGTTGCGGGCATTCAGCTTCTTGGTGATATTGCGCATGTGCCACTTCACGGTCTCTTCCGACAGCACCAGCGCTTCGGCGATGTCGCGGTTGCTCATGCCGAGTGAGATCAAGGAGAGAACATGGCCTTCGCGGTGAGACAGGCCCAGCCCAGCCGTCGCGCCCTCGGACAGCACGAATTCAGCGACCGGCGCCGGCTGGCGCTCGGCCATGAGGTTGAGCAGATAGTCCTCGTCAACCACTGAACGGCGAAGTCCGGACTGGGCGGCGGTCAATTTGGCTTGTGTGGCAAGACGCCGGCTTCCGGCCGCATCATCCAGCAGGAGCTGGATCGCCGACGCGATGGACAGCGCGGAGATCTCAAGCCTGACCTGTCCGGTGGAACGGACCCTGTTCAGCAGCGTGCCAACGAGACGCGAGGCTCGGCTGGCATCACCCCGCGCCAGCGCCAGACGCGCTTGCGTGAGCTGGCGCATATCCATCGACGGCGTGAAATCCTCTGTTGTCGGCTGCGAAAGCCCCATTTCCTGATCGACGGTGAATGCCTCTTCCAGCCGACCGAGACGAAGAAACGTCGTCGCTAGTTCGCCGCCGAGCAGATCAACGAGTCGGGGCAAGCCGGCCTGTTGGGCGAGACCGATTGATCGCCGGAGGATGCTGGCCGCCTCGTCGCCCCGGCCCGCAGCCAGCGTCAGGCGGGCAAGCACCCGGCTGGCGCTTTCTCCCAGTTCCACGGTCACATAGCCCAGGGCGTTCTCGCCGGCTTCGGCAATCGCCTGCCGCGCCTCCTCCAGCCGATTCGCTTCATAATGTGCCTCGGCGAGGCAGACCGACAACAGTTCCCGCACGAAGCCCGCTGGCCGCAATTCGAGGTCGCTGTCGTCCGTCGCGGCCCGGCATAGGTCGACGACCTCATTCACTTTGCCCTCGAATAAGGCGAGACGGGCCTTGACGACGTGATTCCAGCCGAAGGCGTAGGAGTGCCTACTGCGGACGACGATATCATCCGCCTGTTCGGTCAGGCGCGCCGCTTCCCGGTGGCGGCCGAGGCTGAGTGCCGTGTAGGCGCTGGCGACGATGATCGAGCCTTGTTGGAGCAGGCCAGAGTTCGCCCACTTGCGATCGAATGCGCGCAACAACTTGCCCGAAACCACGTGGCGGTCCGCCGCCACGGCGGCTATGGCACGGATCATATCACAGGTGGCAAGGGTATCCGCCGCCTGCGCCTCGGCAATCTTGTCGAGGTCGAGGGCGGCCTGCACATCGGCCTCCACGCTCGACAGCAATCGCCCGGCCTCGTCATGGCGCTGGCGGAAGGTAAAGGCCCAGGCAAGTCCAATTTTCAGCGACGGGTAGCGATCGATGATCTCGCCAGGCAGGTTGCTGATCCATCGCTGTACCGTCGCAAGTTCCCCACGCGACAGCGCGATCTCGGTCACCCGATCGGAAGCGTAGGCGGCGGCGCGCTCATGAAACCCCGCGCGCAAAGCATGTTCGACTGCCAGTTCCACCTCGCCCGCATCCTGGAACCAAGCGCAAGCAGCGGAAAGCAGGCGTGTCTTCTCGCCCGGCAGGTCGATGTCGAGCCGGGATTCGAGGAATTCGCGGAAAAGTGCATGATATTTGAACCAGCGCCGCTGCCGGTCGAGGGGAATCAGCAGCAGGTGACGGTCCTCGATCTCAGCCAGGAGTGCTCGCGTATTCTCGAGGCCGGTAAGGGCAGTACAGAGTTCCGGCGAGAACATGTCGAGTGGCGAGGTGGAGAGTAGAAGCCGCCGCACCTCAGGGCGCTGCAAGTCCAGGGTAACCTCACACAGGTAGCGCGAGACTTCGACATCGGTGCCCGAAAATTCTTCGACGAAGCGCGACGGGCTCTCGCTCGCCTCAAGGGCAAGTCCGGCCAACTGTAGCATGGCGGCCCAGCCCCCGGCCCGCTGGCGAAGCCGTTCCGACTGCTGGGGGTCGACACTCTTCTTGCAGATGTTCATCAGCAGGCGGTGGCTCTCAGCGGCGTCGAGAGCGAGGTCCGCCTCTCGCAGGATCATGACCGCGCCGGCCAGGCGCGCGTTGGCGAGCGCTATAGGCAGGGCCACCCGGCTGCTCATGACGAGTTGGAAACCCTCCGGCGCCTGGGCTGCGAGAAAGGCAATGGCACGGTGTATCGGGGTGCTGGAGATGACGTGAAAATCATCAATGAAAAGCACAGCAGGCCGGTCCGTGAAATCGTGGGCAAGTATGCGGTCGATCACCGCTTCGATTTCCAGCAACTCGCCCGATCCGAGCACCACCGATTGGCGACACAGGGTTGAAAACACCCCTATTAGCAGCGACGCGAAACGGCCGGGTTCGTCGTCTAGCGCGTCGAGCGACAGCCAAGCGGTGCGCCAGCCCTGCTCCGCCCGCAATTCCAGCCATTGGCGCATCAGCGTCGACTTGCCGTAGCCCGGCGGGGCCTCGATCACGATCGATTGTACGTCCGATGCCTCTGCCGAAAGCCTTGCCAGCAGGCCGTCTCGTCGCACGGTCCACTGCCGCAGCGGCGTGGGCTTGGCCTTGGCACTCCTGATCAGTGATGGTGGCGGTTCCGTTCCCATCTGCTTCCCCCGAACTTTTTGCCCGGCTGTTGGCGCCGATGCTGTCTTGTTTCTGCAGTATTTTGTGCGCTATTTCCCCCGAATTCAAAAAAAATGGGGAGGAGACTGTGGAGGCAGCTCCTCCTCCCCAAGTGCCGGCGGGGGGCCGGATACTCTGACCTAGAACTGATAGGTGACGCGCAAACCCACCTCGTCCGCGTAGTCGACGACCGCAAGAGCGGAGCGGCCGTCCTCCTCCCCAAGGATGATAGTGGAATAGAGGTTGACCTCCCACTTGTCGTTGGGCTTCCAACGGATACCCGGCTGGATCAGCATGCCGCCGTCGATCTCGTAGAGCACCGCCCATTCGAACTTCCATTCAAGGGAAGGCGAAGGCTGGAAGCCCGCGAAGGCGATGGCACTCGAATAATCAGTGCCGTGAGGTGGCGACGTCGAGGTCGATCCGTAACCCGACAGATGGCGGGTACCAACGTCGAAGATGTCGCTGCCGTTCTTGTAAATGAACTGCAGCACGAGATAGGCGGCGGGGAAATCCTCGCTCCAGCGATGCCACTTCTCCGCCACGGCGGCGAAGGACCACTGATCTTCCTTGATGAACTTCTGGCCAAGGGTCGGGTTGGTGAACGTGCGGTTCGGTGTGTAGGTGAGTTCGATACGGCCGATGAGTTGCTCGAGGAAGGAACCGGGCTCGCCGTCGAAGACGTAGTTGACGCTGGCGCCGAACACATTCTCGTAGGGAAAGACGCGCTCGATGTGCCCCCGCAGACCACCTGACAGCCAGAAGAAAGTGTCGAGTTCACCCCGCGCGAGGGCATCGCTCTGCCCGACGTTGTAGGCGGTCAGCGACCCCGTCGCCGGCTGGAAATCATCGACCGCGGCGTTGAGGCCCTGCGTGCCGTTGAGCCTGATCGAATTGGCGTACCAGTACCATTCCTCCTGGCTCTTCACACCGTTCTGTTGATCAACCTCGAACGGGGTCTCGGCCATAGCCGCGCCCGAGCCCGGCAGCACCGGCAGATCGCGGTCCACGCCCGACTTGGTCCAGCGGATTACCCCATCGGGATTGTGGCGCGAGACGGCGATGAATTGCAGGCCGAGATTCCCGAGCTGGGCCCGGATGCGGCCACCGACGTTCCACAGGTTGTCGGCATAGCCGTCATAGCGATCATGCAGCGTGAACTGGTCGGGTACCACATTATAGGGCGTATGGGGATTGGGATAAATCGTCGGCTCGAACTTCTGGATGAAGCCCTCGACCTCCCATTCCGAGTTGATCTGATAGGACGCGCGAATGCCAAGACCGGGGACGCGCTTGTCGCCATACTCCTCGATCGCCGGTTCGAATATCAAGTGTCGGCGATAGTCGAGTCCTGCAGGCACGTCCATCACGCGGAAGAAGATCGCCTCACCCCAGGCGATCTGCTGGTTGCCAATGCGCACGAACAGGGGGCCGTTGGTGTAATCGACCGTCGCCACCGGCAAATCGATCATGAAATCCTTTTCGGCATATTCGAGCGGGGTACCACCGCCACCGTCACGGAACTGCGTCTCGAAATAGTTGGTGTCGCTGTTGTCGTCGTAGACGTTCCAGTCGTAATAGCCGCGGACGGTCAGGCGGGCACTCCAGTTGGCGTCGATCATCGCCGCCATGTTCACCTCGACGCGGGTGGCGAAGAGATTGTAGTCGTTCTTGGCCGTGCGGACGTCGCGCCGCCCGGTCGGCGGCAGGGTCAGGGCCGAGCCGAACAGCGGTTGAGTGATGTCGGTAAGGGCAGGCAAGGCGAGGCTGCCCAGAAGATTGTTGACGCCGCCGAGCGTCGACAGGTCAAGGCCTAGAGGCTCGAGCGGAACATCCCTGCCGTTGAACGGATTGCCCTGGTTGTTAGCCTGGTTCTCCTTATCGCTGAGCTTGATCGCCATTTCCTGACGGATGAAGCCGGAGATCGAGAAATCGAAACCCAGCGCGGGAATCACGAGCCCGACTAGCGCCCCACTGATAACGCTGCCGGCGATGATCCCGGCCACTCCTCTCTGCTGCTTCCCGGACATGTTTCCCCCTGATCCCTTTGTCACCGGTTCTAGTTCTGGCTGACACGAACGATGCGGCCGGTATGTCCGCCGACGATCCATCCGCTGCCCTTGGCCGCAATCGCTGGTTGATACCAGGTCGTGGCAATGTCTCCCGCCATCAGGGGCGTCACAGTCGAGGATGTATCGGTCGTGACCAGCATGGTGCGAAGCCCAGTTATCAGGGTCTTGCCGTCTTCGCCTCGGGCGATGCCCAGCAGGTTGGCTTTGGTGCCGGTCTCCACCACTTCCCAGGCATTGCCGTGATCGCGCGTACGCAGGACCTTGCCGTTCTGGCCTGCTGCATAGCCGATGCCACTCTCCTCGATCTTCAGGTCGAAGAGGGAGGCGGTGCCACGATGGACAATATCCCAGGAGTCACCGCCGTCCGACGAGCGCATGATCAACTCGAATTCGCCGACGATGGTCATGCTACCGTCAGCATCGAGGCTGACGCTGTAGAGATGGGGCTCGAAGCCCTGGTCGTTCGTCCGGTTCCAATCGAAATCGATCTTCTTCCAGGTCCGCCCCTTATCCGCCGAGACGAGGATAGTGCCGAAGGCGCCAACGGCCACGGCCCGGCCGGCCTGATTGGCGTCGACCGCGAACAGCCGCGCCTCGGTACCGGATTCGACCTTGGTCCAACCCTTGAGGTCCCGCCGCAGCATCACGCCCTGCTGGCCGACGACGAGCGCGACATCACTGTTCATGGTGCAGCCCAGATAGGCGCTCGCACTGTTGACCTCAGTCACCCGCTGCCAGGTTCGGCCGGCGTCCCCGCTGGTGAAGAGAAGATTGGGCACGCCCACGGCAAGCCGTTCGCCGCTGCCGCTCTGGCTCAGGCAATAGATGGCCTCATGCGCCGTGCCCTGCCTGACCGTGTCGAGCGTAGGCCCCGTCTGCGCAAATGCCGCCCCCGCCGCTAGCAATAGCCCGCCGGCCATCGCCCCGAAGCGCCTGCCGATACAGCCGATCCTGCTTCCCATGTCCCTTTACCCCTGTTTCCGCCCTGTCGGGCCGGCGCGCCTCGGCGCCGGCCCTTGTCTTTCCACCAGCTTGCCGGACGATCAGGCGCCAAGGCGTCGGATCGCCTGAATGGTCAGGTACTGGTCGTGGATGCCGTCGCCCTGGTTGAATCCCGACTGATAGCCGCCGGTGATCTCCTTGGCCTTCAGCGCGCGACTCATGCGGTTCGCCTGGAGATCGTGGCAGGTGAAGTGGGCCCAGGACCAATGGACGTGGTCGCCGTCCATCACCTTGTTCTTGCCCGTGTCGTAGAGGCCGAACGCGGGCTCGAAGGATTTCCACATCTCGCCGCGGCGATCGTAGGTCAGGTAGGCAATGAACATCATGTTGCGGGCATCGATGTAGACGCGCTTCTTGCCGACCGGCGCCCTCGGGTAACCGGTTGGTTCGCATTCGACCACCAGCACCTCGGGGCAGAGTTCCATGTTGGACAGCCAGAAGGTCTGATCCTTCGGGCCGCCGTGGGCCGGCTTTTCCCAGTTCGGGTCGTCGCCCGCCCAGTTCTCGGACACTGCGCCGAGGTGCGGCTTGGTCTCGATCACCTTGTAGTTGCCCCAGGTCAGCATGGGATCGCCTGCCGCCCAGGCGTCGGACAGGAAGATGGTGATGCCGGGTACCAGCGGCTCGAACCGCTGGTTGGTTGGGAAACGGCGCTCACGCTTGAAGGCCGGCAGGTAACCAAATAAGTCCGGGAACTGGGTCTGGTCGTAGTACCATTCGTTGAGGAATGAGGTGCCGCGCACGTCGTTCGGCGAGACAAACCATACAGACTGGTAACGGGCTCGGTCCTTCTTGCCCTGCCAATAAGGGCCTTCCGGGTTATAAATGAGACCTGTCGCATTCTGCTCGCACCAGCAGAAATCATACTGATATGACACCGTGCCACTCGGCGAAATGTCCCAGTCCTTGATGGCATAGAGCGTCTGGTCGTGGCGGCCCCACGACAGGGTGATGTTGGCGAATGCCTCCACGCCATCCTTCGCATCGGGAAAGGGATTTCCGCCGATCCAGGGATCGCCGTTCTCGATCACGACGTTGCCCTTGGCGTCCAGCTTTGCCTTGCCCTTGTTTTTGAGCGTTGCCTCGAGATACCGGTGCGGGAACAGCTTGGTGACGTCCGTCGTCGTCTTCACGAGGCGGATCTTCCGCCCCATCTCCTTCACCTGCTTGTAGGCGGAGGGATCGAGCAGGTCCTTGACGATATCGACATTGTTGGCGTCGACGATGTCGCCGGTCTTGAGCTTGCCCTTGGTGTAGGCCTCGATCGAGAGCAGTTCTTCCGGGTAGACCTTGGTGATGTCGCCCGAACGGGCGATCTCGGGCCACATCGCCGTCAGCATGCCGAGCGAGAGGCCGGCCTGTGCCGACTTTGTCAGGAACTGGCGGCGGCTGTAACCCTTGTCGAACTTCATGATATGCATTGCTTAGTCTCCAGGATTGGATTTTCTATTTGGTCTTCTCTCGTGGGCGGTTACTTGGCAAAGGCTGGCTGGTCGAGATTGCGCCCCTCGGTGTACTGGCTGAGGTCTATTGATTCGCCGACCAGCAGGTCGTTCCGAGTTACGAAACGCGGCTTGAACAGCCAAACCAGCAGGGGCAGTGCCACGATGGCGAGCACCATGTTGATGGTCATGACCATCAGGAGCAGCCGGCCCATGTCGGCGAGGAACTTCAAGTCGGACATGAAGGTCCAGGGGATCAGACCGGCGGCGACGATGGTTGCCGTGAACATGATCGCCTTGCCGGTGGTCATCACGGCCGCACGGATCGCCGTGTCGTAACGCTTGGTGGCCTGGTATTCCTCGCAGATGCGGGACAGCAGATAGATGCCGTAGTCGATGCCGACGCCGATGCCGATCGCTGCGATCGGCAGGGTATTGACGTCGAGACCGATGCCCATCTCCGTCATGGCCGCGCCGAGGTAGATATTGGCGAGGTTGACGGGGATCAGCAGGAAGAATCCGGCCACCACCGAACGGTAGGCGTAGGCACAGCCGATCAGGATGACGAGATTGAGGCAGGCCAGAATGATCATCTCATAGTGGGCGACCGTGTCGTTGATCGACTGCTGCAGGGGGATCGTGCCGGTAGCGAGGCGTATCTTGAAATCCGGGTGATCCGCACCGACGAGTTCCACCGCTTGGCGGGCCTGGGCGAGCGCCCGGTCGACCGTTTCCTGCTTGTTGTCCGGGTACCAGAGCGAGACCGTGGCGTTCTGTTGCTCGAAGTCGGCGACATGCAGGAAGGCCTTGGGGCTTGTCCCGAACATCACGGCGCCGACCGCGGCCCCCATGGACGCATCGTTCGGGTCGAGCGGCGCCCACTTCGGATTGCCGCCGGCGAACAGGCGGTTGGCCTCGGGCAGATAGTCCGCGAAGGATAAGGTCGCGCGGGGCGGATTCTCCATGTGCTCCAGCGCGTACTGGATCTGAGCCATGGTCAGGATGGTTTCGGCCTGGCGTGCCACCCGGTTCGGATTGATCGGGTTCTTCGCCTCCAGCACGATCTCCAGGGTATTCACGCCGGGGAAGTTGCGGTTGATGGCCGCCACCGCCTTGTTGAACTCCCCATCCTCCCAGAGGATGTTGCTGCCCTCCACCGGGTTGCCGACCTCCATCTGCGAGAACCGGTGGAACGAATAGGCCGAGACGATGACGAAGAAGACGGTAGTGACGCGGGCGGCGCGGCCATAGCTCAGCTTCGAGATGTGGCCGAGGAAACGCTTGATAGCCGCATGGAAGCCGACGTCACCATCGGCGCCGGTGATCTGGCGCACGTTCTTGGGCGGCGGCAGAAGCGAAAGCACCAGTGGCGAGAAGAACACGTTGGCCGGCACGATCATCGCCGCCCACCAGGCACAGAAGATCGCGAAGCGCTCCATGGCGGGAATGGGCGCGACGGCGATGAGTGCCAGGCCCGCGACATCGGTGAAAATGCCGAGGACGGAGGGCGCCATCATGACCGAAAGCGCGATCTCAGCGGCCTTACGCCGATCGCCGACATGAAGGTAGATTTCATAGTAGCGCTCGGTGAACTGCACGCAGTGGCTGAATGAGCGTGCGACCAGCAGCAGCGGCACCACCATGATCAGCGGCTCGACCGCGAGGCCGAGCCAGCCGACGAAGCCGAAGCCCCATACCGCCGTAACCGCCGAGGTGATAATGGGCGCAAGCACGCCCGCGAGATTGCGCATGTAGAGAATGAGGCAGAGCAGCAGGGCGGCGCCAGTGATGCCGAAGATGCCCAGCATCTGCTGCTGATAGCGGTATACCCAGCCGGTCAGGGCCGGCATGCCCGCCATATGTACCTCGTGATGCTCGTCGCGCGCTTCCTCGACGATCTTCTGCATGTATTCAAAGGTCTCGCCGTAATCGAGCAGGCGCTCGATGAACGTCGCCGTGATCAGGGTCGCGGTGCCGTCTTGCGAGATATAGAAACGGCGCGCCAGCGGCGCCATGTCGACACGACGCCTGAATTCGTCGATATCCGCCTGGGTCGAGGGGATGGTGTCGCCCATCACCGGCTGGGTGTCGATACCCGTCGGCGTTGCCTCGGCATAGCGGACCTTCTCGGTCGAGATCGAGATCACCTGGTCATGATCGACGGCGGGTGCGAGGTCGATCTCGCGGGTCAGGTTCCAGATCTTCTGCAGGGTTTCGATATTATAGATATCGCCGTCGGTCCGTTTGACCATGATGGTTACGGTCAGCGGGTTGCCGAAGTTGGGATGATCCTTGAACGTCTGCACGTACGGATGGTCCGCCGGCAGCAGATCGGAAAAGATCGTTCGCAGTTCGACCTGGCGGCAGCCCCAGCCGAAGAAAACGGTGATGAGCGCGATGATCAGAATCGAGAAGCCCCGATTTTTCATGATCGCATGCGACAGGCGATAGCTGAAATTCTGCACTGGCCTACGAGTCCCCTGTCTGGCGGTGGAACGCTGGCCTGACGGCCATCTGCATGGTTTGATGGGGCGCGTCTTGAATAGGCCCCAACGCGATTTTTCGCGTCATTCGCTTCCTCCCTTGCGACCGGTTGGCCCGGCGCCTTGTCTTCTGGCCGCGCTATTGGTGTGCGCTTTCCCGAAGTCGGCAAAGACTGCGCCCAAGGCAGGGACGCTGCCCCCCACCCGGAAGGGTTGGCCTAAGCCGGAATTCTCCCAAAACGGAGGGAAGCGTCGCCAGCGCGCGCCGCACTCAGCGTTCCCACTCGATCGAGGGGGGCCCCGTCGATCACATGATGGCTGAAGGTGAAAAGTGATCAGATCTTCACATTGGTGCAGATCGGATTCGGCCGCGGGCCTACCCGCCAAGACCATCAATGATCAATGCCTCGAAAGGGGCGACAGGGAGTTAGGAAATGAGCGAAACAGCCGCTTTGAGACAAGGTCCCGCCACCGACGCCTGGTCGATGCCGCTCGCCGAAATCGACGTGAGCGACCCTGCGCGGTTCCGTGACGACACGATGTGGCCCTTTTTCGAGCGCCTCCGCCGGGAAGACCCGGTCCACTGGTGCGCCAACGGCATGTATGGGCCTTATTGGTCGGTGACCAAGTACAAGGACATCATGCAGGTGGAGACCAGCCACCACATCTTCTCGTCCGACACGACCATGGGCGGCATCACCATCGAGGACGGCAACGCGTCGACCGGCCTGCCCATGTTCATCGCCATGGACCCGCCCAAGCACGACGAACAGCGCAAGACGGTGAGCCCTGTCGTCTCACCCGAAAACCTGGCGAAACTCGAAACGACCATCCGGTCCCGCGTCGGTGAAATCCTCGACGGCCTGCCGAGAAACGAGACCTTCAACTGGGTCGAGCGCGTCTCGATCGAGCTGACCACCCAGATGCTGGCGACGCTGTTCGACTTCCCCTGGGAAGATCGCCGCAAACTGACCCGCTGGTCCGATGTCGCGACCGCCACCCCGGGCTCGGGCATTATCGAAAGCCACGAGCAGAAGATGGCCGAGATCATGGAGTGCGGTGCCTATTTCACCCGTCTGTGGAACGAACGGGTGAATGCGGCGCCAGGCAACGACTTGATCTCGATGATGGCCCACTCGGATGCCATGCGCCATATGTCACCCGAAGAGTTCCTGGGCAATCTGATGCTGCTGATCGTCGGCGGCAACGACACCACGCGCAATTCGATTACCGGCGGCCTCCTCGCCCTCAGCCAGAATCCCGAGCAGTATCGCAAGCTGCGCGAGAACCCCGCACTGATCTCCAGCATGGTGCCGGAAATCATTCGCTGGCAGACCCCGCTCGCCCACATGCGCCGCACCGCGAAGATGGACACCGTCCTAGGCGGCAAGACCATTCGTGCTGGCGAGAAGGTGGTCATGTGGTACGTCTCGGGCAACCGGGACGAAGAGGCAGTCGAGCGCCCGAACAACTTCATCATCGATCGCGCCCGGCCACGACAGCATCTGTCTTTCGGCTTCGGCATCCATCGCTGCGTCGGCAACCGTCTGGGCGAAATGCAGCTTCGTATCGTCTGGGAGGAGATCCTGAAGCGGTGGCCCGACCAACCGATCGAGGTCGTCGGCGAGCCGACGCGCGTCTACTCGTCTTTCGTCAAGGGCTACTCGTCATTGCCCGCCCGCATCCGCGGCTGAGGAATACAGCGTCATGAGCACCATCATCTTCATTGAACACAACGGCACCCGTCACGAAATCGATGTCGCGGACGGCAACAGCATCATGGCGGGCGCCGTCGCCAACATGGTTCCCGGCATCGACGCGGATTGCGGCGGCGCCTGCGCCTGTGCCACCTGCCATATCCACATCGACCCGGAATGGCTGGCCCGGCTGCCGGAAAAGAGCGAGATGGAAGCCTCGCTGCTCGAATTTACGCCTAATCCGACCGAAGGCTCGCGTCTCGCCTGCCAGATCAAGGTTTCGCCCTGCGTCGCAGGCATGACCGTGCATCTGCCCGCCGCCCAGCACTGAGGGGATACCTTTCCTCCCCACCTCAGGGCGGGCCGCTGTCGCGGCCCGCCCTTTTTTTCAGAACCATCAAGCGACGTTGCGGGTTTCCTCCCGCGGCAGCGCGACACGCTCCCTGATGATGTCCGCCGCTTTCTCAGCGATCATGATCGTCGGGGCGTTGGTATTTCCGGAGACCAGCGTCGGCATGATTGATGCATCGGCCACGCGCAGGCCCGCGATGCCGTGAACCTTCAGATCGTCGCCGACCACCGCCATCGAGTCTCGCCCCATCTTGCAGGTGCCGACCGGATGATAGACGTGCTCACAGTGTTGGCGGACCGCCGCTTCCAACTCCGCGTCGCTGCGTACCTCGTCGCCCGGGATTAGTTCCCTGTCGAGATGGTCGGCCAGGGCGGGCTGCTGCAGAATGCGGCGGCACAGCTTCACCCCTTTGACCAGCCGCTCGATATCGCGCGGATCGGACAGCAGACCGATGTCGATCGCCGGATCGTCGAACGGACTGGGCGAGGCCAGGGTTACGCTGCCGCGGCTGTAGGGACGCAGGAAACATGCGTGCAGTGACAGACCGTGGCGGCCCATCGCTTTGGTGTCGCGGCCGTGATCGACGAAGATCAGTGGCACGAAGTGGAATTGCAGATCGGGAACGTCGACCGAGGGATCAGACTTGACGAAGCCGCCCGCCTGGGTGACCGAGCGGCCCAGCATATTGTCGCGCCGCCCGACGAGATAGGAGAGGCCCGCCCCCGCCATCTTCGCAAGGCCGGCGCCATTCATCACGAAGCCATCGCGCTTCCTTGACGTGTAGACTGCTGCGACGTCGGGATGTTCCTGTAAATTGCGGCCGACGCCGGGCAGATCGTGGGCGACGCCGATGCCCTTGCCCCTCAGCTCATCGGCGGGCCCTATCCCTGAGAGCAGCAATACCTGCGGGGTCCCAAAGCTGCCACCGGCCAATATCACCTCGCGCCGGGCCTTGATCGTCTGGCGCTTGCCCTGCTGGTCGATCACGACGCCCATCGCCCGCCGGCCGTCCATCGCCAGCTTGAGCACGCGCGCGTCGGTCAGCACGGCCAAGTTGGAACGCGATAATGCCGGTTCCAGATAGGCCTGGCGCACACCCCAGCGCCGCCCATCCTTGATTGTGAACTGATAGAGGCCGACCCCCTCGAACTGCGCGCCGTTGAAGTCCGCATTGTGGGGAAAGCCCGCCTGGACCGCTGCCTCTATGAATTTCAGGTTCGGCACATAGCCATAGTGGGTGTCGGAGACATGGAGCGGCCCGCCGGCACCGTGATGGTCGTCGGCGCCGCGGGCGTTGTCCTCTGCCTTGCGGAAATAGGGTAGGACGTCCTGATAGGCCCAACCGCGATTCCCTGCCTGCGCCCAGGTGTCGTAGTCCGACGCGTCGCCCCGGATATAGACCATGGCGTTGATCGCGGAGGAGCCGCCAAGGCCCTTGCCGCGCGGCAGGAAATGGCGGCGTCCGCCGGTTGCCGGGTTGGGCACGGAATTGAATGCCCAGTTGTGACGGTGGATTAGCATGTTCATGCCGAACATGCCGGGCCAGCGCACAAGGGGTGACGATTTCCTGGTGCCTGCTTCGATGAGGCAGACCTTGCTGCGGCCGTCCTCCGTCAGTCGATTGGCCAGCACGCAGCCGGCCGAGCCCGCACCGACAATGACGTAGTCGAATTCCATGGCGCCTCGCCTCCCCTGTTTCATTCGTCGCAGGACAGCCCGAGCCGGGATTACCGTCCAGCACCTCTAATAGGGGGGTGGAAGGCGGTTCTCCGGCGCCGCACCTTCGGCGAAATGCGGAGGAGAGATGATGCAAACCCAGGCGACGGCCGACTGGGGCCTCGCGGCAAAGGCCCGCGCGACCCGAACCCTGCAGGACCTGCATGTCCTGCCCCTGTTCCCCGTGCCGACCTTGCTGCTGTTGGCCGCCTGCCTGGGTGGCTTCGCATTGTCAGCCTGGGGCATGCTGGCGGGCGGGCTGTCGCCCTGGCTTGGGGTTCCCATCGGGGCCGTGCTCGTCTATGCCTCATTCACCGTGCTGCACGACGGCACCCATCGGGCGATTTCGCGCAATCCTCTGCTCAACGAGATCATTGGCACCATGGGCGGCCAGATCTTGCTTCCCGGGATCGAGGTCGCGGTCTACCGCCACCTGCACCTCGAACATCACAAGCACACCGGCCACCACACGGAAGACCCTGACGATATCCTGGTGCGCCCGCTGCCTGGTTCCCTGCCGTCGATGGTTTTCATCGATGTCGTCTGGTTCTTCTGGTACATGAAGCGTTTCAATCGCTGGCCGGCGCTGCAAAATGCGCGCTTCGTGTTCGGCTTCACGCTCTATGTGGCATGGCATGCCGCCTGGATCGCCTCGCCCTATGCGACGGACTGGCTGATCGCCTGGATGCTACCCCAGCGCCTTGGCCTGGGCATCCTCACCTATCTCTTTGCCCATATCCAGCATCCGCCGGGCATCATGCAGAACGACCATCCGCTGCACGCGACGGTGATGATCGAGCGCAATCCCCTCGCTCTCGCCTTCATGCTGGGGCAGAGCGCCCATCTGATGCACCATCTCTACCCGCAGTTGCCCTTCTACCGGCTGGAAGCGGGCTGGCAGGCAGCATCGGCCCTGCTTTCGCCGCGGCGGCTCAATTTCCGCGGCCTGTTCGATCCAGGCAACCCTTCCGCACCGGCGGCGGAAATGCCCTGGCTGGAAGCCCGGATCGCCGTCGTCGAGGATATCGCGGCCGGCATCCGCCTGTTCACGCTCGAAGGGGTACAAGGCCCCTTGCCGGTCTTCGAAGCCGGCGCCCATGTCGACCTGCGGCTGGGCCCGTCAGTCGTCCGGCAGTATTCGTTGATCGGCATGCCCGGCGTAGCGGGGCGCTGGCAGATCGCCGTCAAGCGTGAGGCGGAGGGGCGCGGTGGTTCCATCGCCGTGCACGAGAGGCTGCTTGCGGGCGCCGCGATCAATGTCGGCAGGCCGCGCAACCACTTCCCGCTGACGATCGGCAGCGGTCGCCATATCCTGGTCGCCGGCGGCATCGGCATCACGCCGCTGCTCTCCATGGCCTATGCCCTGAGCGGGCGTGGCTTCGAGCTTCACGTCTTTGCCCGAGACGAGAGCCATGCCCCCTTCGGCACCAGCCTCTCGCGCTTCCCGTTCCGCGATCGGATCGGCACCCATTACGACCAGGGCAAGGGCTTCCCGGAAACGGCGGTCGCTGCGGTCCTCGGCCCATGGCGGGAGGGCGACAGGATCTATCTGTGCGGCCCCGCTGGATTCATGGCCTTCGTGACCCGCAGCGCCACCGCCATGGGCTGGCCGGAAGACACAATCTCGACGGAAAGCTTCTCCCCGCAGGACGACACCCCGCAGAAGGCTTTCACACTGGAACTGGCCCGAGCCAGGCAGCAGTTGGAAGTGCCGGCCGGCGTTGCCATCACCGACGTCCTCGACAAGGCACGGCTGTCGGTCGACACGCTATGCCGGCGCGGCATCTGCGGCACCTGCCGCTGCCGCTTGGTCTCGGGTGCAGTCGTGCATCGAGACTCGGTGCTGACGCCGGCCGAACGGGCCGCGGGTCAGTTCATCCCCTGTGTCTCTCGCGGCACGGGCGAAAATGTCGTCGTCCTCGACCTGTGACGTGCGGCGAAAAACTAAAGGGAGAGAGCCGATGAATTTCGATGCCGACTACACCATGACGATCGATGGCCTGGGCGTTGCCGGGGCCAGCACCTTCCCCGTCATCAACCCCGCCAACGAGCAGGTCATCGCCCAGGCGCCGGACTGCTCGCGCGAACAGCTCGACCTGGCCGTCGCCGCTGCCCGCAAGGCCTTCCCGAAGTGGCGCGCCACCCCGTTCGAGGAGCGCCGCGCCCTGCTCCAGGCCATGGCGGGCGCCATCTTCGCCAATCTCGACGGGCTGAAGCGCCTGCTCACCCTGGAGCAGGGCAAGCCCTTCGCCGACGCAGAATTCGAGGTTGGCGGCGCCGGCTTCTTCCTGCAGGGCACCGCCACCATGGACCTGCCGGTCACCGTGAACGAGGACAGCGCCGAGCGGCGCAGCGAAACCCGTCATGTTCCCATCGGCGTGGTCGGCGCGATCTCGCCCTGGAACTTCCCCGTCATCCTGGCGATCTTCAAGCTGGGCCCGGCCCTGTTCGCCGGCAACACGGTGGTGCTGAAGCCCTCGCCCTTCACGCCCCTGACCACGCTGAAACTGGGCGAGATCCTGCGCGACGTCCTCCCCCCCGGCGTGCTCAACGTCGTCACCGGCGGCGATGCCCTGGGGCCCTGGATGACCGAGCACAAGGGGATCGACAAAGTCTCCTTCACCGGCTCGACCCAGACCGGCCGCCGGGTGATGCAAAGCGCCTCGGCCTCGCTCAAGCGGGTGACCCTGGAGCTGGGCGGCAACGACGCCGCCATCGTGCTGCCGGACGTCGACGTGAACAAGGTGGCGCCGGAGCTGTTCTGGGCCGCCTTCCGCAACAACGGCCAGATCTGCATCGCCTCCAAGCGCACCTATGTCCACAAGGATGTCTACGAGCCCCTGTCCAAGGCGATCGTCGACTATGCCCGGACGATCAAGGTGGGCGACGGCTCCGAGCAGGGCACCCTGATCGGCCCGATCCAGAACAAGCAGCAGTACCAGCGGGTGAAGGACCTGATCGCCGACAGCAAGGCCCAGGGCCACAAGTTCCTGCTGGGCGGCGAGGATCATGACGGCCCGGGCTACTTCGTGCCCTTGACCATCCTGGACAATCCGCCTGAGGATGCGCGCATCGTCAACGAGGAGCAGTTCGGCCCGATCATGCCGCTCCTGAAAGTCGACTCGATCGAGGAAGCGATCGCCAAGGCCAATGCCAGCGAATACGGCCTGGGCGGCTCGGTCTGGTCGGCCGACACGCAAAAGGCGCTGGCGGTGGGCGAACAGCTTGAGACCGGCACGGTGTGGATCAACGAGACCCAGCACCTCAGCCCGACAGCGGCCTTTGCCGGTCACAAGCAGTCAGGCGTCGGCGTCGAGAACGGCGTGGAGGGGCTGCTCGAATACACCAACGCCCAGACGATCGTGGTCAAGAGATCGACGGCAGCGTGAGATGTGATGCCTCCACCTTCGCCCCTCAGCCTTGGCTTTGCGCGCCTTGGCCCGCTGCGGCGTCCAGCGGGCCGGGCATCGTGGTCTTTCTGCATCAGCTTGGCCGGCTTTGGCCCGCTAGTCCTCCGGGATCTGCCCGTCCTTCCAGATGGCCTTTTCTTCGTCGGTATTCTGGCTCGGTTCCGTTCATTTCAGTATGATGGACCAAGTCTCATCTTCATCCTCCCTGGCACGCCGAGAGAAATCAAAAGGTTAGAAACAAGCCTTGGATAATTCCAAGATACTACAGTAGGTCACGCCGCCTTGACGGCTCTCAGGAGACGGTCGACCCCACTGCGCAGGCGGCCTGCCTGCTCGTCGAGATTGGCAGCGGCCCTGAAGACCTCGGTAGAGGACAGCGATGTCCGGGAGGCGGCATTGCGCACGCCGTCAATCGCCGTCGACACGGCGGAAGAGCCGCGTGCCGCCTCGTCGACATTGCGGGCGATCTCATTGGTGGCGACCACCTGCTGCTCGACGGCGCTGGCGATGGTGGTCGTTACCTCGCTCATCTTGCGGATGGCGACGTCGATCGCGCCGATGGCATCGACCGTCTCGCGGGTCGAATCTTGGATGCTGGCGACCTGGCTGGTGATCTGTTCGGTGGCGGTGGCGGTCTGTTTGGCCAGGTTCTTGACCTCGGCCGCGACCACGGCGAAGCCCTTGCCCGCCTCGCCCGCCCGCGCCGCCTCGATGGTCGCATTGAGGGCCAGCAGATTAGTCTGGCCGGCGATCGCTTCGATCAGACGGATCACCTCGCCGATGCGGTCGGCCGCCCTTGCCAGGCCCATCACATTGGCATTGGTGCGCGCAGCCAGATCGACGGCGCGGCCCGACATCCCGGCCGAAGCCTGGGCCTGACGGCCCACCTCGCGCGAGGTGGAGGCCAGTTCCTCGGTCGCGGCGGCCACTGTCTGGACATTGCCGGAGGTGCGCTCCGCCGCCTCGGCGACCGAGGTCGACTGCTGGTTGGTGCCGTCCGACAGCCGCTCCAGGTCTTCCGCATTGGCCCGGAGCTGGGTGATGGCAAGGGTCACACTCTGCAGGACGTCAGAGATCTCGCCCTCGAAGGCGCCGATGGCGGCGGCGACGGCCGCGGCCCGGCGAGCTTCTGCTTCGGCCCGCTTGAGGTCTTCAGCGATGCGGGCTTCCGAAGTGCGATGGGTCTCCCGTTCGGCAGCGGCCTGTTCCTCGGCCAGGGCCGTGGCCTTGGCGATCGCTATTTCGCGCTCGACCCGCGCCTGCTCCAGGGCGGTTTCGGTTTCCGCCTGCTGGCTGGCCACCCGGTGGAACGCCCGCTCGAGCGTCAGGCACAGCCAGACCAAGCCACCGCACTCGAAAACGACGACCACGGCATGCAGTACCACCCGCCCCAGGTCGGGACCGGCAGCAAAGAGGTAGAACGGCAGGGTGAAGTTCAGCACCAGATGATGCAGCGCCGTGGCGGTCGCACCGATCACCACCACCCGCCAGTCGCAGAAGACGGCCAGGATGGCGAAACAGGCGAAATAATACATATGCAGGTCGATCCGCAGTTCCGGATCAATCACCGCGACTAGAACCGAGACCATGGTGACCAGGGCGACCGCGACCAGGTAGCGGAAGGCCGGCGACGGCCCCTCGCGCCACCACACGAAAGTGGAGAAGCCGGCCGCGGCTAGAACCAGGGCGTTAAAGGCCAGGGCACCTTCAACGCCGTCCGCAAGCGTGAGCGCCGCGACCAGCGGCACATGAACCCACAGGAGCGCGATCAGCCCCTTTGCCGCCACCGCCCGCAGACTGTCAAGTCCCTGGAGACGCACGCTATCGCCCATCTTGTCCTCAAATCCCAGGCGTTGGGGCGCCGCACAGGAAGGCGGCTTCATCGGCATTGAGAATCAGCAAGGCGCCGGCAGCCCGCAGGCGAGCCGCAAGCCCATTCCCCCTGGCGGCGACGATCCAGGACCCGGGCAATCCGCCTCGTCCGACGATGGCCGCATCGGGCACCTGATCGGCAAGCGCCGCGGCCGCTTCCGGCTGCGGCATCAGAACCATGACTTCACGAGTATCGTCAGCCGGGGCGACGCGCAGCCAGGCGAGCGCAGTCAAGCCCGACAGCAGCATGATCGCCGCCGGCAACAACGCCCTTCCCCGCCCGCCTTTGGCATTCTCCCGCATGCGCACCAGCCCTTTCGGCCCGATGCGACAAGGAATAGCGCCTGGTCGTTAGCAACCCGTAAATGGCGTGGGGGCGCCACCGGGTTACCGTCTCAAGGCGGCAGCTTCCTCACCCTCCTCTATTTTCTAGATCCTGTACGCGAGTTGTGCACAGCTCAGCCCCAGGGAACGGACAGCCTCGGCGAAGTTGCCGCCGGCTCAACCAACCGCGGCGCGCAGGAGCCGTTCTTCCAAGGTATCAAGTAGTGTTCCCCATGACAGCACAGCCTCCATCGAATCACCGGCCGCGCGAGCGTTCCCTTCGGCAACCATCGAATTCAATTCACCTTCGGCATTCATGCCCAGGATATTGGGATCGAGCTTCTCGCCCGAGGTGAAGAAATGGCTGCCTTTCTCAGCTCTGATGCACTTTTGACGATTCCGCAGTCAAGTGACGCCGATGACCCGAGCCTGTAGCAAATCAAGGCTGCGCCTGCCGTACATATGGCGCTGCACGAGTTTGAGTTTGGCAATCAGCCCCTCGGTCTGGCCGTCCGACCAGGCTCTGCGTGCGAGGCTCCGGCGTCGCGGGGTGCCGAAGGATGAAGGGCGGCGGTCGGCAATCGCTCCCAACACGCTCGATCGTGAATTCGCCGAGTGACCAAACCAGCGCTGAATCGCCGACTTTACTATGTCTGGACGGCCGAAGTCTGGCTCTACCGTCGCGGCCGTTATCGACCTCTTCCCCCGCCGCGTGTGGGCTGGTCGATGAAGGCCGAGATGACCGCGCAGCTCGTCGCCGATGCGCTGATGATGGCGATCTGGCAGCGGGGCAAGCCGGTGGCCTTGCTGGACCACTCGGGTCAGGGCAGCCAACATGCCAGCGAACAGTTCCAGAAGCTGACGGCCGACAACGGCGTGGCCTGCTCGATGAGCCGATCCGGCAATGTCTGGGACAATACCGCCATGGAGAGCTTCTTCTCCTCGCTCAAGACCGACCTAGCCGGTATCAGTAGCGGGACATTGCATCTTCTTCCGGGACCTGTCGGCGGTCGACGGCGCCGCCTAGCCCAGCCGGATCAGCAGGTCCTTGGCCTCCACCCGGTCCCGGGGGGCCACCAGGATGTCGACCACGGTGCCGTCCTTGGGGGCATGGAGCGCGGTTTCCATCTTCATCGCCTCGAGGGTCAGCAGGACGTCGCCGGCCTTGACCTTGCGCCCCATCTGGACCGCGATGGACGAAATCGCCCCGGCCATGGGCGCCGCCACCTGTTTGTCATCGCCGTCGTCGGCCTTGGGCCGGCCCAGCGCCTGGGGCGCCGCCGCCCGGTTGGGCACCTTGATGATGCGCGGCTGGCCGTTCAGCTCGAAGAACACCTTGACCTGGCCGTCCGGCTCGGTCTCGCCCAGGGTCTGGAGCAGGATGACCAGGGTCTTGCCAGCCTCCAGCTCGACCGCGATCTCGTCGCCCGGTTTCATGCCGTAGAAATAGATCGGCGTCGGCAGCACGGAGACCGGCCCGTATTTGCGCTGCATGGCGGCGAAGTCGCCGAACACCCTGGGATACATCAGGTAGGAGGCGAGATCCTGGTCGTCCAACCCGTGGCCGACGCGCTTTTCGGCTTCGGCGCGCGCTGCCGCCAAATCCGCCGCGCCAAGCAGGGAGCCCGGGCGCACGGTGATCGGCGTCTCGCCCTTCAGGGCTTTTTTCTGCAGGGCTTCGGGCCACCCGCCCGGGGGCTGGCCCAGTTCGCCGCGCAGCATCTCGACCACCGAAGCGGGAAAGGCGATGTCCCGCTGGGGATCGGCTACATCCTGGGCCGTCAGGTTCTGGGCCACCATCATCAGCGCCATGTCGCCCACCACCTTGGACGAGGGGGTGACCTTGACGATATCGCCGAACAGGTCGTTGGCCGCCCGATAGGCATTGGCGACCGCATGCCAGCGGCTGTCCAGGCCGAGCGCCCGGGCCTGTTCCTTGAGGTTGGTGAACTGGCCGCCGGGCATTTCGTGCAGATAGACTTCCGAGGCACCCGACTTGAGATCGCTTTCGAAGGCGGCGTACTGGGTCCGCACCGCCTCCCAATAGAAGCTCAGGCGGCGGATCGCATCGGGGTCGAGGCCGGTCTCCCGCTCGGTGTGGCGCAGGGCCTCGACGATCGAGCCGAGACAGGGCTGGGAGGTGGTCCCCGACATGGCGTCGATCGCCGCATCCACCGCGTCGACCCCCGCGTCGACAGCTGCCAGCACGCTCGCCGCCGCAATGCCCGAAGTATCATGGGTGTGCAGGTGGATGGGCAGCCCGACTTCCTGCTTCAGGGCCTTGATCAGCACCCGGGCGGCGGCCGGGCGGAGCAGCCCCGCCATGTCCTTGACGCCCAGGATGTGGCAGCCCGCCGCTTCAAGTTCCTTGGCCAGGCCGACATAATAGGCCAGGGAATATTTCGCGCGGTCCGGGTCGCAGATATCGCCCGTATAACAGATGGCGCCTTCGGCCAGCTTGCCCGCCTCGCCCACTGCGTCGATCGCGACGCGCATGTTCTCGACCCAGTTGAGGCAGTCGAAGATACGGAACAGGTCGATGCCGCCGGCAGCCGCCTGGGCGACGAAGTAGCGGACGACATTGTCTGGATAATTGGTGTAGCCGACCCCGTTGGCGCCACGCAGCAGCATCTGCAGCAGCAGGTTGGGCACCCGTTCGCGTAGCTTGGCCAGGCGCTCCCAGGGGTCTTCGGAGAGGAAGCGCATGGCCACGTCGAAAGTGGCGCCGCCCCAGCATTCCAGGGAGAGCAGTTGGGGCAGGCCCAGGGAATAGGCCTCCGCCACCGAGACTATATCGAAGCTGCGCATGCGGGTCGCCAGCAGGGATTGGTGGGCATCGCGCATGGTGGTGTCGGTGACCAGCACCCGCTTCTCGTCGCGCAGCCAGCCCGCGAAGCCCTGAGGCCCCAGGCTCTCCAGCCGCTGCCGAGTGCCGACGGGGAGGCCCGGCAGGAAGCGCGGCACCGCCGGCGCCCGCGCTTCCGCCGGCGGCCGGGCGCGGCCGCGCACTTCGGGATGGCCGTTGACCGTGACATCGGCGATATAGGTCAAGAGCTTGGTTGCGCGGTCGCGCCGCTTGGGGAAATGAAACAGGTCCGGGGTTTCGTCGATGAAGCGGGTGGTGTAACCATTGGCATTAAAGGTACGGTGGCCCAGTACCGCTTCCAGGAAGGCAAGGTTGGTGGCGACGCCGCGGATACGGTATTCGCGCAGGGCCCGGGTCATGCGGGCGATCACCTCCTGGGGGGTGGCGGCCCAGGCGGTGACCTTTTCCAGCAGTGGATCGTAATAGGGTGTCACCACGGCGCCGGAATAGGCTGTGCCGCCATCGACCCTGATGCCGAAGCCAAAGGCGCCGCGATAGGCCGAGATCCGGCCGTAATCGGGAATGAAGTTGTTCTGCGGGTCTTCGGTGGTGATGCGGCATTGCAGGGCATGGCCGTTCAGCCGGATGCCAGCCTGGTCGGGAATCCCGGTCTCCTCCGTCCGGCCGATATGGCCGCCCGCGGCAATGCGGATCTGCGCCTTGACGATGTCCAGTCCGGTAACAACCTCCGTTACGGTATGCTCAACCTGGAGGCGCGGATTGACCTCGATGAAGTAGAACTGGCCGGTCTCGGCATCCATCAGGAACTCGACCGTGCCGGCACCGACATAATGGGTCGCCCGGCCGATCTTCAGCGCCGCCTCGGCCAGTGCGGCGCGCTGGCCGTCGTCGAGATAGGGCGCCGGGGCGCGCTCGATGACCTTCTGGTGGCGGCGCTGGATGCTACAGTCGCGCTCGAAGAGGTGGACCAGACCGCCATGGGTGTCGCCCAGGATCTGGACTTCCACGTGGCGCGCCCGGCGCACCAGCTTTTCGAGATAGACCTCGTCCTTGCCGAAGGCGGCCTTGGCCTCACGCCGGGCGGCGGCGACGGCCTCGAGTAGCTGGCTGTCCTGGTCGAGCGGGCGCATGCCCCGGCCGCCGCCGCCCCAGGAGGCCTTGAGCATGACCGGATAGCCGATCTCGGCGGCGAGGCGGCGGACCGTTTCCGGATCGTCCGGCAGGGGCGCGGTCGCCGGCATCACCAGCACCCCGGCGGCGATTGCCAGATTGCGCGCCGCCACCTTGTTGCCGAGCTGGCTCATGGTGGCGGGTTTGGGCCCGATGAAGACGATGCCCGCGGCGGCGCAAGCCTCGGCAAATTCCGGGCTTTCCGAGAGGAAGCCATAGCCTGGATGGATGGCGTCGACATCGGCGAGCCGGGCGACCCGGAGGATTTCCTCGATCGAGAGATAGGCTTCGAGCGGCCCCTTGCCCTCGCCGATACGGTAGACCTCGTCCGCCTTGAAGCGATGCAGGGAGAGGCGGTCCTCCTCGGCATAGACCCCCACGGTGCGGATCCCGAGTTCCGAGGCGGCGCGGAAAACGCGGATGGCGATTTCCGACCGGTTGGCGACGAGGAGGCGTCGGATCGTTCTTTTCATCGGGGACGGATCTCTCGACTGGACGGAGGGGCCACGCGACGGGCGCGACATCTTACCGCCCGTCGCCTCGCCGTCACCATCCGGCCCGGTGGGCGGCGACCAAAATCGATGCGGCATTGGCGCGCAGCCGATGCACAAAGGAGGATTGCATCAAGGCGTCCCTTGGCTAACTGGGCCCTTTGTCGCGTGGCCGGTGAGGGCCGACCTCGCGGGCCAGGACCTGACGATCGATGTCACGCCGATCGACGCTGCGCCCCTTTCCCCGCTCGCAAAGTCCGGCGTCACTGCCGAAGACACTCGAACCGCATCATCTGGCATTTCATTGCGGAATCTGTAATCAATATTGTTCTATCCGCTAGCCGAGATGCGCGCAAGTGACGCAGGCGCCGCCGCACCGTTTCACCACGGCGGATTTCCTATGAATTAAGCAAATCTGAAGCCAAGCGTAAGGAATATGGAATTCCTCAGGCGTTTCTAATGATGGAGATTGCGGTATACGGAGGAGGAAAGCCATTGGCGACCAGGGCGACAGTCGACGACATGGGCTTTGTGGAGACCGCGGCCCATCTGTTTCGGTTTGTCCCAATTCACGGCCGTTTTCCGGGCGTCGCTACGGCTGGCGTGGCACCCCGTATCATGGGTTACGGCCCGGCCCCCCCCGCCTCGCAGAAACGGCTGAAGCGGCTCAAGCTTGGCATCGTCGAGAGTGATGCAGTCGAGTTGGACGAAGCCTTCGTGGCTTAAGGCTTGACCGCGCTGCGAGAACTTGGCCTGCCGGACGATGCCGCCCACGGTCGAGTTGAGCTTGCGTAATGCGAAGCGGCGCTGTGTACCACATGCGCATCATCGTCGGCCAGGCTATCGCCATGATACTGGAACACCCGTAGTCCACTATTCACCCTGGCCTA
Source organism: Oleomonas cavernae (assembly GCF_003590945.1). Classification (NCBI taxonomy): domain Bacteria; kingdom Pseudomonadati; phylum Pseudomonadota; class Alphaproteobacteria; order Acetobacterales; family Acetobacteraceae; genus Oleomonas; species Oleomonas cavernae. The sequence goes on along the minus strand of NZ_QYUK01000011.1, from coordinate 220,974 downwards.
GCGCCAAGCCAGCAAGGATAATCCAGGCTTATACCCGCGCATCTGCACCGGTCACCCTACTCTCCCCGACCGGTGTCTAACTGCCTGGGACTGCGAAGCTCGCCTTCGCGTCCCGGGCATTTTTTGCGTTTCTCCTGGCCAAGCCTCCGGCAGTCTTTTCGAGCATCTGTCAGCCGGCCCCCAACAAATCATCGGCCGGTCGCCTTGTAACCAATATGTGGCATTTATCCATATCCACGGCAATTGTTGCTGGATATTATTCAAATTAGGCCTAATTAAAATTTAGTGCTTTCCAACGCGCTACTATGTCTCTTGCGAAGTTGGCGCTGCCGTCCGGGCGAACTAAAAAATTACAGGCGGTTGGTTGCCTTCGTGTCTGCTGCATGGAACGCTATAGTTCCTATTTGGACTAACCGGGTGGTGTTGATTGATCCAGGCTTGATTCCATTGGCGCACTGCAAAGTCTGAAGCTGATATTGCTATATTCCCAGGTCAACTGAACGCTCTAGCAGGCTGTTGAAGAAGTCTGGCGGATTGCCTTGAGTCCGCATGAGCATGCCCGCCCAACACTACCTCATCGTTCACACCGCCCGAGATCCTGCCCGCCTTTCGATTTACCGAAGGCGGGACGCGCCATGCCATTGTGGCGTTAGAAAACACCACACAGCATCACCCGTTCGGGTGAAGAAGGACGCATTCACTTTCTGAAGGTGGGACGTGCCCTCTAGGGCCAAAGGGGTTGCCATTTGCCAATGGCACACGTCCTTAGAATGCTGCATAGAACGCGGTGATTGTAATCTTGAGAGTCTTGGCGTATCGCCAAATTCAATCCAAGGCCTTGAGCAACGAGGAGGAGTCAGGCCGATCGATCGCCGTCCAGGAGACAGGTGAAAACGGCACCTGGCCGAGTTGGTGAATCGGGCGCTGAAACCCTCCGGCTTCGATCCACGCAGGCCCAGACGAACCACTTCGCCAACCGTAGCGTGCCAGGGGCCTGGCAGCCCCCCACTGCGTGGATGGGTTACTGGGGATGCAGCTTTTTTAATACTCGCACAGGATCACCAGGAATGGAGAACTCCGAACCAGTCGCTCGCTTCCCTAGTTTGTTCGCTGATGCTGCAAAAATTTACCCGTGACAGGCACCTTACTCATAGGCACCGGAAGCAATGCGCACGCCTGAAGAGCTGATCGACGACATTTACGCTGCTGCGTTCCTGCCCTCGCTCTGGCCGCGTGTCCTGGATCGGCTTACCGAATTCGCGGGGGCTTTGGCACGGTCATGCTTGCCGCACAAGGGGAAGATCTTCGTTGGATCGCGACGGCGGCAGCGACCCCGATCATGGAAGAGTTCGTTTCCGGCGGATGGATGCGTCACAATCAACGTGCTGTGCGTGACGCCGCGATGCAGCACCCCGGCTTCCTCACCAACCAGGACATGTTCACGCCCGACGAACTCGACACCGATCCGCTGCATGTGGAATTTCTGCGGCCGCGGGGCCTGGGCTGGAATTTCGGCACAACGGTGGCGGTACCGAGCGGCGACCTGATTGCCCTCAACACTGAATTTCGGTACGAGCATGGGCCTGTACCGGCCAGCGTTATCGCGGCCGTCGACCCGCTCAGGCCTCACTTTGCCCGTGCCGCCCTGATATCATCGCGACTGCGGCTTGAAGAGGCGGCTACGGCGACGCACACCCTCGAGGCTTTGGGCCTTCCCGCCGCCGTACTGAATCATGACGGACGGGCCATCGCGGTCAATTCGCTGTTCGACACCCTGGCCCCTCGGATAGCCACCCGAGCGGACGAACGCATCGTGCTCAACACCCCCGCCCTGCGGCCACTATGCTGGCGCAGGCTGTGGCCACACTCCGCCAGCAGGACGGTACACCGCGCTCATTTCCGGTGCGCGGCGACGAAACCGGCCCGCCCCTCATCTTTCACCTGGTTCCCATCCGTCGCGAGGCGCACGACCTGTTCGCTGCCGCCGCAGGGGTTCTGGTGGCGACCCCCGTTCAGCAATCAGGGACTCCGGCTGCATCAATGCTGCAGGGGTTGTTCGACCTTTCGCCGACGGAGGCTCGCGTCGCCAGAAAGATCGCGGGCGGCCAGAACATAGAGGCCGTGGCTGCGGCGCTTGGAACGTCCCGAGAAACAGTGCGCCATCATCTGAAAGTCGTATTTCAAAAAACCGGAACAAACCGCCAGGCCGAGTTGGTCCTGTTGCTGTCGGGGGCCAAGGGATTCACTGCGGCCTAGCCAGCCACAATTTCAACGACGGCAAACTGGCTGCCGAATTGCTCGCGGTCTACGACCTCCAGAACAACGGTTTCACGATTCGCTAGCGGCCGGATTTCAACTATTTCGGTGATCACTGGCGAGCCCGGATCGAGATCACTCATTTCGAGGCAAACCCGGAACAGGGTGTTCTCGGCATCGCCCAGCAAGCGGACAACATGGAATTCTCGCTGACGATGCAGTTTTAGCAACCCGCCCCGATCATCGAACGGACCGGGAGCAAATTCCTAGGACGGCGAGGCGCCAAGAAGGACTGAACGTGCAACGGACATCCGCGGGGAGTGTCTCGCGATGCCGCGGCACGCTCAATTCCGTCGCACCACGCATTCGCCGTCGCCCGTTAACTAGAATATGCGGCTCAACGCGCGAACTTGTATCGTTCTCTTTAACTTGCTGGATTACAGCAATGCATTTGATGAAAGATGCACTGATATGCTAGGTGGCGCACAGCGGCGAAATTCAGCACCTAGGGCGTCTAGTGAATTTTAAGCTATGCGGCGCATCACCGCAGCAACAGCCGCGCCGGGCGACCTGTTCATGCTAACAACTGGTGTGCCCTTCGGCACCTCGGGCGCCATCAATATCCTGGGTGTCGTAAGAGGCGGGGTGACTTAACCTATCATGGCCGGCGGCATGCCGCCGGCCATGTCTTTTAGAACCGATAGCCGACGCCGACACCAACTAGCACCGGATCTATGTCGACATCGGCCTTGATCGCGCCGTTTACCGTGGCATCGGTCGACAGCCAGATTTTCTTGACGTCGATATTGGCAGACCAATGATCAGCCAATGGAATATCGACACCCACCTGCAGCACAAATCCAACGGCGTTGTCGTACTCGACTTTGGTAATCGGCCCGGCCGGCTGATCGGCGCTATAGAAGACGACGTAGTTCGCACCGGCGCCAAGATAGGGTCTGATCACCTCATGAGGTGCGAAATGATACTGCACGGTCAGTGACGGTGGCAGAACCCAGACATGGCCAAGGCTGAGGTCGGGATTCTTCAGATCGACGCCGACCTGAGCAGTGGCCGCGACCAGTTCGAGCGCGATATTGTCAGTAATGAAGTAGGTTATGTCGATTTCGGGCGTTACCGTAGCGTCGATATCGACTGTGGCGCCTGGAATGGCATCGACGGTTGCGCTAGCATCCGGAAAGATTCCAAGCCCCCGCACCCGCACCTGCCAGGGCCCCTCGTCGGCAGCCCAAGGGCTGCTGGTGATGCCGACTGCCGCCAAAACGACGCTGGAAATCAACAGTGCTCTTCTGATCATGATGTCCTCCCGACTTCTGTTTCGTGATTGGGTTACGCCGTACCCTCCGCATAGCGAAGTTCTTGAATGCCTTGGTGGGATGCGACACGCCGCGCCGCCGGTCCGACGGCTCAGATCAGCTTGGCCATGGCGGCGCCGGTATCGTTCATCCGATTGGAAAAGGCCCATTCGTTGTCGTACCAGCTCATGATGCGCACGAGCGTCCCGCCCAGGACCTTGGTCTGATCCAGGGCGACGGTGGACGAGGCGGGATCCTGGTTGAAGTCGACCGACACGTTGGGCGCGGTGGTATAGGCGAGAATGCCCCGCAGACTGCCGGCGGCGGCAGTCTTGATGACCTCGTTCACCTCCTCGACCGAGGTCGCCCGCTTGGTGACGACCTTTAGATCGATGACCGAGACATTGGGGGTGGGCACGCGAATGGCGACGCCGTCGAGCTTGCCCTTGAGCTCGGGCAGGACCAGGCCGACGGCCCGCGCGGCCCCTGTCGCCGTGGGAATCATGGACAGGGCGGCGGCCCGGGCGCGATAGAGGTCGCGGTGCATCTGATCGAGCGACGGCTGATCGTTGGTATAGGAGTGCACCGTGGTCATGAAGCCCTTGTCGATGCCGATCGCGTCGTTGAGCACCTTGGCCACCGGTGCCAGGCAGTTGGTGGTGCAGGAAGCGTTTGAGACGATCCGATGTTCCGACCTCAGGGCCTGGTGATTGACGCCGTAGACAATGGTGATGTCGGCATCATCGACCGGTGCCGACACCAGCACCCGCTTGGCGCCGGCGGCCAGATGCACGGCCGATTTTTCCCGGCTGGCGAAATAGCCCGTGCATTCGAAGACGATGTCGATCGCCATCGCCCCGTGCGGCAACTCTTCAGGTTTCAGATACTGGGTAACCGCGATCGGCGCGCCGTTGACGATCAACCGGTTCCGGTCGACCAGGACTTCACCGGGAAAGCGGCCATGGATCGAATCATAGCGCAGCAAATGCGCGGTGGTTTCCACGAAACCCAGATCGTTGATCGCCACGATCTCGATATCGCTGCGCCCGGAATCGATGATCGCCCGAAGGATATTGCGTCCGATCCGGCCAAAGCCGTTGATCGCCACCCTGGTCGCCATTGGTTTGCCCCCTATTTATCCTGCCGGGCCCCGTCGCGTTGCGCGAAGAGCACGTTATCGCCGGCGTGGCATCGATCCCGCACACGGCGCACCCCTCCCGCGGCTTCCGCGGCCGGCGAAACCCGCATTGTTTATCTTCCCTGCCGCCGTGTAACGGCGATCAACGGCAATTTTGTTTAATAAGACACCTTCGGGAAGCGCATATTTATGAATAGCCAATTTAGATTTTCTGAACATCTTGAAAAGGTAACGTAATGAGTTTCCAAAATCCCCTCCTGCGACAACTACGTGCTTCAGACGTTGAGCCAAACCAGCCCGATCACACGCGTCACAACGGGACTCCATGCGACACTACTCCCGACGTAGTTGAAGCAGGCTCAGGATCTCATCAGGCGGCCCCATTCCTGGCCGGGAGAAGCGCAAAAAAAAGCCCGGGACGCGAAGACGAGCTTTGCGGTCCCGGGCAGTTAAACACCGGTCGAGGAGAGTAGGGTAACCGGTGTCGGTGAACACGTAGATGCTTGGGCTATCCTTGCTGCCTTGGCGGGAGAGTTGCGTCGTACTTTTGCATGGGGGTCTGCCACAGTTGCCCCGAGAGTTGGGATGGCTGCAGCTACCAATACCGTCAATGGCGTTCTTTCCGTTGCTGGCGCAAAAGACATCGATCGCGTGCCATCGACTGATCGGTTTGCACCTCAAGCACAACGCTTTTCCTTATGCGATTCCGGGTTGAGCGGAACACGCATCCGTCACTTTTTCCTTGGCCGCTGTATGCGGTGACCAAAAGCATTTTTGGTTGTTGAGATACTTTATGGAACCGCATAATTATTATTCAGCTATTCAGATTTTCTGAATACCTTAGAAAAATGCCGCGATGAATCTTCATAATGTCACCCTGCGACAATTACGCGCGCTTCAGGCGGTGATCAGAACTGGATCGGTCACACGTGCTGCGGTGGAACTGCACGTTACCCCATCGGCTGTAACGATGCAGTTGCAGCAGCTACAGCACCTGGCCGGCCAGCCGCTGCTGGAGCGTCACGGCAATGAGACTGTCGCCACCGACGCCGGCCGCGAGATCCTGACCGCGGCGGAGCGGATCGAAGCGGCCATCGCCGATTGCTCGGCCATGCTGTCCAGTCTTGCGGGGGCGGAAAAGGGCACGGTCTCGATCGGCGTGGTCTCGACGGCCAAATACTTCGCGCCCCAGGCCCTGGCCGCCTTTCGCCGGCTTCACCCCGGCATCTCGCTGCGCCTCACCGTCGGCAACCGGGCCGAGATCCTGAAGGGCTTGCAGCATTTCGCCATCGATGTGGCGATCATGGGGCGGCCGCCGCTCGAACTCGATGTCGAGGCCGAGGTGATCGGGGATCATCCGCATCTCATCGTCGCCCCGCCCGACCACCCCCTGGCCGGCCAGCGCGACATTCCGGCCAGGCTGCTGGCCGAGGAAACCTTCCTGGTGCGCGAACCGGGCAGCGGCACCCGTGGCCTGATGGAGCGCTTCTTCGCCAAGATGCGCATTGATCCGCCGATCGCGATGCAGATCGACAGCAACGAGACGATCAAGCAGGCGGTCATCGCCTGCCTGGGCATCTCGTTCATTTCAGGTCACACGGTGGGGGCGGAATTGGCCGACGGGCGCATGGTGGCCCTGGATGTCAAGGGCCTGCCGATCGTGCGGCAATGGTATGTCGTCCATCTCGCCCAGCGCCGGCCAGTACCGGCCGTGCGCGCCATCATCGACTTCCTGCTCGAGCGCGGCGGCAGCTTCCTGCCCAGCATTGCCGCTACCGATGCGGTCGATCGGCCGGGCCATGCCCGTCCGCGCCAGTGACGCGGACGAGATCGGTCATCCGTTACAGCGTACCGGCCAGCAGGCCGACGCCAACGAGCGAGGCAATGCCCCCGGCTGTACGCACCAGCGGGCTTTCGAGCCGCCGGCCGAGCCGGCCGATGGAAGCGCCGATGCCGATACCTGCCAGATGCAGCGACGCGGTGGCCAGCATGAAGCCGCTGGCATAGGCGTAACCCGACGCATCCAGCGTCATTTCGGCGCCGTGGGCAAAGCCGTGGCAGACTGCGAAGGCGCCGATGACGGTGGTCGCGATCATCGCGGGCAACTTGACGTCCAAGGCCAAGGCTGCGCCCAACGCCACGACCGACAGGCCGATGCCGATTTCCACCAGCGGCAGGCCGGCCCCGGCGATACCCAAGGCACCGCCCACCGCCATGAGTGCCACGAAGGTCACGGGCAACAGCCACAGCGCCTGGGTGCCGCGCTGCTGATAGGCGTAGATGCCCACCATGGTCATGGCCAGGATATGGTCCAGCCCGCTCAGCGGGTGCGCCATGCCATGGGCGAGGCCGCCCATATCGTGGCCGGGATGGGCATAGGCCGAACTCGCGACCAGGCAGACCAGCAGGGCGCCGCCCGCCACCTTGATCGTGTGCTTCATGATACTGTTTCCTCCATCTGTTTTGTGACACCGGCCGGCCCGCTGCAGATTGCAGCAAAGGCATCCTCTGGGGCTCGTAACGCCTCTCTACGCAGCCAGCCGTACCAGGCGTCGAGCCCTTCCCCGGTACGGGCGGAAACACGGAACACGATGATGTCGGGATTGACCTGCAGGGCATTGGCAATCGCCCGTGCCACGTCGAAATCGAGATGGGGCAGCAGGTCGATCTTGTTCAGCAGCATGATCGTCGCCGCCTTGAACATATGCGGATACTTGAGCGGCTTGTCCTCGCCCTCGGTCACCGACAGGATGGCCACCTTGGCCCGCTCGCCCAGGTCGAATAGGGCGGGACATACCAGGTTGCCGACATTCTCGATCAACACCACCGCCCCCGCCGCGGGCTTCAGCACGGCGAGGCCGCGGGCGATCATCTCGGCTTCGAGATGGCAGCCGGTACCGGTATTGACCTGCACCACCGGCGCGCCGGCGGCACGGATGCGCTGGGCATCGTTCGAGGTCGCCTGATCGCCTTCGATCACCAAGAGGTCGAGAGCGCCGCCCAGGTCGCGGATGGTGCGTTCCAGCAGGCTGGTCTTACCGGCGCCAGGCGAACTGACCAGGTTCAGCGCCAGGATCTCACGCCCGGCCAGCCAGGCCCGGTTCTGCGCCGCCAAGGCATCGTTCTTGGCCAGTACCTTGGTTTCGAGAGCGACCAGCGTGCCCGTACCGTGGCCGTGGCCGTGGTCATGATCGTGGTGGTGATCATGGCCGTGCCCATGATCGTGATCGTGGCTATGCCTGGTGCCGTCGGCATGGACATGGTCGTGCCCGTCGTGCCGCAGGTCGGTAATGGTGGCTGTTGCTCCGTCGGAGCAGCCGCAGACAGCGCACATCAGGCGACCTCCCTCAATTCCATGGTTTTTATCTTCAGTTCCTCGCCCCGCAGCCGGGTGAAGCGGTGCGAACCGCAGGGACAGGACGTGTAGAGATCCGGCGTGTCGAACTCGTCGCCGCAATCGTGGCAACGGGCACGGCCGTCGATCTCCTTGATCTGCAGTTGCGCCGCTTCCAGCGCCGTGCCCTTGGCCACCACGTCGAAGCAGAAGGCGATGGCTGTGCTCATCACACCGCTGAGCCGGCCGACCTCCAACGTCACCCGGTCGACCGGGCGGCCCTTCGCGGCCTCGGCCACGATCGCGACGATATTGCGGGTGATGCTGAGCTCGTGCACGGCCGCCTCCGTCAGCAGATGCGCGGCAATTGCTCGCCGACCAGCATGTCGACGATGCGCTGGCCCCGAACACGGTCTTCATCGCGACCCGTCCCGCATGGCCCTTGGTAATGCGCCCGATCGCACAGGCATCGCGGCCGAGGGGATGGCCCCGCATCGCGTCCAAGGCGGTGTCGGCCTCCTGGGGCGGGACCACGATCACCATCTTGCCCTCGTTGGCGAGGTAGAGCGGGTCGAGCCCCAGGATTTCGCAAAAGCCGCGCACCTCGTCGCAGATCGGCGTCGCCGCCTCCTCGATCTCGATCGCCACGGCCGAGGCCTGGGCCAGTTCGTTCAGGACGGTCGCCACCCCACCCCGCGTCGCATCGCGCAGGAAGCGGGTCTGCGGTGCCGCCGCCAGCAGGCCGGCGATCAACCCGTGCAGGGGCGCGCAATCGCTTTCCACCGCACTGGTCAGGGCCATGTCGCCCCGCGCGCACAGAATCGCCGCGCCATGATCGCCCAGCCGCCCGTTCACCAGCACCACGTCGCCTTCCTGCGCCCGGTCGGCGCCGAGGTTCAGGCCCGGCGGATGACGCCGATGCCGGTGGTGGTGATGAACAGTTTGTCGCAGCAGCCGCGCGGCACCACCTTGGTATCGCCGGTGACGATCTGCACGCCGGCTGCCTGCGCCGTCGTCCCCATCGATTGGGCGATCCGGCGCAAGGTGTCGACCGGCATGCCTTCCTCGATGATCACGGCACAGGCGAGGTGCAGGGGCACGGCGCCGCCCACGGCGAGGTCGTTCACCGTGCCGCAGACGGCCAGCTTGCCGATGTCGCCGCCGGGGAAGAACAGGGGATCGACCACATAGGAATCGGTGGTGAAGGCCAGCCGGTCGCCCTGCGCCGCCAGGGCGACCAGATCGATACGCGCCTGGTCCTCCAGGCCCGCCAGCAGGGCATTGTCGAAGGCCGACACGAAGACATCGTCGATCAGGTCCTTCATCGCCTTGCCGCCGCCGCCGTGGGCCAGGGTCACCGTCGGCACCTGAAGCCGGCCCAGCGGCCGCGGCCGGGGCATCGCCATGACGTTCATGCCGCCCCCCGCTGTACGTGCTCGCCGCCGTACTGGTAGTGCGCGGCGCAGGCGCCTTCCGAGGACACCATCAAGGCGCCCAGCGGCGTCTCGGGCGTGCAGGCGGTGCCGAAAACCTTGCACTGCCACGGCTTGATCACGCCTTTCAGCACCTCGCCGCATTGGCACGACTTGGGATCGGCAATGGTCACATTGGGCAGGGCGAAGCGCCGTTCGGCATCGAAGGCGGCATAGGCCGGCCGCAGGCGCACGCCCGAATGATCGATCGAGCCCAGGCCCCGCCATTCGAAGAATTCACGCAGCTCGTAGACGCGCGAAACCGCATGCAGGGCTGGGGCATTGCCGCCGTCGGGCACGATGCGGGCATACTGGTTCTCGATCTGCGCCCGGCCCTCCTTGATCTGCTTCAGGACCATCCAGATCGACTGCAATATGTCCAGGGGCTCGAAGCCGGCGACCACCAGCGGCCGGCGATAGTGCCGGGCGATGAATTCATAGGGCGCGTTGCCAATCACCATCGAGACATGGCCCGGCCCCAGGAAACCGTCGAGCTGCAGGTCCGGGCTGTCCAGGATCGCCTTGATCGTGGGCACGATGGTGATGTGGTTGCAGAAGACCGAGAAATTGGCGATGCCCTCCGCCTCGGCCTCCAGAATGGTCAGGGCGGTGGAGGGCATGGTGGTCTCGAAGCCCAGGGCGAAGAACACCACCTCGTGCTCGGGGTTCTGCCGGGCCAGGGCCAGGGCATCCAGGGGCGAATAGACCATGCGCACGTCGGCGCCCTCGGCCTTGGCCTGGAGCAGGCTCTTGCGCGAGCCGGGCACGCGCATGGCATCGCCGAAGGTGGCAAAGATCACCCCCGGCGTCTCGGCGATGGCGACGCAATCGTCGACCCGGCCCATGGGTAGCACGCAGACCGGGCAGCCCGGCCCGTGGATGAGTTCGATTTGCCTGGGCAACATGCCTTCCAGGCCGTAGCGGAAGATCGAATGGGTGTGGCCGCCGCACACTTCCATGATGTTGATCGGCCGGTGCCTGGCCACCTCGATGGTGGCGACCACGGCCTCGATCTCACGGATCAGGCTGCGCGCCTTGTCGCGGTCGCGGAATTCGTCGACATATTTCATGGGCTCACTCCCATCGCCGCCGAGCCGCGGTCGTCGGCCAGCAAGGTATGCACCAGGTCCCAGACGATATGATAAGCGGTGACGTGGCATTCCTGGGTGCGGTGGATCGAACTGGTGGGCACCACCACGCAATGGTCGAGCACGCCGGCGGCCGCCATCCGCCCGCCGCTGCCGCCGCAAAAACCGACGGTGGCAATGTCCATCTCCCGCGCCTTGGCGAAGGTCGCGAGGAGGTTGGCCGAATTGCCGCTGGTGGAAAAGCCGACCAGGGCATCGCCGGCCCGCCCCAGGGCGCCCAACTGGCGCAGGAAAACATGCTCGAAACCCACATCATTACCAACCGCCGTCATCTGGGCGACATCGGCCACCAAGTTGATCGCGGCCAGGGCCGGCCGGCCGGCGGTCACCGGGTGGACGAATTCGACCGTGACATGGGCAGCGTCGCAACTGGAGCCGCCATTGCCCATGGCAAACAGCCGGCCGTTGCGGCGATAGGTCAGGGCGATGGTGCGGGCAATGGCCAGCAGCGTATCCGCCTGGGTCTCGAAGAAGCGCGCATTGGCCTCGCGCGAGTCCCGCGCCTTCTCGGCGATCGAGGACAAGAGCGCGGCGTCGAGCCGGCGGGCGTCCTGCGGCTTGCCGTGCAGGAAGGGGTAGAGTGCCTGGAGTTCGGTCTGCGTCGACATGATCCGCCTCCCTCAGCCCGCGGCCGACCGGCGCATGGCCTCGATCTCGGCCTGCGCCTCGCCCAGTTCCACCAGGATCTTCAGGGTCTCGGCCGCCTGGGCCTCGTTGATCCGACTCATGGCAAAGCCGACATGAACCAGGACCCAGTCGCCGACGCAGGACGCGACCGAATGGTTCTCGTCGACGATGCAGGCGATGTTGACCTGCCGCCGCACCCCGCTGACATCGACCGTGGCCAGCTTGCGCACGGGATCGTCGATAGCCACGATGCGGCCGGGAATTCCTAGGCACATGGCCGGTCTCCAATCGAAAGGGCGGCGGCGACCGCCGCCTGGCCCAGGGCCAGGCCGCCGTCGTTGGCCGGCACGCGGGCATGGGAAAGCACCTGGAAGCCCTGCGCGACCAGGCGCCGGGCGACTTCCTCGAACAGCACCCGGTTCTGGAAGCAGCCGCCCGACAGGGCGACGGTATCGAAGCGCCGCACCTCGCCCTCACCGCCGGCGAGCTTGTCCGCCATGGCCGCAACGCCCTTGGCCAAGCCGCGGTGGAAGCGCGCGGCGATCACGCCCGGCGGCGTCTTCAGGATCAGGTCGCCCAACAGGGCGTTCCACATCGCCAGCGGTTCCAGATAGGGCATCCTGGTCTCGGGCAGCAGCGGGATGGTGAAGGGATAGGCCAGCGCCTCGTCCTCGTCCGCCAGCGCCTGCGCGTCGACGCTCGCCTCCAGCATCATCGCCGCCTGCCCCTCATAGGCCTGGCGGTCGCGGCACAGGCCCAGGGCGGCGGCGACGGCATCGAACAGGCGGCCGCAGGACGAGGCCCTGGGGGCGAAGCGGCCATCACGGATCATGGCATCAAAGCTGGCGCGCGGGCGCTGCGACAGGGCCTGGTACACCTCGAGTTCGGCAAAGTTCATGGCGAAGGCGGGCCAGCCCATCTCGGCCATCAGGTGGGCATAGAGGTTGCGCCAGGGCTCGCGCGCCGCCTGGGCCCCGCCCGGCATGGCGACCGGCTTGAGGGTGCCCAATCGCTGGTACCCGCGATAGTCGGCCAGCAGGAATTCGCCGCCCCAGATCGCCCCATCGTCGCCATAGCCCAGGCCGTCGAGCACGATGCCCAGCACGGGGGCGGCCTCCAGCGGCCGGCCGTTCTCGGCCAGGCAGGCGGCGACATGGGCGTGATGGTGCTGCACCTGTGCCAGGGGCAGCGCTTCCGCCGCGGCCCGCGCCAGCGCCTGCTTGGTCGAGAGGTATTCGGGGTGGCGATCCGCCGCCAGCACCGCCGGCGCATGATCGAACAGATGGGCATAGAGCTCCAGGTTGCGGCCATAGTCGTCGAAAGCCGCCCCCTCCTCCAGATCGCCGATATGCTGGGAGACGATCGCCTCGCCGTCCTTCAGCAGGCAGAAGGTCGCCTTCAACTCCCCGCCATAGGCAAGCACCGGCGGCGCCGACTCGAAGCCGGGCGGCAGGGCGATCGGCGCCGGCGCAAAGCCGCGCGCCCGCCGCAGCACGCGGATCGCCCCGCCCGACAGGCGCACCACGGAATCATCGACCCGGTTGGCAATGGCACGGTCGTGCATCAGGGCGAAGGCGGCGATGCCGCCCAGCCGCTCGCGCGCCGCCACGTCGTCGGTTACCTGCGGCTCGTCGGAGAGGTTGCCGCTGGTCATCACCACCGGCCGTTCCATGCGCCTGAGGATCAGCCGGTGCAGGGGCGTGGTCGGCAGCATGAAGCCCAGCAGGCCCAAGCCGGGCGCGACGGCCTCGGGCAACCTGGCCGGGCCGTCGGCCCGCAGCAGCACGATCGGCGCCTCGGGGCTTGCCAGCGCCGCCGCCTCGGCCGCATCGACCGAGCAGTAACGCCGAACGATATCCAGGTCGCGGGCCATCAGGGCGAACGGCTTGGCATGGCGCCGTTTGCGCTCGCGCAACCGGGCGACGACATCGGCCCGTGTCGCATCGCAGGCCAGGTGGTAACCGCCCAGGCCCTTGATGGCGACGATCTCGCCCTTCTGCAACAGGCTGCACACCGCGTCGACATCGTCGAGCATCGAGTGCTGTTCGAAGCTCACCGCCCGGCCGTCGAGGCGCACCAGCCTGGCCCGGGGGCCGCAGGCGTGGCAGGCGATGGCCTGGGCCTGGAAACGGCGATCGGCGGGGTCGCGGTATTCGGCCAGGCAATCCGTGCACAGGCCGAAGGGCGCCATGGTGGTGGTCACCCGGTCGTAGGGAATGCCCCGCACGATGCTGAACCGCGGGCCGCAATGAGTGCAGTTGGTAAAGGGGTAGCGATAACGCCGGCTGAACGGATCGGCGATCTCGGCGGCGCAGGCAGCGCAGACCAGGGCATCGGGCGCGACCTGGGTATGGGCGGCACCCGGGGCACTCTCGACAACGCTGAAACCGTCGGCGGCCACCTCGGCGATCGGCCAGGTCTCGACACTGTCGATGCGGGCCAGCGGCGGCGGCTCGCGGTGCAGGCGGCCGATCAGGGCATCGACCGCCGCCCGCGCCCCGTTGACACGGATCAGCACGCCTTCGGCGTCGTTCAGCACCTCGCCCGAGAGGGCCAGGTCGCGGGCGAACCGCCACACGGTCGGACGGAATCCCACGCCCTGGACTCGGCCGCGCACGCGGATCGCAAAGCTCTCCTGCGGTTCCACAAGGTGGGGCTGAAGGCTCATGGCGCCGCCTCCCACAACAGGATGCGGTTGTTGCCGGAATCGGCGACCACTAGGGTGTTCTCGCAGGCGGCGACGTTATAGGGCCAGCACAGGCTGTCGCGGGCGGGAAAGCCCCAGCGGTTGTCGCCCTTGTCGCCGAAGCTTGCCTGCCCGGCCAGGCGGCTCGCCTCGGCACCCATGGCGAGACCACCCGCCTCGAACCCCAGCAGGCGCGAACTGGCGGTATCGGCGACCACCAGGCGATCTTGCAGAACAGCCAGGCCATAGGGCATGTTCATGGCCCCGGCGGTGGGGTAATAGGCGGCGCGATTGTGGTCGACGCCGGCCATGTCGGCCTGGCCCAGCATGAAATCGCAGGGGACACCATCGGCCCGGGGCAGGTGGTTCCACACCATCACCCGGTTGTCGCCGGCATCGGCGACCAGGATCCGGCCGTCCAGCATCGCGATACCGTGGGGCCAGCGCATGCCCAGGGCATTGGCGCCGGCGCCGGCATTCTCGTCGCGGATGGTCGGGCCGCGCTGGCCCAGCACCAGGTCGGCCGGCGTGCCGTTGCGGGTCGGGATCGTGTCCCACACCAGCACCCGGCGGTTGCCGGTGTCGGCCACCAGCAGGCGGCCGTCGATGATGGCCACGCCATAGCACCAGTTCAGCGTATCGGCCGCGGCCTGGTCGCTGCCGCGATTGATCAGCCCGCCGCTGAAATCGGCCTGGCCCAGCACCACGTCGGCCGGACGGCCGCCGCGTTCGGGCAGCCCGAACCAGAGGAGAACGCGGTGGTTCCAGGCATCGGCCACGGCCAGGATGCCGTCGGCGGCCGCGATGCCGGTGGGCACATTCAGGCTGGTGGCTGTCACCTCGCCCTTGGCATTGCGGCCTTCGCGTGAAAAATCCGGCTGGCCCAGGACGAAGTCGGCGGGCTGGCCGTCCGTCGCCGGTGCCCGGTGCCAGCCCAGCACGCGGTGATGGCCGGTGTCGCAGACGAAGAGCGGCCCGCCCGGGCCTGCCAGACAGGCACCGCGCGGGCCAAACAGGCTGGCCGGACCGGGTACGATCGGCGCCGCCAGGCCGTCCAGCCCCGGATCGCCGCCCAGGATCACGCGAGCGCCTTCCGATGCCAGCAACGGGGCAGGCAGGGGCAACACGGGGGCGTTGCGGGATCGGGCGGGGCGAAGCGAGATCTGCATGGCTAGCGCGCGAGCCTCACTTCGACCCGCTCGCCGATGACGCGCACCGCATGGGGTTGCAGTTGCACTTCCGGCGCGGTCAGGCATTCGCCGCTGGTCAGGTCGTATTGGAAACCGTGGAACGGACAGGCGATGATGCCGTCCCTGATCGTGCCACCGTCGAGCGAAAAACCCAGGTGGGCACAGGCATTCTGGAAGCAGGTGACGACCGCGCCCTGGCGCGAGAGAATGATGGGCGCGCCGTCGAGTTCGAGCCCGCGCACCCCGCCTTCGGGGATATCCGACAGCACGCCGACAGGGCGCCAGTGGCCGACCGCGTCGATGGCGAAGGGGCTGACGAAACGCAAGGCATCATCCTTGCACGCCCCGCCGCCCAGGCCCTTGACCTGCAGCACCTCGGTGATTTCCGGGCAGGCATCCTGCACGGCTTTCTTCACGCCCGAATGGAAGGTCAGGGCCGAGGCCGGGCAACTGTCGCAGGCGCCGACGAAGCGCACTTCGATGGCCGGCGGCCGGATGGCGACCAGTTCGACATCGCCGCCGTGGGAGGCCAGCATCGGCCGCACATTGTCCAGCGCCGCCTCCACCCGCTCCGTCAGGCTGGCCTTGACCACGCCCAGGCGGCGCATGACGGCATAGACCACCTCGTCGCTCAGAGCGTCCTTCATGGCGGCCAGCGCCGCGGGATCGCTCTTGAGCGCGCGCACCAGCCGGCGCAGCGCCTCGCCGTGCAGGGCCTCGATGGCCTGGCGATAGGCACTGATCGCACCGCGCTGGGTCTCGCCCCAGGTCTCGAAGATCGCTTCGAGATGCTGGATGTCGCCGACCAGTCCCGTCAGGTCGTCGCGTTGGGTCGGCAGCGAGGCTGGCGCGTTCATGGCGACCTCAGCGATACCGCAGGTCTTTAAACAGATAAGGTTGCAGGGCGCCGCCCGCCAGCCCGGCGGCCAGCCCGCCCAGCCACAGGGGCAGGCCGATCTTGACGATGCCGACCAGCAGCAGCGCCGTCACGGCGATACCGATCGCGATCTGCGTATAGGCCTTGCCCGGCTCGGCGAACAGCTTGCCGGCGAAGAACAGGCTGACGGAATTTTTGGCGACATCCCACATATCCCGTCTCCTCAGCCGATCACGCTCAGCGCGGCAAGGCCGATGACGATGCCCGGGGCGCCGGCCAGGGGGCCATAGAAGCTGCCCATGAACGCGGCCAGCTCCTTGCCGAGCGCCTTGCCGCCGATGGCGATGCCGACGGCAGCGCCGGCCAGCATGGCGGCCAGGGATCCGACCACGAGCGCAATCAGCGCCCCAACAATGGAAATGCCAAACATCTGATGCCCTTGCTCCTTTTCAGATTACATCGTCCGGGCGACGGCGGTGATGCCGCCGCCGTTGGCGGCGGGCGCCGCCAACAGCTCCCGCTCGACCTGCTCGCAGGCTTCCGCCACGATCCGCGCCTTCTGCAACTCGCCCTGGGCCACGAAGATCTCGCGCGCCTCGGCATAGCAGGCCCTCGCCTGCAACAGATTGGCTCGGTTGCCATGTTCCGGGTTGGCCGGATCATCGGGCAGGTTCCACAGGCAGTTCGCCTTGTTGGCGATGGTGTTCGCATATTCGCCGGGCATGTCGGCGCGGCTGCGCACCTTCAAGGCCTCGTCATAGGCATCGAGCGCACGCAGGTTGTTTTCGACCGCATGGCTCGACGAGGCGTATTGCAGCGCGTTACCGAGATTGTTCTGCAACATGGCGTATTCGGTCGGATGGTCGATCAGGTTGACCACCTTCAAGCCTTCCTCGAAGGCCTGCACGGCCAGCGCCTCGCGCATCTTGGCGCGCTCGTCGGTCATCGGGATCGACAGGAAGGCCGTGGCCAGATTGTTCTGCAGGATGGCGAATTCCGTCGGGAAGCGCCGCCGCTCGAAGGTGCGCAAGGCACGCTGGTAGGCCGCGATCGCATCGGTGATCCGGGCCCGCCCCGCGCCGGCCAGATTCTGGATCACCACACCCAGGTTCATTTCCGCTTCGGCGATTTCCTCGGGCCTGCCCAGTTCGGCCAGGACAGGGATCGCCTGGTCGAAGGCCTTGCGCGCCTGCTCCAGCGAGGCGGTGCCTTCCTCGGGCACGGCCTGCAGCGCGGTCCCCCGGCGCGCCACGATCCTGGCCCGCAACAAATCCTCGCCGGCGGGGCAGATCGACAGCGCCTTGTCGTAGAGATCCACGGCGGCCGTCAGCGCATCGGGTGACTTCGGGCGTTGCTGAAGGCCGATGGCGATTTCCATCAGCATCTCGGCCCGCTCCTGCGGGCTCGCCTCGGCGTCCTCTGCCGCGGACAGGGCAGCCCGCACCTGATCTTCGATGCGATCGATAGCCACCTCCGACATCCCCCCTTATTGTTGGACTAGTTGATTTCCATAAAGATAAGTCTCTTTCCAATAAAAAGTCTACTGATTATGCAAAATGACAATTAATTTTACTTAAAAGCGTCGGCGACCCACAGCCCCACCTGCTCGGTGCTCCACTGGGCCGGCAGGATATGCGGCAGGTCGTCGTCCATCCCCTGTTCGCGGAAGAAATCCGCGGCGGTCACCACCCGGTCGCCGGTGCCATTGCGCTGCTTGAGCAGGTAACCGCCACCGGCGGCGTGGCGCACGGGCATGACCAGCAGCGCGGTCTCCCGCCGCAGCAGCACGACCGCCTGCAAGCCGCCGAAATAGCGATCGTAGACATCACGCGTCAGGTAGAGGCTGCCGCGCTGGATCGTGACCCGTGCCGGCTCGCTCATGACGCGGCCTCCCGGCGCCCTTGCCGCTCGGCCAGCAAGAGCTCGACACGGTCCGCCGCGCGCTCGACGGCGGCCGAGACGGGGGCGGAAAGACCGATGCCGAAGTCGAGGCTCGCGGCCTCGATCAGCAATACCGTGACGTCGGCGGGAAAATCCTGGCCATAGATCTTGCGCCCGGCGAACAGCGCATGATCCCAGCGAAAATCATGCAGGGTCAGCGTCGGTTTGTGGGATTGCTCGAGTTCGGCCCCCGGCACCTCGAAGAGATCGCCGGGGGTCGATCCCGAACGCGCCGCGTCGATGATGATCAACGCCCGACAGCCCCGCGCCGCGAACATCACGGACATCCCGTCGGTTCCCGCATCGAGCAGGCGAATATCCTCGCGTCCCGCCCCCACGCCGCGCGCCTTCAACAAATGCAGCACACCGGCGCCGGCACCGTCGTCGCTGCGGTTGGGGTTGCCGCAGCCAATGACCGCGATCATGGCGTCAGATCCGCCACAACCGGCACGACCATTCCGGCTCGACCGGCAGGTCGAGCTCGGGCAGCTCGCAATGGCGCCGGTGAACCAGATAGTACATGCAGGTCTCGCAAGGTTGCTCGATGCCGCCGTGCTCGATCGTGGTCAGCGTGAAGCCGCCGATCACCAGCTTGCCCACAAGGTCGTCGCCGGCGGCCCGCAGGCGGCCGATGATCACCTGGGTTTCTTCGGCACTGTCGGCACGGGGAAACACTTCGGTTTTCAGCCCGTTCGCCAGCAGCGAACGGATATCCTCCAACCTGGTCTCGACTTCTGTCATCGCCATCCTCCCGATCTTCTGTCGCGGATCTTTCGAGGCCCGGGATACGTGTGCGGCAACGCCCCTAGATACGCCAGAGGCGGCACCACCAGTCGGGTTCGACCGGGACTGCCAACTCGGGCAGATCGCACCAACGCCGGTGAACCAGGTAGTACATGCACTCCATGCAGCGCTGCCGTTCAGGCCCGTAGGGTTGATCGACAAAGCCGCTGATCACGAGCTTGGCCTTGAGGTCGCCGGGATCGAGCTGACGCAATTGCGCCAGAATATCGGCAAACTCCTTGTCCGTTTCCGGGAACGGCTCCGTCTGCGTTTTGAGACCGTTCGCCATCATTTCGGCGATGGTCCTCAGCAGGACCTCCGCATCGCCCGCAGCCATTTTCGGTCGCCCCTTGCAAGAGTCCCCGGTGCCCTCGGCTCAACGCCAAGCGCACCAGGCCACTCAATCTTCGCCAAAAACGCTGATTTGTCGATCAGGCGGTTCGGAACCTTGCAAGTTCCTCCCCGGTCTTGGCGTCGTGCGCGTGCACCGTGCAGACGAGGCAGGAGTCGTAGGAGCGGCAGACATGCCCGACCTCGACGGGATCGCGCGGATCGGCGATCGGGGTGCCGATCAGGGCCTCCTCGATCGGGCCGCGGGTACCATCGTTCGAGCGCGGGCCGACATTCCAGGTCGTCGGCGCGATGATCTGATAGTTCTTGATCTTGCCGTTCTGCACCTCGATCCAGTGGCACAGGGCCCCGCGAATCGCCTCGGTCGCCCCCAGCCGCGACCGTCCTTCTCGGTCGGCTTTTCGTACCAGCTATCCTTCAGGCGGAATTCCCGCAGGATCCGTTCGGCCTCACGATACAGCTTCACCCCCTCGTGCATGCGGGCGAAGTGGCGCAGCATCACGCTGGCGCCGCCCAGCTTCTTGTAGATGTCGAGGACCAGCGGGTCGTAGTGCTGCCACGACTCGCCGTGCCGGCCGCCGGCGATGAGCTGGCGTGACAGGGGCCCAGCCTCCAGGCGGCCGTCCTGGTCGTGCGTGACCGCGACCGACCAGGAATAGCGTCCCTCGTGATCGACTTCGTTCTTCTGGATCGCCTTGGTGGTGCGCTCGAAGGGATGCAGGTGGCCCGGCTCGTCGTACCAGGCACGCCCCACGTCTTCCCGGGTGAACGACTGGTCCATCAGCTTGTGGGTGTCGGTGGTGCCGTTATAAACACCCGATTTCATGATGAGCGAGGCATTCCGGCTTTCGATCGTCGGCTTGTTGTAGCGGTCCTCGTGCGGCAGATAGCCCCAGGACACGTAGCGATCGTGACCTCGCCCGTATTTGTCGAGGCCGATATCCAGGCTCATGCGCCAGAACAGGCCCAGATCGGAATTGGCATGTTCCGGCCGCTCGTCGAGCCACGCCATGAGATCGTCGTAGGAGCGGATTTCCTCATAGCGTTCCAGGGTGCAACCCAGCCAGATCGGCTCCATCCAGTTGCGCCGGAAATGCTCCAGGATCGACCAGGCCCTGGTGACGTCGGTCAGGGTCGGCGCACACATGACGCCACCGGGCACCATGTAGCTGGAATGCGGCCACTGCCCACCCAGCAGGGCATAGATCTCGACCGGTCGGCCCGAGATGGTCACACCGATCTCGTAGTTGGTGCCGGTGAAGGGCGACCAGCGTTTCACCGCTTCCTCGTAGTAGGCCGAATTCGAATAGTTCTTGTTGGTGTAATCGATCATGAACAGGCCGTAGTGGTGCCGCGGCAGGCTCTGGATGCTCTCGACGATCTGTCCCAGATTGCGGGCCAGGATCGCGTTGCGCGGCACCGTGGTCTTCCAGGCCGTGTCCAGCGCCCAGGCGGCGCAGGTGAGGTGCGAGGCACCGCAGATGCCGCAGGCGCGCGGCGTCACCACCAGGCCGGCCTGCGGATCCTTGTCGCGCAGGATGATCTCGAAGCCGCGGAACAGCTCGGCGCTGGTCCAGGCATTGACGACCACCCCGTCCTGGATGTCGACACGAACGTCGAGGTCGCCCTCAACCCGGCCGACCGGTGAAATATCGAGTGTTTGAACGGCTGCTGACATGGGACGTGCTCCCTGAATTCTTTATAGTTGGCCGGATCGCGGTGGCTTCAGACGACGAAGATTTCCTCTTCCGCCCAGGCCGGGGATGCGGCCTTGGCCGCGGCGGTCAGCTTGATGTAACCGGTCTTGTCGACGCCCGTGGGCATGTCCTTGGGCACGCCCATGACCGTCTGGGTCTTGAACACCGTGCCCGGCGCCAGGTCGAAGAAGGGGAATTCCGGCTCGGTGCAGCCCATGCACGGCATGCCGGCGCGGGTCTTGGACGATTGGCGGTTCCACAGGATGCGGTTGCAGGGCGAATGGGTCATCGGCCCGCGGCAGCCCAGGTCGTAGAACAGGCAGCCCTTGCGCTGGCCGAACTCGGTCGCCGAGACCTTGTAGGCGAAGTGCATGTTGCGGGTGCAGCCGGTCTGGGTGAAGCTGGTGAAGAAGGTCTTGGGCCGCTGGAACTCATCAAGTGACAGGTCGCCGGCGCGGCCGGTGGCGACCGCGACCACGATCTGGGTGATCCAGTCGGGATGCGCGGGGCAGCCGGGCACGTTGATCACCGGCAACCCGGCCTTGGAGCGATAGCCGGCGCCGAGCGCACCGCCGTGGGCCCGCTTGAGGAATTGCAGCCCGACGCTGTCGGAGGGATTGGGCGCCGTCGCGGGAATGCCGCCCCAGGTAGCGCAGTCGCCGATGGCGACGACGAAATTCGACACCTTGGCGAGATCGGCCACCCAGTCCTTCATCGGCCGGCCGGCGAAACGGTTCCATTCGCCCGTGCCGCCCGGGGCATTCACCACCGAGCCTTCGAACACGAAGATGTCGAGCGGGATTTCGCCCGAGACCAACGCCTTCATCATCTTCTGCAGGTTCTCGCCCAGTTCCATTCCCAGAGAGGGATGCCACAGGACATTGATCCCGAAATCCGTCACCAGATCGCAGGCACTGGGTTCCTCTGCGTTGAGGAACGACATCGTATTACCGGAACAAGCCCCGCCCTGAAGCCAGAGGAGATTGGCCATCACGTCCTCCCAATTGTCGATCGAAGCGTTATGAGCCGCTTCTGGACCTCATAGGAGCAAGCCGCGTGCCAGTCTCGCGAACTAAAAAATATACATAAAAATCAATTACTTATCGGAATGTAACCATGTTGCAGCGCGATAAAATAGGCCGATCACCCTGCAAACTATCTTTGCACCTGGAAATTAGGTTTCGCACAATCGGGCTCAACCTTGGCGACTGCCGCAAACCGGGCACGTCACCTCGAGCAGATAGCCGTACCAGATGCCCTGGCAGCGGCTGCACCAATGACCGGTCGCCTGCTCGATCGGGGCGCCAAGGGCACGGGCGAGCGGCCCCAGCCCCAGAGTCCTGAACGGACGGCCCTGGGCCGACGGGCGCACCCGCGACTGAGGGAAGCGGACCAGATCCCCGTTCGACGGCTCATCGCTCGACATCGCAGCCCCTTCCCTATCGATGGGGCTCGTCGAGCCCGTAGCGCTTGATCTTGTTCGCCAACCCCACGCGCGACAAGCCCAACTCTTCCGCCGCCCGTTTCTGATTCCAGCGATGACGCCCCAGGCTCTCGCGCACGACATGCTTCTCGAGGCTTTCGACACGATCCTTCAGGGTCTCACCCTCAGGCACGAACCCGGCCGACGCCTGGGGGTGCGGCGCGGCGCGGCCGCCTGCAAGGCCGGCGAGAGATTGCGCGTCGTCAGGTACTCGCCATCCTTGGCCAAGGCCACCATCCGGCGGATCTCGTTCTCGAGTTCGCGGATATTGCCGGGGAAGTCATAATGCACGAGCTTTTCGATCAGGCTGGCGGAAATCCCCAGGATCTTGCGGCCGATCGCCTCGCTGTGCTTGGCCGCAAAGAATTCGGCCAGGACCGGAATATCCTCGACCCGGTCGCGCAGCGGCGGCACCTCGAACTCGAAGCCCTTGAGGCGGAAATAAAGATCCTGGCGAAACTCGCCCTTCGCCACCAGCATGCTCAGCCGCCGGTTCGACGCGGCGATGATACGGACATTGCAGATCAGCGACTTGTCGGAGCCCAGTGGCTTGAGTTCGCCCTCCTGGAGGAAGCGCAGCAGGCTGACCTGGAACGAGGGCGAGACTTCGGAAATTTCGTCGAGGAACACCGTCCCGCCGTCCGCCGCCCTGAACAGGCCCAGCCGGTCGGAAATCGCCCCGGTAAAGGCGCCGCGCTTGTGGCCGAACAGTTCCGACTGCAGCAGTTCGTCGGACATGCCGCCGCAATTCTGCACCTGCAGCGGGCTGGCCTTGCGGGCCGAATTGTAATGCACGGCCCGGGCCAGCAATTCCTTGCCGGTGCCGGTCTCGCCCTGAATCAGGATCGGCAATTCGGTGCGCGCGGCCTGGCGGGCGACGTCGCACAGTTCTGCCATTTTCTCGCTGGCATAGACCAGCTTCTCGAAGCGCATGCTCTCGGCCCGGAAGGGCAGGCTGGGGTGAAGGTCGAGCAGGCCGGCATTGTCGCTTACCTTGAATTCGCGCGAGAGGATGCGGTGCCGGCGCGCCAGTTCCCGGGTTTCGAGCCCGCGCTTGACCACCAGGGCAAGTTGCTCGGCATCGAGCGGCTTGCGCAGGAACTGATAGATCGCCGCCTGGGAGATGGCCCGCCCGATCCCCGGCGCATCGGCATCGAGGATCAGTATCCGGATAATGTCGGGATGGCTGACCCGCAGCTCGGTCAACAGCGCGGCGCCGCTCTCCGCCGGCTCCTCCATCTCGGCGACCACCAGATCGACATGAACGTCGACCAGGGTCGCCAGGGCCTCGGCACTGCCCTGAACCACCAGCACCCGATAGCCATAGTCGTCGGCGAGGTGGTCGACCACATCGACCCATTCGGTGCCGTCGCGGGCGACAATAAGGATAGTGCTGGTGCGATCCATGAAACTTTGTTTCCAGTTTGATCAGAACGTAATCAAATTGTCCGAGTCGTTCAATCGTCGCCCCGATGAAAATGGCCGTGGCCACAATGCTGGTCGGGACAGTGCGTGTGGCTGAGCCCCAAGGCGCCGTGATGATGCCAGTGGCTGTGGGGCTCACCGGGAGGGATATCTGGACCATCATCGCGCTGATGGTGGGCATCATGGGTGTGGCGGGGCTCGTGCGCCAGCGCGCTACGGGCGCGCCAATGCTCGTACTATTCCGGCAAATGGAGGTGGACACCCACTATCATCATCAACCCGGCCGCGGCCAAAGACCCCGCGATCGGATCGCCCAGGATGACGATCGCCTAGGATGACGACAACAAGTGCCACACTGATGCGGAGAAATAGGCCCCGTCCGCGCCGCGCCCTTGATTGCCGCGACCTGGACCGGATCCGCGGTGCTGAGCTTTCGCGTCAGATTGTTGTCGATGCCCCAAGCAAAGCATGCCCCCGTCGAACCCCAACCAGGCTGAACAGGATACGGCTGTGGCCGTCGCCGTGGTGCTCTGTCAGACCTACAACGCGACCGGCCTGCCCGCCGCCACGCCCCTTGGACGAATGCCGGCCAGCTGGTCGGCGTACGGATTCCCACACGCGACGGTAACGATGTGGCCCTACTGCAATTGGCTTCACCGTTCGAACTGGCCAAGCCATTGCACCGTCAGTTCCCACAGGCTCAGAGCATCTAGGGATTTGTGAGATTACATTAGTGCGAATGCCGAAAATCGCACGGTACTGAGGATCAGCGAGACACCTTCAGAACAATTGGGGCGACGCATTCCCAGGTCAACCTAACTACCATTCAAAGCGAAGATATGGTCACATCAATACGGAAGCGCGGAACCACCTTTGCACGCCGGCGAGCTCGCTGTGGCACGTCATGCTACGCTTCTCTTGGAAAGCCATCGATACCCTCCCGCATTTCCGAGCCAAAATTGGCGTTTCAGCCGCCCATCATCGAGATGAGCCTCTTCCCGATGGCGCCGTAGGGCGGGTAGAGAAACTTGAGGCCGGTCACACCCAAGGGGCCGCGCTGGGTGAAAACGGCCCGGTGGTGCGAGAAGGTATCGAAGCCTTCTGTCCCGTGGTACCGGCCAATACCGCTGGCCCCCACGCCGCCAAAGGGCAGGTCCACCTGCAGGTATTGCAGCATCACATCGTTGATCGCCACGCCGCCCGACAGCGTTTCTGACAGGATCCTGCCGCGCGTCGCCTTGTCGTGGCCGAAATAATAGAGACCCAGTGGATTTTCCCGCGAGCGGATGAAGGCGATGGCCTCGTCGATTTTGTCATAGCCGAGCACGACCAGCAGCGGCCCGAAGATCTCGTTCGTCATGATGCTCGAATCCCGCGGCGGGTCGATCACGAGCGACAGCGGAATCTTGCGCGACCGCCGCGAGACGTCTGTCATCTCGCCCAGTGACAATACCTCCGCCCCCATCTGCCTTGCGGCGCCGAGCAGGCCTTCGAGACGCGAGACGCCACGCTCGTCGATGATCGAGGTGTAGGCATCGTCCATGATCCCGCCTGGAAAGTAGCGACGCCCCTGCGCGAGGAAGGCCTGGGCGAAATCATGCACCTTCTCGCGCGGGACGAAGGCATAGTCCGGCGCCACGCAGATCTGGCCCGCATTGAAGGCCTTGCCCCATGCTACGCGCTTCGCCGCCTCCTCGATGGGAAAGTCGCGGTCGACGATCACCGGGCTCTTCCCGCCAAGCTCCAGCGTGACCGGCACCAGGTTCCGCGCGGCGGCAAGGGCTACCTTGCGCCCGACCGAAGTCGATCCGGTGAACAGCAGGTGGTTCCACGGCAAGTCAGCGAAGGCCTGGGCGACATCGGCCGCGCCCAGCACGACGGAAAGCTCCGTCTCGTCCATCCGTTCCCTGACGATGGCGCGGGTCAGCTCGCCTGTTGCCGGTGCCGCCTCGGACATCTTGATGATGACCCGGTTGCCGGCCGCGATCGCGGCGACGGCGGGCGCGAGAGCCAGGTTGAAGGGCAGGTTCCAGGGCGCCATCACGCCGACGACGCCCAGGGGCTGGCAGATGACCCGCCCGCTGCCCGGCAGGAACCATATCGACGTGCTGCGCCGGCGCGGCCGCATCCAGCGGCGCAGGTTCTTCCGCGCATAATCGATCTGCGCCAAGCTCGCGGCGATCTCGGTCAGGCGGATCTCCTCCGCTGCGCGGGTGCCGAAATCGCTTGCGACAGCTTCGATGATGCGCTGCCTGTTGGCTTTCACCATCTCGCCCAGGCGGTGCAGGCGGTCGCCCCGGGTCCGACGGTCCGGATTGCTGTCACCGTGGAAGGCCTTGGCCTGCGCCGCGAAGCTTTCCTTGAGGTGCTGCAACTCGTCATCGGCGGTCGAAATCCGCGGCGCGGGGAATGTGATGGTCACGGGATCGGTTCCTGTCTCAATGCGGCCTCTGTCGTCATGATAGGGGGGCTGAGGGACCGGGAAACCAACCAATAGATCGGCGTCCCGGCTCGATCCGGCAGCGAGAATCCGGCGACGAAACGCGGCCGAGGGAAGGAAAAACCGATGACAGCCACCGACAAAGACACGGCGGGGGAAGCCGGTGCCGTGCGCATCACTTTCGTTCTGAACGACGGCACCCGCCGATCCGTGACCGGCAGGCCCTGCCAGTCGCTGATGCAGCTTGCCAAGTCGAATGGCATTCCGGGGATCGAGGGCGATTGCGGCGGCAATTGCGTCTGCGGCACCTGCTTGGTCTCGCACTTGTCCGACCTGCCGCTACCGCCGGTGCAGACGGTCGAGAGCGAGATGCTCGTCTTTCTTGCCAGCGGCGATGCCAGTGCCCGGCTCGCCTGCCAGATCCCCGTCGACGAGCGTTTCGACGGCCTGGTGGTGAAGGTCGCCGGGCTGATTTGACCCGTTGCTTCCCCGAGGCGGGGCCTCCCCCTCGCCTCAAACTAGAGACCGCCGGGATGAACCCTGGCGGTCTTCTTTTTTCCTGTAGATCGCCCGCGGTCTTGACCGGCATATCTCGATTGAATCAGAATGATCATTCTGATTCAATCGAGATATGCCACGCCCCAAGAGCTATCAACGCAACGATGCAACACTCCAAGCCATGGAGTTGTTCTGGTCTCATGGCTACTACGCCACGTCGATCGACGATCTGGTCCGGGCAACCGGGGTAAGCCGGCACGGTCTCTACGCCGAATTTGGCGACAAGCGCGGCTTGTTTGTCGCCGCGGCCGAGGCCTACCGCGAGGCCATCGTATCGCCTGCCTTCTCACCGGTTGAAGCGCCGGGGGCGGGATTGGCCCAGGTCCGCGCCTATTTCGAGACGCAGATCAATCTGGCCGCCGCGCGTGGGCTGCCAGGACCGGGCTGCCTGATGGCCAACACAATGACTGAAAGCGGCCCTCACGACACAGTCTTCCGCGACCTGGTGCAACGCCACCTGGACCGCCTGACTGCCGGCTTTGGCAATGCGGTCGGGAACGAACTGCGGGCAAAGGCGCCGGCCAGGCCCTCGCTGGTCGCTCGACTGGCCTCGTTCCTGACTGTTTCGACACAAGGTCTCTGGTCGGTCTCCCGCATCACGCCGGAGCCACGCCCCCTTCGTACCTATGCCGCCCAGCTTCTCTTCGCCGTCGAGGAAAGGATTCAGCATGACCGCTAGCGTGTCTCTCGCCACGACCAGGCCGCCATTTCCGTTGCGCGCATTCGTCCTGACCTGCCTGGTGGTCAGTATCTGGGTCAACGCGTCGGAAATCTTTCGCTATTTCGCCTTCGTAATGCCCATGACGCGCGAGACCCTGGCCATGGTGCCCGGTGTCGCACCGATGGACCTGACCGTGTTCCTCGCATGGGGCCTTTGGGACACGCTTCTCGTCGCCATGACGGTCGCGATCTACTGGCTCGCCGCCGAGCGCTTCGGCGAGGGCTGGGGCATTGTCGTACTGGCCGGCACGCTGTCCTGGTTGTTCTTCTTTGCCTTGTTCTGGCTGGCGATGCTGAACATGAACCTCGCCGACACCAGTACCCTGGCGATTGCCTTGCCGTGGGCGTGGCTCGAACTCGTCGTGGCAAGCGCGATCGCACGGCCATGCCTCTGGAAGTTCGTGCAATCCAACGGCTAGATTCCGCCGAAAGAGAAAGACCGCCAGCGTCGCCGCTGGCGGTCTTCACCTGGAACTGGGAATGATCAGTTACTTGCCACCCGTCCACGCAGCATGGTGACCACCGCAAAGATCAAGGTGACTGCGCCCACCAACGCCGGCAGGAAGGCCAACGCGCCGGCGAGGTTGCCGTCGCCCAGCCTGTTGTCGCCCATGGTTACGCCATGGTTGGGCGCGAACATGCCGAACAGGTAGAAGCAGAAATTGCCCCAGACGGCGATCACGGTGAACAAGGCGATGCGCTTGGGCGCGTTGTTGTCGAACACCAGGTGCCGCAACACCGCGCCAAAGATCAGGGCCATGAAGCCGTTCAGCAGCATGCCCAGGTGGACCACCCGCCAGCCCGCGGGCGTGCCCGGCATTTCGATCGGGATGCCCAAGGGGAGCGGTGAGAAGGAAATCTCGCCGATCATGCTGAAGATCAGGCAGAACCCGGCGATGAGGGCAACCAGCACCGCCAGAAGGCCATGCTTGAACAAGATCGAGCAGCTTTGCTGATTCATGGGTTTAACCTCACCGGTTGTCGCGCAGCACATCGACGTCGAACAGGCCTTCCATCGGCTTGTCCAGGATCGACCAGTCGGCCGTCATTTCGATCCGGTTATAGCGGGTCGAGATGACGTTCCACATGACGTAGTTTCGCCACATCCACAGGCCCTTTTCCGGGATCATGTCGCGCGCATCGTCGATGACACGCCACAAATTACCCTTCTGGTCGAACATTTCCTGGTACTGGGCGTACCAGAATTCCTTGTCGATATAGATGCGGCGTTTGCCATAGATGTAGTTGCCGGTCTTGTCGGTCACTTCCAGCACCCAGACCGGCCGCAGCTCGAGGTCGATCACGTCGATCTCGCACGGGTTTGAGGACGACTGCGCCGGATTATAGGCATGGCCGGTTTCCGGCTGGGCCAGGATCAGCTTCTCACCGACGATCTTGAAGTCGAAATTCTTCACGTCGGGCTTCATCCAGGTCTGCCGCCACTCGTCCCAGGTTGCCTCGAAGCCCGCTGCCATCGGATCCTGGGAGTCGGAACCGGCCAGGATGCGGGTGCGCTTCAGGCTGGGCACGAAGGCGCGGAAGTCATCCGGCTTGTCCGCTGCGGCGAAGCGCCGCCGCGACGCCGCCAGGCCAGCAACGTCGTAAGGCTCGAGGAAGATGACCGAGCCGGCCTCGATCACGTCGTCCTCGCCCTTGATCGAGCCCAGGGGCGCCACGTCGACGCGGCCGTGCATCTTCTGCCACCACAGGTGCAGCTTGTAGGAGCGGTCGACCTTGTTACTCGGCAGGCAAGCATCGAGGGCCAGCGGCTTGAACTCCAGGTTCTCGTTGGCGATGCCGTGGCCCAGGAAGGCCCAGTAGAGTTCGATGCCCGATTTCGGCTTGGTGAAGGGCTGCGCGTCGCTGTCGATCAGGGCAAACCCGCCCTTGCTGTCGATCAGTTCCCCCTTGTCGTTCACCGTGAAGGCCTCGCCGCTTTCCTGCGCCTTCTTCGTCGCCGCCAGGCGCTTGGCGCTCAGCGCATAGGGCGTGGTGGGCACGATGCGGATCTTGCCCCAGCGGAACCATTCGGTGGACATCAGCCGGTCATAGCTTGGTCCCGGCAGGTAATCCTTCAGCCAGGGGTATTTCGCCGCCGTCTCCCGGGTGATTTCCAGGCCGGGCTTCAGGTCTGGCGGAATGTTCGACTGCGCCACGATCGAGCGGGCCGAATAGCCGCGGAACGCCTCCCAATCCTGGGCCAGCTTGATCGCCTCAGGCTTGGCCAGCAGTTCGGCGAACTTGGCATGGCCGGCAAATCCCGTCTGCTTGGCCAGGGCCTGCCATTCATCCACCCAGTCCGCGGCAGATGCGGGCCTGGCCACCGCAGTAGCGCCCAGGAGGAGCATCGCGGCTCCCCCGGCGACGTGCCTCAGTTTTCTCCCCACCATTATAACCTCCTTGGTTCTAGAACTGATAGGTCAGCGAAAGCTCGACAATGTCGGCGTCGTTGATGAAGCCGAACGGGCCGACGCCGTTCTTGGCATCGACATGGATGTATTCGAGGCGTGGCCGGATCGAGTCGCCGAAGTAGTTGAAGTCGACCCGCTGCCGGTAGGCGAAGCCCTTGTTGTTGATGTCGTAGGCCGCCAGCCCCTCGAGCACCAATTGCTCGTTGTCGATCTGCGCGCTCCAGAACGCGGTTACGAACTGCTGGTTCGCGTGCACCGGCGTCTGGGCATAGGGCGCCTGGTACATCAAGTTGGCGGAATTGAAGGTGTGGAAGTTGAAGAACTGGAAACTGGTGAAGATCGATTTGCGCTGGCCGTCCCAGAAGGGAACCCAGAGGGGGAAGTCGAAGCCGACCATCACCGCCAGTTGGTCACGGTAGGTGATGGCATCGCCCGGCGGCACCACCAGCGCCGCGGAACCCACTGCATCGCCATAGGGCGTGTGCACGACGCTGCGGTTGAACGGCTTGTCGAATTCGTAGCTGACTTCCATGCGCAGCACGGGATTCACCTGCTTGCCCCCGAAGCGCAGCTCCTTGATGTCGCGCGTCAGACTCAGGCCCAGCAGCTTCTGCCGGTAGCGATAGTCGAGGTTGAAGTCGAAATTGACCGAGCATCCCTCGATGATCGGCAGGTTCGTGCAGCCGAAGGGGGCCACCTGGTTCAGCGGCCCGACCACCGGCAGGGTGACGGTACCATTGCCGCCGCTGGGCAGCAGGCCACCCACGGGAAGATTGAGCGGCCCGGTGACCGCCTGCACGGCCGAGTTCAAGGCACCCAGCGTGGGCCCCAGGGCGCCGGCCAGAATATTGTTCAGCCCGCCCAGCGTGCGGAGCTGGTCGATGTACATGCCCGGCCCGTGGGTAATGAAGGTCGACGACTCGACGCCCAGCGGCACCGCCAACAGCGCCTTGTCGGGGTCGTTGTAATTGGTGCCGACCAGAAGCGTACCGCCGCGCAGGGTGACGACAGGCAGGTCCTGCCAGCCGTAGAAACCGCTGAAGGCGATTTCGGCGCCCAGCAGGTTGAACTTGAAGCGCGCGGCAAGTTCCCCGTCGTCCCAACTCCACTCGTTGGGCTTCAGGTCGTGCAGATTGGCGCCGATGTAAGGCAGGCCGCGGCCGGAAACCGGATCGTCCAGGTAGGGATAGGGAAAGCCGAAAACGCCGCCGTCCGTCTGGTCCGAGGGCGTTGGGTTGTTGATGAAGAACTCGCTCGTCCGCACCTGCGGAAAGTAGAGGAATTCGAACGAGGGCTTGGTAATCCCGATCGCCTCGAAGGGCTCGCTGACACCGAGACGCTCCAGGTCCACGTCCAGCGCGACGCCGGTCTGGGGAATGCGCAGCTCGTCGGAATTGGACAGGGCGAAGCGGGCCCTGAA
Source organism: Oleomonas cavernae (assembly GCF_003590945.1). Taxonomy (NCBI): domain Bacteria; kingdom Pseudomonadati; phylum Pseudomonadota; class Alphaproteobacteria; order Acetobacterales; family Acetobacteraceae; genus Oleomonas; species Oleomonas cavernae. The sequence continues at coordinate 189,704 of NZ_QYUK01000011.1, read as the reverse complement.
ATCCTGCGGATTGAGGATGTCCAGTAGGCGCAGCCCGTCCGACTGGCCCCAGCCACGGACGAAACTGCCCGCCTTCACGGAAACCGAACGGTCGCTGGTGCGGTAATTGACCGACAGTTCTCGGACGATGTCATCGATGTCGGTATACCAGCGCAGATCCTTGGCATCGTTGCCGAAGGGCACTTCGCCCTCATAGGTGTTGCCGCCCCGGTTCAGCCGATAGCCGAACTGGTCGCGGAAGTCGGGGGAATTGAAGTTCTGGATGCCCCGGTCCCGCAAGTTGCCTTTGAGATAGGGGTACCAGTCGGCCCTCATCCAAAGGTCGGCCGTGAACGACAGGTTCTTGTCCACCCGCAGGGCAGCGGCGATTTCGGCGATGAAATTCGCCGGGCCCCAGGTCGGCCCGCCTTCCTGGTCGGTGGCGACCGAGACGCCCTGTTTGATACGGCCCGAGTAGCTGAAATCGGCGACCAGTGCCACGCCGGCGGTTGCAATCGCACCGCCGAAGACGCTGCCCAGGATGCTTCCAGCCAGCAGCGTCCGCTTCCAATCCTGCCTGAAGTTGGCAACCATTTTTCCCCCCAGCCCTGTCTCTTGATGGTTTCCTGTGCCCGCACCGCGGCCTATTCGGCCCCCTCGCCGACCACCAGTTGTCCGTGTGGCGGTGTCGCGCGGCGGTGTAGCCGCCGCAGTGCCACCGGCCGGAACATCAGCACCGCGCAAGGCACGAAGATCAGCGCCGCCATCATGTTGAAGAGCAGCACGACAGCATGCAGCACGCCCATCTCGGCCTGGAACTTGAGCGCCGAGAAGAAGGCCCACGGCATCACCGGCGCGATCATGGTGATGGCCGTGATCATCACCGCGTTCCCCGCACTCCTGAGCGATTCCGTGACCGCGTGCTCGTAGCTGTGGCCTTCCGCCAGCGCTTCCTTGATCCGGTGCAGGACATAGATGCCGTAGTCGACGCCAAGCCCGACCCCCAGTGCCGCCAGGGGCAGCGTGTTGATGTTGAGGCCGATGCCCATCAGCCACATGAAGCTGTCGGTCAGGTAGGTCGAGGTCAGCAGGGCGCAGCACAGTACAGCGGCGACGACGACCGAGCGGAAGGCGACCAGCACGCTCGCCATGATGAAGACAACGATGGCGACGAGGATGATATCCTTGGTGTCCTTGATCTCATCGTTGATCGCTTCGGCGATGCCGACCTGGCCGCCCGTGGCCTTCAGCTTGGCGCCGTTGGCGATCGGCGCCATCTGGTCGATGAAGGCGTGAGCCATCGATGTCGCCAGTTCCACCGTCCCGCCGGTCTTGTCGTCCAGGGGAATCGCCATGCTGCCGATTTCCCACTGGTCGTTGGTGATGGCCGAGAAGTCCCCGGGTTCGCCGCGGCTACTGAGCAGGTAGATGTTGAAGCCCACCTCCTCGGTCGAATTGGGGATGAAGGCATAGGAGGGATCCCCCTCGTAGAGAACCTTGTTCACGGCCTTGATCATCGGCACGAGGCTCAGGCCCATGCGCGCCTGGCGCACCCGCTGCCAGACGTAACGGTCCAGTTCCTCCAGGTTGCGGTAGACCGAAGGCTCCACCATGGTCTTGGGCGGGCCGTCGACATAGATGTACATGGTGTCGGTGCCGACCGCGGCGAAGCGGCCGTTGATCAGCGCATTGTCCTGGTTGTAGGAGGCATCCGGCCACAGGATCGGGCTGCCGATGGCGTCACCGATGACGACGTAGCGGGCGCCGTAGTAGCCCATGCCCAGGAGGGCGATCGTGATGCCGATGATCACGGCCGGATAGCGGTCGAAGCGGGCGATGCGCCAGACCGTCTCCACCCAGGTGGTGCGGGCGCGGAATTTGCGCGGGCGGGGCAGCAGGCACAGGATCGCCGCGGTCAGCATCAGCGCCGGCGCGATCGCCAGCAGCCAGGCACCACAGATGATGCCCAGGACCTGCAGGCTGGGAATGCCGATCAGAACCAGGACGAAAAAGCCGCCCGCCGCCGCGACGATGGCTGTCAGGCTGGGCACGAAGACCTGCGCCAGGCCGCCGGCGACCGCCTCCTGCATGGCTATGCCGGCTTCGAGCCGTTCGAACACGCGCGACATGAACTGCACGCAGTGCGACAGCACGATGGCGAAGACGAAGACCGGCAGGATGATCAGCAGGGGGTCGAGATTGTAACCCACCAGGGCCATGGCACCGGTGCCCCACAGTGTGCCGATCGCCGCCGTCAGCATGGGCACCAGCACCCCCATCCAGGACCGGAAATAGGCAAGCAGGATCAGCCCCGAGAAGATCAGCGAGACGGCGATCAGCCCGATCGTGGCGCTCAGGTTCTGGTCGATCGTGCCCAGCAGGATAGGCCGGCCCACCATGTGTACCGACACGCCTGCCCCCGCCTCCTTGGCGCCCATCTCCTCGATGAAGGAGACCAGTGCCGCATAGTCGGTATCATCCGCGAAATCGGCGACGACCATGGCAGCGCGCTCGTCGTCGGACACCAGCGTGCCGCGGTACTGCGCCTTGATCGCCACCTCGAAGGCCGCCCACTGCGCCTCGGTCTTGGGCAGGTCGGGCCAGGCGATGGCATTGATGTCGATCCGGTCGGCCGAGCCCACCACCGCCTTGGTCTTGCGCAAGGTGAGCGCCTGGACCAGGGGGCGGTTGACGGTCGGGTAGTAATAGACCTGATCGGCAATGCGCTTGTAGGCCTGGAGATATTCCTCGCTGTAGATCGTGCCCCTGGTGTTCTCGATCATGATCAGCGTGGTGTTGGCGCCACCGAACTGGGCGCCGAACTTGCCGATCAGCTGGACGTTGGGATGCTGCACCGGCAGCATCGCCTCGAGCACGACCTTGAGCGACAACTGGGTAAAGGAGGCATAGCCGAGCGCCAGCGTCGCCACCATCATGGTCAGGGCGATCCAGATGGCGCGCCGCGTTACAAAAGTGGCGATACGTCGAGCGATCATGGGGCAGCCTCCTCATGCGAGTTGGCACTCGCCGTCACCGTTGTCGTGCCCGCGAGCACGAAGGGGGCATCGGCCCCGGCCGCGCGCAGGATGGCGCCATGTTCCCCGACCCCGATCGCCGCGCCGCCCGGCAGGCCGAGCACGCCGCCGATCCAGCTGTGCGCCATGTCGAAACCGCCCGAGACGGCGGCCGGCTTCAGCCCGCCCGCCTTCCAGTCGAAGATCGCCCCCTGCCCGGCGACGAGCGTGCGGCCGTCGGGCGCGATGGAGGCGGCAAGCAGGTGGCGTGTCATGCCGGTGTCGACCGACGTCACGCTGCCGGGGACAAGCCGCAGCAGCGTGCCGTTGAGGCCGACCGCCAGGCCCTCTCCACGGGCGACGGCGATGTCAGTCAGGGTTGGGCATTGCCGGTAGCTGAGCAGGCGCCAGTTGGCGCCGCCGTCGACGGTCTCCGCCACCACGCCGAATTCACCCACCACGATGGCGTGGTCCGGGCCGAAGGCGGCGATGCCGCTCAGGCGTGGCAGGTCACGCCCCTTGTAGTCGGCGATCTTCTGCCGCCGCCAGTTGGCACCTCCGTCCACGGTACGCAGGATCGTGCCTTCATGCCCCACCGCCCAGCCCGCCGCGGGCGAGGTGAAAGCGAGCGCCCGCAGATAGAGGCCCGGCTCGCTGAACAGCGACGTCCAGCTCCGCCCGTAGTCGGCGCTACCGAAAATGCTGCCCTGGTGCCCTACGGTGAAGGCGGTGCCGCCGTCCAGCGCCGCCACCCGCCGCAGCAGTTCGGGCGATCCGAAATCGATCCGGGTCCAGGTGCCGCCCGCGTCGGACGAGACCTTCACCGTTCCATGATAGCCGACCGCCACCAGATGCCCGGCGTCGAACGCGGCGATCCCGAACAGGTCGTCCGGGAATTCTCGCAAGGCAGGTGACGCCGCATCGGAAACACGCCCGGCGAGCAGGCCACCGGCCACGATTGCCGCGCCGCAAAATGCCCGGCGCGAAAGAATGAAAGGTTGGTTGCCGCCCCGCATTCGCGATCCTCCCCGGAAGCGCGGTTTATTCGTTGGGGGCAGTATTCGGCGGCCGGGAAATGCGAAACCCCGACAAATTGGTTGGGGTCCCGGTTGATCCCATTATCTTATGGTGGGGGTATTAGAGGACGAGGGCTCGAGCAGGCCGCGAAACGGCAGCCCGCATCGATGCTCCAAGAAGAATGACCGGTGGGGAGGAAATGCCGTGACCCAGAATGGCAGCAAGGGCTGGCGCAATCGCATCATCCAGACGAAGCTGAGCGCCCAGATCGCCGACAAGCGCCTCCTGCCCAGGGAGCATCTGTACCAGGGCTTCCTGAAGCCCATGACCCCGCTTTCCCTAATGATCATTGTGGCGGCCGCCGGCTCGGGCAAGTCGACGGTGATGGCCCATGTCCATCAGCAGTTGGCCGAGAGCGGCACGCGGACATCCTGGCTGACCCTGGATGCCGAGGATAACGAGCCTTCGGTCTTCGCCACCTATCTCATCAGCACGCTGCAACGCTCCACGCCGGGGATCGGCGAGCGGGAGGCGGAATTGCTGCGGGGCAACATGGCGCGGGACATGCGGGGTATCTTCGCCTCGATCATCGGCGAACTGTCCGAGATCGCCGAGCCGACGGCGCTGTTCCTGGACGACTTCCACCACATCAGCCATCCGGCGATCATCGAATTCATCGACCGCCTGGCCGCCAGCCATCCCTCCAGCCTGAAGCTGGTCATCGCCAGCCGCGAGCAGCCGCCGCTGTCCCTGTCGAAGCGCCGGCTGGACGGCTCGCTTGTCGAGTTGGGACAGAACGCGCTGCGCTTCTCACATGCCGAGGCCTTCGAACTGCTCAACACGGCGAATGCGCTGGACCTGTCGTCCTCGGAAATCGCCGAAATCAATGCGACGACGGAAGGGTGGGCCACCGGGCTGCAACTGGCCGCCCTCGCCCTCACGCGCAGCCGCGGCTCGCCGCGCGACCTCATCCACGGCTTCTCGGGCAAGGACCGCGACCTCGCCGCCTATCTGGTCGAGCGGGTGCTGCGGCTGCAGCCCGAGGCGACCAAGAAATTCCTGCTGCGCACCGCCCCCCTCACCCGCATGTCGCCAGAACTGTGCCGAGAGGTTTCCGGCCACCCGCAGAGCGGCGAGATGATGGCGCTGCTCGAACGCTCCAGCATGTTCATCATCCCGCTCGACCGGGAAGGCCGCTGGTTCCGCTACCACCACCTCTTCGCCGATTTCCTGGTCGCCCTACTGAAGCGGGACGAGCCCGGCGCCTTCGAGGCGATCTGCGCCAAGGCGGCGGACTGGTGCGAACGCAACGGCCACCTGACGGAGGCGATCCAGTATCTCTTGCAGGCCGGCAGTTTCTCCGAGGCGGCGCGCCTGATCGCCACCCATGCGCCCCGGGTCGCCCAGCATTACGGCGACCATCAGACGGTGCTGTCCTGGATGCGCAGCCTGCCACCTGCCTTTGCCCAGGAACATCCGGTCATCGCCCTGATCCATGCTTGGTCGCTGGCCTTCTCCCGCGGGACCGACCAGTCGATTGCCCTGGTCGAGGAGGCTGAAACCCTGCTGCGCCCGCGCCAGTCGGTCGCCAAACTCGACGGCCGGACCAAGGAGCAACTTCTGTGGACGGCGGAGGTCACCAAGGCGATTGCCAAGGTCTGCGGCGACCGCCTGGATTTCTCGGCCGCCGCCGTCCGGGCGACGCGGGCGGCCCTGCCCGACGAGGAGCCGTTCCTGATCGCCTCGATCTCCAACTGCCTCGCCTACTCCTATCTGACCGATCTGATGTTCGACAAGGCGCAGCAGGCGGCCACCGACGCCTATCTCTATGGCTGCAAGGCGGAAGCGGTCTATGCGACCGTCTGGGCCGACTTCTTGGCCGGCTGCATCGCCGCCGAGCAGGGCCGCCTCTGCGCCGCCGAGGAACTGGCTAAGCGGGCGAAGACCGGCGCCCAGAGCCATATCGACCAGGAAACCTATTTTGGTGCCTTGGCCGCCCTGGTGGATGCCGAGGTGAATGTCCAGCGATGCCATTTCGGTCGCGTCGCCGACTCGCTTCACGTAACCTCAGGATTTACCAACCTTTTCGGGCCATTGGAGCCCCTGCTGCGCGCCTATCGCAACGAGGCGCGTATGCGTGCTTTCGCCGGCGACCTGCAGCGGGCGCGCAAGACCCTGCAGGATGGCCGTGAAATCGCCATCGCCACCGACCAGCCCCGGCTGTTCGTAGCCCTGGCGACGGAGGAAACGGGGCTTCAGATCACCGCGGGCGACCTTGACGGCGCGATCGAAACCGTCATCCGCACCAACCTGAACAGCCGCGAGCACCCCCTGCTGAAGGGCGACCAGCGGCGCAACTGGCGGGAGCCCATCAAGATCCTGGAGGCCCGCATCGCCGTCGCCGAGGGCCGCGTCGAGCACGCCCTGTCGATCCTTACCCCACTGACCATGGCACTGACCGCGGAAGGCCGCGGCAACCGCCTGTGCCTGGTGCGCGGGGTGCGGGCGCTAGCCTTCTGGAGGGCCGGGCGAAGGGCGGATGCGGCACGGGAACTGGACAAGGCACTGTCGGCCGCGGCGCCCGAAGGCCTTGCCTATCCGCTCGTCTCCGTCGGGGCGGGCCTCATCCCCATCCTCGACGAAATCCTGGCCAACCGGTCTCAGGCCGCTTCCGTCGGCCAGCTCAGCCTCGACTTCGAGAATCGCCTGCGCCGGCTGCTTACAGGGGAAACCGCCGCGCCGGCGCCGGAAGGCGCGGTGTCGCTTGGCGCGCTCGATACCCTGGAAAACCTGACCTCGCGCGAGATCGAGATCCTGCGCCATGTCGGCGCCGGCCACGACAACCGGCAACTAGCCAAGATCCTCCTGGTGTCGGAGCCGACGGTCAAATGGCACCTGCACAATATCTACAGCAAATTCGGCGTCCGCAATCGGACCGCCGCCGTCGCCAAAGCCAAGGCGATGGCCCTGATCTAGCCGCCGCCCACCTGTTCAAAAGATCGGCGATCGGGTGCCGGCCGGGCACGTAGTCTCCCTCGATCAAGAACACCGAGGGAGGCACCCGATGCCGGAAGATACCGCACCTCACCCGATGGACCACATTCCGGTCCGTCCGCTGGCTTTCGATGTCGACGGCCTTGCCGGCAAGGACCCGGTGTGGAGCCGTTCCTGCCCCGAATTCTCGATCCTGCTCAACGCCCTGGGCCTGCACGTTCCCTATTTCGAACGCTACCTCATCCGCGTCTTGAACCGGGCAAAGGCCGAGGTCCAGGACCCGAAGCTGCGCGAGGCCATGTCCGCCATCATCGGGCAGGAAGCGCACCATGCGAAGAATTTCCTGGCCTACAACAAGTTTCTGGGCCTGACCTATCCCAAGGCGCCGGCGCTCGATGACGCGGCGCGCGATTTCTTCGTTGAGCACCTGAAGATCGACACGCCCAGGCGGCAGGTCGGTTTCACCGCCGGCTACGAGACCTTCACCTTCCTGGCCGGCATGATCGTGCTCGACAATTACGACGCCTGGTTCTCGGATTCCGAGCCGACGATCAAGGCCATGTGGGTCTGGCACCAGGTGGAGGAGGTCGAGCACGGCGCCGTCGCTTTCGACGTCTACAAGGCGCTCTACGGCCGCCACGAATGGTACCGCAAGTATATGATCGCGGTGGCGCTGAAGCACATCGTGGTGGAGACGGTGCGCGCCTATTTCCACATGTGCAAGGTCAGCGGCTTCCTGCGTAATCCTTGGCGTGCCTGGCGCTCCACTGCCTTCCTCGCCTCGACCCTGTCCCGGATGGCCTGGCTCTCGCTGCCGGTGTTCTCGCGGAAGTATCATCCGCGAAACCACCCGCTGGTGACCGACCGCCAGAACCCCATCGCCGTCGGCTGGCGGAATTTCGAAGGCAAGGGCGGCGACGTCCTCGCCATCGATCGCGAGAAGATGAAAACGATTCTGCGGGCGGGTTGAGGGCGTGATCATGACAGTTTCGTTCAACATCCATCACGCGCTCGAATTTCATGCCCGGGCAACGCCGCGTCGCCTGGCCGTGGAGAGCGACACCGGCAATTGGACTTTCGACGAATTGTGGTCGGGCGCTCGGCGATTCGCGGCCACTCTTGCCGGGCAGGGCCTGGGCAACGGCACCCGCATCGCCGTGCTGTCCAAGAACCGCGGCGAGATGCTCGTCATGCTCTTCGGCGCCGCCCTGGCCGGCGCCGTCCTCGTGCCGCTGAACCACCGCCTGGCGGCGCCGGAGCTGGACTGGATCGTCCGCGACAGCGAGGCGCGCGTTGTCTTCTTCGAGGAGGAATTCCGGCCCAAGCTGGGGCCCCGGCAGGCCGCCGAGATCGAGACCCTGGCGCACGGGACCTGGTGGCCGGCATCGCCGGCGAATGGCAAGCCGTACGAGGCCGATGACGCCTATCTGCAGATATACACATCCGGTACGACGGGAAACCCCAAGGGAGTCGTCCTGACACAGGCAAATGCGATCGCTCAGCAGGCCGCAGTCTCGGCCTCGCTCGGTGTCCGCATCGCGCCGGGTGACCGGCTCTATCAGAGCCTGCCCCTCTTTCACGTCGGCGGCGTGTTCATGTCGCTCTTCGGCCTGTTCAACGGCGCCTCCCTCGTCCTGCGGCGCGATTTCTCGCCCCAGGACGCGATCGACCGGATGTCGGGGCAGGAGCCCATTCACGCGGTGATGGTCCCGACCATGATCCAGGCCTGTACCGCCCTGCCCCTGCCGGACGGCCACCGCTTCCCCGCGCTGCGGACCCTGATGTTCGGCGCCTCACCCATCTCGATCGACCTCCTGCAGCGGGCGGCCCGGCGGTTCGGCTGCGACCTGGCGCAGGTCTACGGCATGACCGAAACCCACAGCGTGATCTCCGCCCTGAACCCCGAGGATTACCGGCTGGCCTTCTCGGGCGGGAGGCCAGCTATTCTCGCCGCCGCCGGCCGGCCGGTCGCCGGCACCGAGCTCCGCATTCTCGATGCCGACGGCAAGGCACTCCTGGCGGGCGAGGTCGGCGAAATCGTGGTGCGTAGCGGCCATGTCATGGCCGGCTACTGGCACCGGCCCCAGGATACCGCCGACACTCTGCAGGGCGGTTTCCTGCATACGGGCGACGCCGGCAGGTTGGACGAGGACGGCTATCTCTATGTCGTCGACCGCATCAAGGACATCATCGTATCGGGCGGCGAGAACATCTCCTCTCTCGATGTCGAGAATGTGCTCGCAGCCCACCCCATGGTTGCCGAGGCAGCAGTGATCGGCGTCCCTCATCCGCACTGGGGCGAGGCGGTACAGGCGATCGTCGTCGCCAAAAACGAGACATCGCCATGCGCCGACGAGATCCTGGCCTTTTGCCGCGAGCGCCTCGCGGGTTTCAAGGTGCCGCGCGGGGTGGAATTCGTGGCGGCGCTGCCGCGCAACGGTGCCGGCAAGGTGCTGAAGCGTGCGCTGCGAGAACCATTCTGGCGCGGCCAGGAACGCCGCGTCGGCTAACCCGCCTCGAACATCGGATGGCATCATCGATGACCTGATCCAGGTTACGATCGAACACGGCATCGCTGATGTCCGGCTGGCGCGGGCATGCAAGCGCAATGCGCTGAACAACGACATGTTCGCTGCCCTGGTCGAGACAGGCGAGCGGCTGAAGTGCGAGACCTCACTGCGGGCCGTCGTGCTCTCTGGCAATCAGCACGGCGATCAATTGGGTGCGCCGGTTCCAGGAGACGGGGGTGTGGCCTCTGGACAGATCGGCGGACACCGGCCGCGCGCGATCCAGGGCGAGCATGAGGTGTGGTTGACGGCACGGCTTAAGGAGCGTGCCTTCACGCTGCGCGGCCTGGTGGCCGAGTTGGCGCGTGTGGGCTGAAGGTCGACTATTCCGCAGTCCTTGCCTTCATGCACCAGCAGAAGCTGACGTAAAAAAAAGACACTGGTCGCCAGCGAGCAGAGCCGCCCCGATGTTGCCCGCCGCCGGGCGCAATGGCTGAAGTTCCAGCCCCGCATCAATCCCGCGCGGCTGGAGCCCGTGCGGCATGCGCTTGAAAGCCCAGGCTCTCTTCGGTCACTAAAAGACCTCGACCTTCCTGGCCGCCCTGCGCCATGACCGTGTCGAGACGCCCTTGCTGCTCGACGGGCCGATCAACGGCGAGCGCTTCCTGGTCTATGTCGAGCAGGTCCCGGCCCCGACCCTGTCGCCCGGCGACATCGTCGTGCTCGACAATCTCGGCAGCCACAAGGGGAAAGCCGTGCGCCAAGCGATCCGTAAGGCCGGCGCTAAGCTGCTCTTACTGCCCAAGTACTCACCCGATCTCAACCCGATCGAGCAGGTCCTCGCTAAGATCAAGCACCACCTGCGCGCCGCCCAGTGCCGCACCATCAACAACCTCTCCCAGGCCATCGCGACCATCCTCGCCACCATCACCCGCAGGAATGCTAAACTATTTCTCCCATGATGGTTACAAACACACCTAAACCAATCGCGCTCTAGTGGCTGATCATCCATGGTCGTTTCGATGGGAAGGCCTTGGCTCCGTTCGGGGCCTTCACTGTCGTACTCTTCTTTTTCGTCGAAGCCCCGCAACAAGAACAGCCCGAGCGGTGCCGCCGCTTGCCGGCCTCGGCCTGCTTGGCGGCGTATTCGCCGCTAGTCAGGGGGCGATTGGCGGCCTTCTCGTTGGTTTCGAGCGCCACCCGCCGCTCGATGCCGACACAGGCCAGCATCGGCGCGGTCAGAAAGGCGCGCGGGGCATCACCCCCGCAATCGGGGCAAGGACAGGGGTTCGCCGAGGCGGCCATCGGGCGCAATTCGGTGAACGGGCCGCAATCGCGGCAATCGTATTCGTACAGCGGCATTGGGTGTCCTCTGGCAGTTCCATCCTGCGTCCTTCGACAGGCTCGGGATGAGGGGAACCTTTCCGGCAGGAAGATCCTCCGCATGGTGAGCCTGTCGAACCACACAATGCGTTGATCCCGGCCTGGTTACAGATCAGGCGACAGGGGCAGATCGATGTCGCCAGTGATGTATTTGACCGGCCCTTCGGCGTTCGGCTTGATGTCGAAGTCGAAGATTTCCGTCGGCAGCCACAGGGTGGCACAGGCATTGGGAATGTCGACCACGCCCGAGATGTGGCCCTGCACCGGCGCCGTCCCCAGGATCGAATAGGCCTGGGCGCCGGAATAGCCGAACTTCTTCATGTATTCGATGGCGTTCAGGCAGGCCTGGCGATAGGCGACGTGGACGTCGAGGTAGTGCTGCTGGCCATATTCGTCGACCGAAATGCCTTCGAAAATCAGGTAATCGCGGTAATTGGGCGTGATCGGCGAGGGCTGGAAGATCGGGTTCTTGATGCCGTACTTCGCCACGCCGCCCTTGATCAGGCTGACCTTGATGTGCAGCCAGCCGGCCATCTCGATGGCGCCACAGAAGGTGATCTCGCCATCGCCCTGGCTGAAGTGCAGGTCGCCCATGGACAGGCCGGCACCCGGCACATAGACGGGGAAGAAGATCTTGGAACCGCGGGAGAGATCCTTGATGTCGCAATTGCCGCCGTGCTCGCGCGGCGGCACGGTACGTGCGCCCGTGGCGGCGGCGGCGGCCTTGACGTCGCCCGCCAGGCGGCCCATGTGGGCGGTCGGGCCGAACGGCGGGTTGGCGAGGCCCGGCACCCGGGTCGGGTTGGTGGCGATGAAATCGACCTCGCGCTTGTTCCAGGTCTCGAGCAGCTTGGGGTCGGGCAGGCAGCCGATCAGGCCGGGGTGGATCAGGCCGGCGAAGGAGACGCCGGGGATGTGGCGCGACTTGGTGTAGAGACCGCTCAAATCCCAGATCGACTTCTGGGCCTGGGGGAAATGGTCGGTCAGGAAGCCGCCGCCGTTCTTCTTGGAGAAGAAGCCGTTGAAACCCCACAGGCTGTCGGGCTTGGCGCCCACGTCCAGCAGGTCGACCACCAGCAGATCGCCCGGCTCCGCCCCTTCGACGCCGATGGGGCCGGAGAGGAAGTGCACGGTGGTCAGGTCGACGTCGCGCACGTCGTCGGCGCTGTCGTTGTTCTTGATATAGCCGCCGGTCCAGTCATAGGTCTCGACCAGGAAATCGTCGCCCGGCTTCACCCACACCACCATAGGGATGTCGGGGTGCCAGCGATTGTGGATCATGTCGTTCTCATAGGGCGAGCTATTCAGATCCACTTTGATCAAGGTATCGGCCACGGCTTCTTCTCCCTTCGCTGGACTGGAAACTGTTCGATTACACGGCGAGGAAGCGGCTGATCGCCGCCTCGTCGACTTCCGCGCGGATGTTTTCATGCACGATGCGGCCGTTCTCGATGACCAGGATGCGGTCGGCGACATCGAGCACGAAGCTCAGCACCTGCTCGCACACGACGATGCACAGGTTGGTCATGTCGCGGATCTGGCGCAGGACCTTGGCCATGTCCTTGATGATCGAGGGCTGGATGCCCTCGGTCGGCTCGTCCAGCAGCAGGACCTTGGGATTGGTCGCCAAGGCGCGCGCGATCGCCAATTGCTGCTGCTGCCCGCCCGACAGGTTGCCGCCCCGGCGCCTGGCGAATTCCTTCAGGATCGGGAAGATGTCGTAGATTTCTTCCGGTACCTTCGACCGGCCCGAGACGATCAGGCCGGCCTCGATATTCTCTCTAACCGTCATGGTGCCGAAGATCTGGCGGCCCTGGGGGACATAGGCGATGCCCTGTTTCACCCGGGCATGGCTGGGCAGTTTCTGGACCTGCGTCTCGCCCAGGGTCACGGCGCCCGACGCCGTCGGCAGGATGCCGATCAGCGATTTCATCAGGGTCGACTTGCCCATGCCGTTGCGCCCGACCACGGCGACGATCTCGCCCGGCTTCACGGTGAAATCGAGCCCGTGGAGCACCTCGCTCTGGCCATAGCAGACTTTCAGATCGCGGACGTCCAGCATGACGTTATCCTTCCCGTCTCAATGACCCAGATAGACTTCACGCACCTTGGGATCCTCCTGGATCACCTCCATGCGCCCTTCGGCCAGGACCTTGCCCTGATGCAGCACGGTCACCCGGTGGGCGATCGATTCGACGAATTTCATGTCGTGCTCGATCACGATCACCGCCCGGCCCTCGATGATCCGGTTGAGCAGTTCCGCAGTCTTCACCCGCTCCGCCACCGACATGCCGGCGACCGGCTCGTCCAGCATCAGCAGCTCCGGGTCCTGGATCAGCAGCATGCCGATCTCCAGCCATTGCTTCTGGCCGTGGCTGAGGATTTCCGCCTTGGTGTCGAGCTGGTCCTTGAGGAAGATCGTCTCGGCAATCTCGTGGATCCGCTCGATCACCGCCGCGGTGCGCCGAAAGCCCAGCGCACCGAACACGCCGCGGCCCTTGGGGTAGGAGATCTCCAGGTTCTCGAACACCGTCAGGTCTTCGTAGATCGAGGGGGTCTGGAATTTCCGCCCGATGCCAAGGCGCACGATCTCGTGCTCCTTCATCCGGGTGACTTCCCGGTCGTGGAACTTGATCGAGCCGTCGGAAACCTTGGTGCGGCCGCAGATCAGGTCCAGCACCGTGGTCTTGCCCGCCCCGTTGGGGCCGATGATCACGCGCAGCTCGCCCTTGGAGATATAGAGGCTGAGGTCGTTCACCGCCTTGAAGCCGTCGAAGGAGACGGTGACGCCCTCCAGGGCCAGGAGGATGTCGCTTTCGACGATGGGGCCGATGGTGGTCATGGGCAATTCCTCCCGTTACTCGGCCGGCTTGGCGACAGCATTGGCCGGGGCCTTGTCGCGACGGACCATCAGCTTCGCCAGGCCAGGCCGGATGTAATCCTCGACCAGGCCGGCGACACCGCGGGGGAAGAACAGCACCACGCCGATGAACAGGCCGCCCATAGCGAACAGCCACAGCTCGGGGAACATTTCCGAGAAGGTGGTCTTGGCGGCGTTGACAATCAGGGCGCCCAGTACCGCCCCGATCAGCGACAGCCGGCCGCCCAGGGCGCAGAAGATCACCATCTCGATCGAGGGCACGATGCCGATGATGGTGGGCGACATGAAGCCGACCTGCAGGGTGAACAGGGCGCCGCCGATGCCGGCGAAGCCCGCCGCCGCGCAGAAGGCGAAGACCTTGAAATTGGCCACGTCGTAACCCGAGAACCGCACCCTCTCCTCCTTGTCGCGGATGGCGACCAGGATGCGGCCCAGCTTGGAACGCTGGATGGCGCGGGCGACGACGATCGAGGCCAGCAGCAGGGCGACGCAGACGAAGTAGAGGATGAACTTGGCGCCATCAGTGCGGATGTCCCAGCCCAGCAGGGTGCGCAGGTCGGTGATGCCGTTGATGCCGCCGGTATAGCCCTGCTGGCCGATGATCAGGATGGTCAGGACCGCGGTCACCGCCTGGGTGATGATGGCGAAATAGACGCCGCCCACCCGCCGCTTGAACATCGCGTAGGAGAACAGGAAGGCGATGGCGGAGGGCACCGCGATGATCGCGAACAGGGTGAAGCCGAAGGAATGGAACGGCTGCCAGAAGAAGGGCAGTTCGGTGATCTGGTTCCAGTCCATGAAATCGGGGATGCCGGGGGTCGACTGGATTGCGGTCGCTTCCGGGGTCGAGGCTTCCAGCTTCAGGAACATGGCGATGCAATAGCCGCCCAGGCCGAAGAAGATGCCTTGGCCCAGACTGAGGATGCCGGTGTTGCCCCAGCATAGCACCAGGCCCACGGCGACGAAGCCGAAGCACAGGTACTTGGCCACCAGGTTCAGGCGGAAACCGTCGAGGACCAGGGGCAGCACCACCAGCAGCAGGGCGGCCAGAAGGACGAAACCCAACCAGTCACGGGAGAGCGCGGAAAGCGAGAGTTTCGGCATTGCGCTTACCTCCGGATCTTGAGGACGAACAGGCCCTGGGGCCGCAGCATCAGCAGGCCGATGACGATCAGCAGCGTGATCACCTTGGCCATGGAGCCGGACAGGAAGAATTCCAGGGCGGACTGGGATTGCGAGATGGTGAAGGCCGAGGCGACAGTGCCCAGCAGGCTCTGCGCGCCGCCGAAGACCACCACCAGGAAGGTGTCGACGATGTAGAGCTGGCCCGAGGTCGGCCCGGTCGAGCCGATCATGGTGAAGGCCGCCCCGGCCACGCCGGCGACGCCGCAGCCAAGGCCGAAGGTCAGGCGGTCGATCCGGCGGGTGTCGATGCCCACCGCGCCCGACATGGTGCGGTTGGTGGTCACCGCGCGCACCTGGAGGCCCCAGCGCGACTTGAACAGGAGGACCAGCACGGCGGTGGTGATGGCGAGCGTCAGGCCCATCACGAACAGGCCGTTGATCTGTACCTCGATGGTGTCGGAGACGTTGAGCGAGCCCATCATCCAGTCGGGCAGTTCCACGCCCACCTCCCGCGCCCCGAAGGTGGAGCGGAAGATCTGCTGCAGGATGAGCGAGAGGCCCCAGGTGGCGAGCAGCGTGTCGAGCGGCCGGGCATAGAGGTGGCGGATCAGCAGCCATTCGACCACCAGGCCCAGGGCCCCGCTGGTGATGAAGGCCAGCACCATGGCCACGAAAAAGTAGGCCGGATAGGCCCAGGGCAGGTAGTTCTGGAACAGGTGCGAGGTCAGGAAGGTGACATAGGCGCCCAGGATCATGAACTCGCCGTGCGCCATGTTGATGACGCCCATCTGGCCGAAGATGATGGCGAGGCCCAGGGCCATCAGCACGAAGACCGAAAACAGGATCAACCCGGCGAAGCCCTGCATCACCAGGATCGAACTGAGCTCGGCAAACGAATAATCGAACATGGCCGCGTCACCCCATCTTGGACGTTGAACCTGCTTTCGCCCCCCTGTCGTCATGCCCGGCCTTGTGCCGGGCATCCACGCGGACACCCCAACCAACGAGTGCTCGTGGATGGCCGGGACAAGCCCGGCCATGACGGAGGAGGTTTGCGCGTTACTGGTAACCGGCGGGGAACGGGTTGGGTTCGACCAGGTCGGCGGTCTCATAGACCACGTCGTACTGGCCGTCGGTGCGGGCGCGGCCGACGCGGGTCTTGGACCACAGGTGATGGTTCTCGTGGATCCGCACGTAACCTTCCGGTGCGCCCTTGAACTCGATCCCCGGCGAGGCGGCGGCGACCTTGTCGATGTCGAAGCTGCCGGCCTTCTCGACCGTCAGCTTCCACAGCCAGGGGCCGAGATAGGCGGCCTGGGTCACGTCGCCGATGACGATATCCTTGCCCCACATTTCCTTGAAGGCGGCGACGAACTTCTCGTTGTTCTCGTTCTTCAGGGACTGGAAGTACTTCATGCAGGCATAGGCGCCGACGATGTTCTCGCCGCCGATGCCCTGGATCTCGTCCTCGGTGACCGAGATGGTGAGCAGGGTCTGCTTGTCTTCGAGGTTGAAGCCCGCGGCCTTGAGCTGCTTGTAGAAGGCGACGTTCGAGCCGCCGACGATGATCGCATAGATCACATCGGGCTTCTTCAGCTTGATCTTGTTGATCGCCGAATTGAACTGGGTGTGGCCCAGCGGGAAATATTCCTCGCCCACCACTTCGAGCTTCAGGTGGTTCTCGATGTGCTTGCGCGCGATCTTGTTGGAGGTGCGCGGCCAGATGTAGTCGGAACCGAGCAGGTAGAAGGTCTTGGCGCCCTTCTCCTTCACCACCCAGTCGAGGCCGGCGATGATCTGCTGGGTCGCTTCCTGGCCCGTGTAGATCACGTTCTTGGACTGCTCCAGGCCCTCGTAGAAGGTCGGGTAGTAGAGCATGCCGTTGTACTGCTCGAACACCGGCAGCACCGCCTTGCGGCTGGCCGAGGTCCAGCAGCCGAACACCGAGGCGCACTTGTCGTTGACCAGCAGCTTCTTCGCCTTCTCGGCGAAGGTCGGCCAGTCGGAGGCGCCGTCTTCCTGGATGAACTTGATCTTGCGGCCCAGCACGCCGCCCATGGCGTTGATCTGTTCGATCGCCAGCTTCTCGGCCTGGACCGAGCCGGTCTCGGAGATCGCCATGGTGCCGGTCACCGAATGGAGAATGCCGACGGTGACTTCCGTGTCGGTCACGGCCAGGCCGGTCGCGTTCACCTCGGACGTGGTCAGGGCGAAGCTGGGGCTGGCGCCGAAGGCCGCCATCGCCGGCAAAGCCGCCATACCCTTGAGGATTTGCCGCCGCAGCGGCGATTGAGGCCCGTGTTTGTCGTTGCTGTCGTCGGTCGCCATGCGCCCCTCCTTGGATTGATCCTGGGGTCATGGTCGCGGCCCATTGTGCGCCGCAACATACGTCGATCTACGTATAGGCGGCGCCGTAATGACGCATCACTGTTGCGTAGTCGGCGCGGCAAAAGCGCGTAGGCGCCGAACGATGTTGCGATGCAAGGTAGGCGCCGCAATGATGGTTCGCTCGATCGCCCTCTCCGCCGCTTGCGGGGGAGAGGGAGGGGACCCGACGCGATTGCGGCGGGGAGGGTGAGGTGGTGGTTGGGAAGGACGAGCTCTATGCCACCGACCCACCTCTCCCAACCCTCTCCCCCCAAAGGGCGGAGAGGGCTTAAGAGGGAGTCTGTTGTCTGCGTATCTGTTAGGGCTAGGGATGTCGGCACGTCAGCGCATCGTCCGGGTGCGCCGCCAGTACAACCAATGGGTGGCGAACCAGACACTGGAAGACTATGCGTTGCGCTTCACCGCGAAGGGGGCACGGCGCTGGTCGTCCTTCCGCGTCGCCAACACCGCCCTGGGCGCCATCTCCTTCCTGGCGCTGGAGGCGATCGGCGGGGCGATCACCCTGTCCTACGGCTTCACCAATGCGACCACGGCGATCCTGGTGGTGGGCCTGCTGATCGGCCTGACCGGCATCCCCATCACCTATTATGCCGCCCGCTACGGCGTCGACATCGACCTGCTCACAAGAGGCGCAGGGTTCGGCTATATCGGCTCCACCCTCACCTCGCTGATCTATGCCTCCTTCACCTTCATCTTCTTCGCGATCGAGGCCGCCATCATGGCCTCGGCCCTGGAGATGATGTTCGGGCTGCCCACCTCGGTCGGCTATATCGTCTGTTCGCTGGCGGTGATTCCGGTAGTAACCCACGGCATCACCCTGATCAGCCGCTTCCAGATGTGGACCCAGCCGTTCTGGATCGTGCTGCACCTGATGCCCTTCGTGTTCCTGGCCTATTCGGGCAGCGACGTCTTCACCGCGTGGCAAGGCCACACCGGGCGCCACGGCCCGACGGACGGGGGCTTGGACCTCATCGCCTTCGGCCTCGCCGCTTCCGTGGTGTTCTCCCTGGTTGCCCAGATCGGCGAGCAGGTCGACTTCCTGCGCTTCCTGCCGGCCGAGGGACGGCGCGGCAAGGGCAGGCTCGGCTGGTGGGCCGGGCTGCTGGCCGCCGGGCCGGGGTGGATCGTGCTGGGCCTGCTGAAGATGCTGGCGGGCTCGTTCCTCGCGGTGCTGTGCCTGGCCCAGGGCGTGCCGCTGGACAAGGCATCCGAGCCGACCGAGATGTACCTGGTTGCCTTTGGCACCATGTTCCACGACCCCGCGGTGGCGCTGGGCGTCGCCGGCGCCTTCGTGGTGCTGTCGCAGTTCAAGATCAACGTGACCAACGCCTATGCCGGCTCCATCGCCTGGTCGAACTTCTTCTCGCGCCTGACCCACAGCCACCCCGGCCGCGTGGTCTGGCTGGTGTTCAACGTCGCCATCGCGCTGATGCTGATGGAACTGGGAGTCTACCAGGCACTGGAGGAAATTCTCGGCCTCTATTCGGTGATCGCCATCGCCTGGGTCGGCGCCATCGTCTCGGACCTTGTGGTCAACAAGCCCCTGGGTCTCAGCCCCAGGCATATCGAATTCAAGCGCGCCCATCTCTATGACATCAACCCGGTCGGCGTCGGCTCGATGCTGTTTGCGACCGGCGTCGCCTCGATCTGCCTGTTCGGCGTCTTCGGCGCCACCTTGCAGGCGCTGGCCCCCTTTGTCGCGCTGGGCGTCGCCTTCACCACGGCGCCGCTGATCGCCGTCGCCACCAAGGGCCGCTACTACATCGCCCGCACGCCGCGCCAGAACTGGCACAACCGCAAGATCATCGCCTGCTGTATCTGCGAACATGAATTCGAGCCGGAGGACATGGCCTTCTGCCCCGCCTACGAGGGCGCCATCTGTTCCCTGTGCTGTTCGCTCGACGCGCGCTGCAACGACGATTGCAAGGACAAGGCCCGCTTCCCCGACCAGATCCTGTCCCTGCTGGCGGCCGTCCTGCCCGGGCGCCTGGTCGATCGCCTCAATTCCCGCCTGGGCCACTATATCGGCGTCCATGCCCTCACCGCCGGGGTGATCGGCCTCACCCTGTGGCTGGTCTATTTTCAAAGTGCGATCAACGGCGGCGGCCACAACGCGGCCCTGGCCAGCACCCTGTGGTCGATCTTTTTCATTCTGTTCATCATCACCGGGGTCGCCGCCTGGCTGTTCGTCCTGGCCCAGGAAAGCCGGCGCGTGGCCGAGGAGGAATCGGCGCGCCAGAACACCTTGCTGATGCAGGAAATCGAGGCGCACAAGGTTACCGACGCCAAGCTGCAGAAGGCCAAGGAAGCGGCCGAGGCG
This sequence comes from Oleomonas cavernae, assembly GCF_003590945.1. NCBI lineage: Bacteria > Pseudomonadati > Pseudomonadota > Alphaproteobacteria > Acetobacterales > Acetobacteraceae > Oleomonas > Oleomonas cavernae. Next base: position 170,096 of record NZ_QYUK01000011.1, on the reverse strand, counting down.
GCAAACCTGGCCAAGACCCGCTATGTCGTGGGTATCAGCCACGAGTTGCGCACACCGCTCAACGCCATCTTCGGCTATGCGCAATTGCTGGACCGCGACCCGGCCATGCCGCCCCACCGCCAGGACGCGGTGAAGGTGATCCGGCGCAGCGCCGAGCACCTGACCGGCCTGATCGAAGGTCTGCTCGACATTTCCAAGATCGAGGCCGGGCGCCTGCACCTGCACCGGGACGAGGTGCACCTCGACGAGTTCCTGGAGCAGATCGTCGGCATGTTCCGCCTGCAAGCTGCGGGCAAGGGTGTGGAGTTCATCTTCGAGCGGGCCGACAGCCTGCCCAAGGTCGCCTTCACCGACGAGAAGCGCCTGCGCCAGATCCTGATCAACCTGCTGTCCAACGCCATCAAGTTCACCAGGGAGGGCCACGTCGCCCTGCGCGTCCGCTACCGCAACCCGATGGCGGAATTCGAGGTCGAGGATACCGGCATCGGCATTCATGCCGACGACCTGGGGCGTATCTTCGACCCCTTCGAGCGCGGGCGTCAGCCCAATGTCTATGCGGCCCTCGGCACCGGCCTAGGCCTGACCATCACCAAGCTGCTGACCGAGATCATGGGCGGCGAGATCGCCGTGACCAGCAGCTTCGGCAAGGGCAGCCGCTTCCGCGTCCGCCTGCTGCTGTCGGAGTCCGGCCGGCCGGCGGAGGCCGCCACCGACAAGGATCCCTCGATCTACGGCTATCTCGGGCGGCCGCGCACGGTGCTGGTGGCCGACGACGAGATCGACCACCGCGACCTGATCCAGGATTTCCTCTCGCCCGTCGGCTTTACCGTGTTCGGCGCGCCGGACGGCGCCAGTTGCCTGGAACTGGCCGCCATCGCCAGGCCGGATATCGTCCTGCTCGACATTTCCATGCCCGACATGAACGGCTGGGACGTGGCGCGGCGCCTGCGCGAGACGGCCGGCGCCGGCCCCCGCATCATCATGATCTCGGCCAATGCCAACGAATACCGGCCGGGCGGCGGCGAGATGGATGTGCATGACGATTTCCTGGTCAAGCCCGTGCATCTGCGCCGCCTGTTCGATTCGATCGGCCGCCTGCTGAACCTGACTTGGACCCACGAGAACCCGGTGGCAGCGGAAGCGGCCGAAGCGGCGGCCGTCCGTGCCCGCTTCCTGGGCAGCCAGCTCCCGTCCGAGCGGCACCTGAACGAACTGCTGAAGCTGGGCGAGATCGGTTACGTGCGCGGCATCCAGGCCAAGCTCGACGAGATCGACCAGCAATATCCCCAGGCCCAGGCCTTCACGACCGCCATGCGGTCCATGGTGAAAGGATTCGCGCTCGATGAATACATGGACATCCTGCGTCGCCTACCGGCCGACCGAGACCATGAAGGCGCGTGACATCGTCCTCGTCGTCGACGACTCGCCTGGAACGCTCGGCATGCTCACCGACGCGATCGAGGAGGCGGGCCTCACCGTGCTGGTCGCCGTCGCCGGCCATGCCGCCTTGAGCCTGGTCGAGAAGATCACCCCCGACGTGATCCTGCTCGACGCCATGATGCCGGGCATGGACGGCTTCGAGACCTGCAAGCGCCTGAAACAGGTGAAATCGATCGCCCATGTCCCCGTCATCTTCATGACCGGCCTGAGCGAGACCGAGCACATCGTCCACGGCTTTGCCGCGGGCGGCGTCGACTATGTCACCAAGCCAATCTCGCCCGACGAGCTGGTGGCCCGCATCCGGGTGCACCTGGCCAATGCCCGCCTGACCCAAAGCGCACGGGCCGCGCTCGATGCCACTGGCCGCTATCTGCTGGGGGTCGACCCGGAAGGTCACATCCTGTGGTCGACGCCCCAGGCCAATCGCCTGCTCACCAGCACGCAGGCCGATTATCCCGGCCAGTTGATCGGCGAGACCGCGCAGTGGCTGGCGGCACTGGCGGGCGGCGCCAATGTGCCGGCGCAATTCACCCCGGCGCCGGGGGTGGACGGGCGGCGGCTGCAATTCGGCTTTGTCGGCCGCACCGGCCCCGACGAATTGCTGTTGCAACTGGCCGAGTTGAACCAGCCGGCACCCGAGCAGTTGCTGCGCGACCGCCTGGGGCTCACTGCCCGCGAGGCCGAGGTGCTGACCTGGCTCGGCCGCGGCAAGTCGAACCGCGACATCGCCGAGATCCTGGGGCTGAGCCCGCGCACCGTGAACAAGCACCTGGAGACGATCTACGACAAGCTGGGTGTCGAAAACCGCACCGCTGCCGCCATGCTGGCCCTGCGGACCCTGGAATAGGGGTCTGCTTCGGGCGGCCCCCAAAAGCAAAAGGCCGCCTTGCGGCGGCCTATCGCATTGATCCCGAAGGATCAAAGTTGGTCGGAGTGAGAGGATTCGAACCTCCGGCCCCTAGCTCCCGAATTTGATTTTTCTATATTTACCGTTTTACTCTGTATGTCCTTATTTGTCCCTATGTGCCTGCCATACTTGACTAATTTGACTTTTGTCAGGTCCCGACACATCATGAGCTTACTTAGTGTTTCACGACCACGGTGGCTACACGGTGGCTACACGAGCCTGATGAGAAAAGCCTCATGCCGATACTCAAGCTTGGCCGAAAGGCCCTCAGCAACCTGCCGGCCGTTACCAAGGCGACGTTCTATTACGATGACGAACTAAAGGGATTTGGCCTGCGCGTGATGCCCTCCGGGCAAAAGACCTGGATCGTGGAATATCGGCCCGGCGTGGGCGGTCGAGGCACAACTAAGCGTCGCGTCGCCATAGGGTCGGCAGGCGTCCTCACGCCTGACCAGGCTCGAAAGGCAGCCAAGGATATTTTGGCAGCGGCCCGCCTTGGCGAAGATCCAGGAGCAGAGAAAGCCGAGGCTCGGCAGTCAGCAACGCTTGAGAAACTGCCCCGTAGATACGAGGAAGAGGCGGGAGCATCGCGCAAGCAATCGACCAAAGACCTCTATGCAATTTACTGGCGGTGCCACATCCGCCCTCACCTAGGCTCGAAGCGGCCGCGAGATGTCACGAAAGCCGATATCGCCGAAATGCACCGGAAAGTCGGGAAGGACCATCCCGCCACAGCGAACCGGCTCGTTGCCGTGCTGGGCCGGTTCTTCGTGTGGCTCGAGGACGAGGCAGAGGTGCCACCGGGTTTCAACCCGGCACGGAAGATCGAGCTCTTTCCCGAACAGGGCAAGGAGCGCTATCTGACCACGGGGGAGTTCGCGCGTCTTGGCGCCTCGATACGAGAAGCCGAAACCATTGGCATCGAGTGGAAACCCACCGACTGGTCCAAGCCGAAAGCCGAACACACGCCCAAGCTCCCCGAGAACCGACGAACGATCATTTCGCAGCACAGCGCCGCCGCGCTGAGGCTCTTGATCTTCACTGGTGCTAGGTTGCGAGAAATCCTGAACCTGCAGTGGCGGCACGTTGATCTGGAGCGTGGCCTCCTGCTGCTTCCCGACTCCAAGACCGGGAAGAAGACGATTGCGCTTGGCGGCCCTGCCATCGCACTTCTTAAAGAGCTGCCGCGGTCGGGAACATTCGTCATCGCTGGAGACGATCCGGACAAGCCCAAGCCGGACCTGAAACGGCCCTGGGCACTGGTATCACAGCACGCGGGCTTGGCCGATGTCCGCATCCACGATTTGCGACACTCATTTGCGAGCATCGGCGCAGGCTCGGGCCTGGGCTTGCCAATCATCGGTAAGTTGCTCGGGCACGCAGACGTCGAAACCACCCAGCGCTACACTCACCTGGACGCGGCCCCTCTCCGCCGGGCATCGGATGCTATCTCATCGATAATCGCCCAAGCCTTGGACAGGCACCGAGATCGGCCCGAGGGCGGCACGGCTGACCAGTCGGGGGCCGCGTAGCGTGACGTCAGAAAAGGCCGAGCAAGGCTCTCTTGTGTGTCAGAAAAATATAGCTTAATTTCTGACACATGAAGACTCCTGCGCTGTCCGTTTCCGACCAAATCATGAAGCGTGCCCGTGCCAGCAGGCGCGGCAGCGTCTTCACGCCCGCTGACTTCGTCGACGCTGGCAGTCGGGCCGCCATCGACCAGGCCTTGTCGCGCCTGGTCAGGGGCGGCAAGCTGCGCCGGTTGGCCCGGGGCCTCTATGACTTTCCAAAGACCCACCCCAAGCTCGGTGGCCTGGCGCCAAGCCCGGATGACGTGGCGCGGGCCCTGGCCCGGGAGACCGGTTCTGTAGTGCAGATCACCGGCGCGCGGGCGGCCAATGCGCTTGGCCTCTCCACCCAGGTTCCGGCACAGAGCAGCTACTTGACCGATGGCCCCCCGCGGCGAGTTGTGCTGGGCAAGCGGGTCGTTGATTTGCGCCATGCCTCGCCAAAGCATCTGATCGCGCCGGGCAGCGCCGCGGGCACAGTTGTTCAGGCTTTGCGGCACCTTGGTCCGGTCCGGGCGGCCGACATTGTCCAAGTAGCTTCCCGCACCCTGTCGCCGGCAGACAAGAAAGTCCTTCGCGCCAGCGCTGCGCAAGCGCCGGCCTGGATGCGGATGACGCTCATCTCGATCGGGCAAGCGGCTTTAGGCGACGTCAATGGATAAGGTCGCTGTCTCGAGCCGCGCCGATCGAGAAGCCTTATCCGGGCAGACCGGCGCGGCGCGTGGTGTCGCAGACGCCATCGTCGAAAAGGATTTCTGGGTTTGCTGGACGTTGAAGCGCCTGTTCAGCCTGCGGCAGGAGGGCATGCCTACCCTGGTCTTCAAAGGTGGCACGTCTTTGTCGAAGGCCTTCGGTGCCATCCGTCGATTTTCCGAAGACATCGACCTATCCTTCGATCGGGCTGAACTTGGCTATGCCGGTGAGAGCCTGACCCAAGAGTATATTGCGCGCGGTTTGGTTGTGTGATTCACCGAGTCCGTCATCTTGACGGAGGTGATTTGTGGCGTGGACGGATGAGCATCGGGCAATCTATCGGCGCGGGGACGGCCAGTTTCCAAACGATCTGACGGATCAGGAATGGGATCGTCTGTCGCCCCTGATCCCGGCGGCGAAACCAGGTGGTCGGCCCCGCAAGACCGACATGCGCGCGGCGATGAACGCCATCTTTTACCTGCTGCGGACCAGTTGCCCCTGGCGCTACCTGCCGCGGAAGGACTTCCCGCCGCGTTCGACGGTCTACAACATCTTCCGCAAGTTCCAGCGCGAAGGTGTCTGGGACGCGATCTGGGCCGAGTTGCACATGGCCTTGCGCGAGCACCTCGGCCATGAGGCGAGCCCGACGGCGGTGGTGCTGGACAGCCAGTCGCTCAAGGCGGCGGAAAAGGGGGCGGTCAAGACAACGCAGTGGGTTACGATGCCGGCAAGAAGGTGAAATGGCGCAAGATCCACGCCCTGGTCGACACGCTGGGCCTGCCCATGCGCGTCGTCGTCCACTCGGCAGGCATCCAGGACCGGGATGGTGCCGCGCTCGTTCTGGAGCGGATCAAAGCGCGCTTTCCCTGGCTCCAGCTAGTCTGGGCCGATGGCGGCTACAATGCCCGCCAGGTTGACGCCGCCGTAGCGAAATCTCCGGGTCTGCGCATCGAGATCGTCAAGCGCACCGATGACATGAAGGGCTTTGTCGTGCTGCCCAGGCGCTGGGTGGTGGAGCGGACCTTCTCCTGGTTCGGCCGCAACCGGCGCCTCGCCAAGGACTGGGAAAACCTCGCCGACACCCTGCATGCCTTCGTCACCCTCGCCTCGATCCAACTCGCCATCAGAAGGCTCGCGCGATAGTAGGCTTTTGAGTCAGGCTCTCAGTGTGCTGAAAGTGGACATTCAGGGGAGAATGCGAAGAATGCACGGATCACTTATGGTGCCCGGCAATTCCCACTGGAAGGCACACCAATTCCTGGGCGCGGACCACAAAGAGCCCTGTGGTGCGATCGAGGAAGGCCCCGACACATCGCTGTGCCGGGGCCAGGCAGATCGGAGAGAGCCCGACATCAGGCGCTCGGTGGCACCGGATCCTGGTTGAAGAGGGTCAAGGCAGTTTGCTGATCTGCAGCCGGAAAGACCGATGAGGCGGGCATCGCTTCAAGTGCTCGCCGTCAACCAGAAGGCGCGTCAAGTCAGGCATTCCCTGTCGTTGCATGGTTCCACGGCGCAATCCGGCGCTCCAGCCGCCCGACCAGCCAGGTCAGCCCCGTCGCGATGACCGAGAGCACCAGCACGGCGGCGAACATGCGGTCCGGCTGGAAGGTGCCGCCGGCTTCGACGATGACGCCGCCCAGGCCCGTGAGCGCCGTGAAGAATTCGGCGATGACGATGCCGATGACGGCCTTGCCGATGCCGATGCGCAGGCCGGTCATGATCGAGGGGATGACCGAGGGCAGGATGATCTGGTTGAGGATGCGGGCGGGCGAGGCATTGAAGGCGGTGCCGACCTCGATCAGGCTGCGCGGTACGTTCTGCACGCCGTTCCAGGTGTTGATCACGATGGCGAAGACCGTCATGGTCGCGACCATCACCGCCTTGACCACGAAGCCCAGGCCGAACCAGAGCATGAAGACCGGCACCAGCGCGATCATCGGCATGGCATAGCCGACGATAATGAACCAGCCCAGCGCCGCCTCGACATAGCGGAAGCGGCCGATGAGCAGGCCCAGCGGCACGCCGACGACGACGGCGGCGACGAAGCCGGTGGCGAAAGGCTTGGCGGAAGCCAGCAGCGCCTTGCCGATCGTACCGTCGCCGATCATCGTGATCAGCGCCGCCACGACCTTGGTCGGCGGGGCGAGGAGAATGGGATTGGTCTGGCGGGCGACGATCTCCCACAGCACCAACAGCACCACGATGGTCCCGACGGTCACCGAATAATCGCGCCAGGTCTTGCCCCGAGGCTTCTTGATCACAGCGGCCACCTTGGTTTGGGCGGTTGCCCGATTGCTGAGGATCATGGTCATCGGTGCGCCTCTCCGCTTTCCTTGGTGTGGATCAGCTTCCACAGTTCCTGGCGGCGCTCGACAAGCTGGCTGGAGCCGCGCAATTCGTCGAGCGACAGGGCGCGGTCCATGCCCGTTTCCAGGATGCTCTGCATGCGGCCCGGATTGGGCAGCATGGCGATGATCCGGTCGGCCAGCAGCACCGATTCGTCGAGGTCGTGGCTGACAATGATGATGGTCTTGCCGGTGCGCGCCTGAATATCGAGCAGTTCCTGCTGCATGACTTCGCGCGTCTGGGCGTCGAGCGCCGAAAAGGGCTCGTCCATCAGCAGCACCTGGGGATCGATGGCCAGGGCGCGGGCAAGGCCGACGCGCTGCTTCATGCCGCCCGAAAGCTCGTGCGGGTGCCGGTCCATGGCATGGTCGAGGCCGACGAGCCGCAGCGCATCCCTGGCGATCTCGACACGCTCGGCCTTGGCCACCCCGCGCGACTCAAGCCCGAACATCACGTTGCCCAGAGCCGTGCGCCAGGGCAGCAGTTCCGCGTGCTGGAAGACAATGCCGCGGTCGAGCCCGCACCCCGTCACCACCTTGCCGCCGACCTTGACGGTGCCGGAGGAGGCCTGTTCCAGGCCCATGATAATGCGCAGCAGCGTGGTCTTGCCGCAGCCGCTGCGGCCCGTCAGGGCGATGACCTCGCCCTTCCTGACCTTGAACGAGACATCGAGGAGAGCCTGGACCTGCCGGGCCGGCTGGGCGAAAAACTGCTTGCTCACGTGCTCCACCTCGACAGCGTAGCCGCTGTCTGGCCCGGCAGAAGGGCTCCCGATCCTGTCGGGAGCCACATCCAATACCGTCATTCCACACCCCCATAGTAGGTCGACTTGACTGTGCCGACGCGGGCCACGGCCTGCTGACGATAGCTGTCGTCGACCAGCGGATCGACGTTCACCGGCGCGGACGAAATGCCCAGCTTGGCCTGCAGGTCGGCAAGATACTTCATCTGCTTGACCGGAATCTCGCCATTGAGCGCCAGATAGCCGCCCTCCTTGAATTCACGGTAGGCGGCCAGGATCGACGGGTCGTCGGGGGCAAGGCCGCCGACGGTCGCGGCCGACAGCGCATTGGCCTCGTCGGGGTGATCGACGGCATAGCGCATGCCCTGGATCAGGCCGGCGATGAGGCCCACCACGCCTTCCCCGTTCTCAGTGTGCAGGAAGGCGCTGCTGGTGATCAGGGCATAGCGCGGATAGTCGGGAACGACGTCCTTGGCCATGGCCAGGACCTTCACCTTGTCGGCCTCGGCGCGGCCGATGTAGTCGCTGGGCGAGCTGGCGGCATCGACGAGCCCGTTGACCACGGCGCGGTAGCGATCGGGGCTGCCGCCCGAGTTGGCGAAGGTGACACTAGCAAGATCGACCCCCTTGGCCATCAGCATGGCCTTGGCCACGACGGCCGGCAACGCCGCCGGCCCGCCGACCCCGATGGTCGCGCCCGACAGATCCGCCAGCGTCTGGAACTTGGGCTTGGAATAGATCGTATAGTTCAGCCCCGGCATGGTCGAGCCGATGAACTTGATGTCGGCTCCCTTGGCCGAGGCCAGCAGGGCCTCGCTGGGGTTGGCCTGCACCACGTCGATTTCGCCCGCGATGAAGGCGGGGAAGGCCTGGGAGGCGCTCTTGAAGGTGATCACCTCGACCTTGACGCCCTGCGCTTCCCAGAAGCCCTTCTCCCGCGCCATCAGCAGGAAGCCTGAGTCGAAGCCCGGATCGTAGACGCCGTAGCGCACGGTGGGGACATCCTTGGCCGAAGCCTGGCCGAGGGATAGAAGGCCGAGCACGGCCGTTATCAGTGCGGTTGCAAAGAACTTTTTCATGTTTCCTCCTCCGGGGAATTCAAATCCCGGTATTTGTTGGGCTTCGCGTCTTTCTCAGTTGTCGAGGACCGACTTGAACTTGGCGGCCACCCTTGCGCGCAGTTCGTCGCTGGCGCGGGCCACCTGCGGAAAATCCTTCAGCCGCTCGAACGGCCGGCAGGCATCGATCAGGCCACGGGAATTGGTCCCCGTCGCCATGTCGAGGATCGGGTCCAGCGGACCCGACCAGGCGCGCTTGATCAGGTCGATGTCCTGCGAGGGATCGCAGCGGGTGCTGATCGCCCAGAGCACGTGGAAGGTGTTGGTCGGATCGATGTCGTCGTCCACCACCACGACGAAGCGGCCCATGTAGGAGGCGGACTGGCAGCTCGCGGCCAGGTGCAGCGCCTGCCGGGCATGGCCCGGATATTTCTGCTGCAGCGAGATGATGTTGAACATGCGGGCGCAGCCCGCCTCGTGGCACCACACGCCCTTGACCCCGGACAGGCCGGCGCGCTCGATCTCGTCCCAGATCATGCCCGACTTGGTCACGCATTTGCTGAAGTTGAAATCGGACGGCGGCTGGATCGGCGAGGCGATCGTCATGATCGGGTCGTTGCGGTGATAGATCCGGCGCACGCGCACCACCGGCTGCTCGCTGCGGTGGCTGGCGTAGTAACCGGTGAATTCGCCGAACGGGCCTTCCATGCGCACGTCGCCCGGATACATCTCGCCCTCGATCACGATCTCGGAGCGTGCCGGCATGGGCAGGCCGTAAAGCTCGCTTTTGACCACCTCGAAGGGCTGGCCGCGGTGGCCGCCGGCATAGTCGTATTCCGAAAGGCCGTAGGCGATCTCGTTGCCCGAGGCGAGGAACAGCAGCGGATCGTGCCCGCAGGAGATCAGGACCGGGCAGGGCTTGCCCTCGCGGAAATACTTGTCGCGGATCTGGCGGCCCTGCTTGCCCGGCGAAACCCACAGGCCCAGGTTCTTCTCGTCGTGGACCATGGCGCGATAGGTGCCGATGTTGATCCAGCCGCCGTCGGGATCGCGCATGATCACCAGGTCGTCGGTGCCGATGTAACGCCCGCCATCCAGCTCGTGCAGGCGCGGCACCGGGAATTTCAGCACGTTGACGTCATCGTCCCGCATGACGTTCTCGTAGACCGGGGCGTCCGTCACCTCGACCGGCGGGATCGGCTTGTGCACCTTCATCCGGTTGCGATAGTGCTGGACGATGTCGATCGGCTTCTTCGACAAGGGGAAGCCCAGGGTGATCGCCAGGCGCTGGCTCGAATTGGTCAGGCCCGAGGTGCAGCGATAGCCGGGATAGCCCGGAATATCCTCGAACAGGATCGCCGGCGGCTGCTCCAGCCCCGAGTGATAGACCAGCTCGGCCAGACAGCCCATCTCGAGATCCCAGTGGGCACCCTGGACGCGCTTCAACTCGCCGGCCGCCTCGACCCGTTCGAGGAATTCCCGAAGGTCGCGGTGCGGTACGTCGGCGCGCAGCGGCCGGTCTGCCTGGATATAGCTCATGCGCTCGTTCCTCGTGTTGCCGTCGGTTCGCCGGTTACGACGCCACGGCCAGTTTTTCGCGATCGTAGCCGGCCGCCCGCTTGTAGCTGGACGACAGCGCCGCAAGCTCTTCCGCGCTGATCACATCCTCGATCCGCTCGAAGGGCTTGCCGCCGGTGCGGTCATGCACGACCTTGAGGATGATGTCGGGCGGTGTCGACCGGTTCATCAGCACCACGCGGGAGGTCGCCGCCAGGCGCTCCGCCTCGTAGGCGCGGAGTGCCTGCCGCGGATCCTCGGCCGCGAGCAGCGCCTTGGCGAGGCAGGCCGCATCGAGGATCGCCTGGCCGGCGCCGTTCGAGCCGCGCGGGTACATGGGGTGGGCGGCATCGCCCATCAGGGTGACGCGCCCCGTGGTCCAGAACGGCAGCGGATCCTGGTCGACCATGGGGAACTCCAGGATCTTCTCGGTCGCCTGCAGCAGGCCGGGCACGTCCAGCCAGTCGAACTTCATATCCTTGAAGGCCCAGAAGAAGTCGTCCAGTGAACCTTCCTTGTTCCAGTCGCGCTTTTCCTTGAACTTCGGCGTCTCGATCTCGACCACCCAGTTGATGAGCTGGTTGCCGTTGCCGTCGACATCGTTGCGGATCGGGTAGATCACCAGCTTGCCGGTCGACAGCCAGCCGATGCGGGTCATGTTGCCGCCCTGGAGGAACGGCTTCCAGAGGGCGGCGCCGCGCCACATGTTGACGCCGGAATAGACCGGGTCGCCCTCGCCGGGATGCATCTGCTTGCGGATGACGGAATGCAGGCCGTCGGCCGCGATCACGACATCGGCCCGGACCGGCGGCAGGGGCGCCCCGTTCAAGGTATCGGCGAAGTGGACGGTGACACCCTCGCCGTCTTCCTCATAGCCGACGCAGCGCCGGCCGGTGTGCATGAATTCGGCGCCGGCCTGGGCCACGAAGCGGTGCAGCAGCGGCTCCTGGATGTCGCCGCGATGTATCGAGAGCTGGGGCTCGTCATAGCCGGCGTGGAGGCCTGCGGGTTCGGAATAGATGTGCTGGCCATAGCGGTTGAAGAAGGTCGATTCGACGGTCTCCACCGAACGCCGGCGCATCTCGTCGAGCACGCCCAGTTCGGCCATCACCTTGGTCGAGTGCGGCAGCAGGTTGACGCCGAGACCGAGCGGCGCGATCTGGGGCGCCACTTCGTAGACATCGGAACGGATGCCGCCCTTCGCCAGGCCGCAGGCCAGTGTCAGGCCCGCAATGCCGCCGCCGACGATGATGACTTTCATCTTCACACCTCTTGACATCCGCCGCCCGCCGGAACGCGGCGGGTGGATGGGCGGATACGTATCACTAAAAGTTACAGCGCTACGGCAGGGTCGTCCTTGCCGGGTTTGATGCCCGCCCAGCGCTCGATCAGCCCGGTATCGAGGCCGAACAGGTCGAGGACGCGGGTCACCGTATGGTCGACCATGGCGTCCAGCGAGTCGGGCTTGGCATAGAAGGCGGGCACCGGCGGCGCGATGATCCCGCCCATTTCGGTGACCGACTGCATGTTCTTCAGGTGCGCCAGGGTCAGCGGCGTCTCCCTGGCCATCAGGACCAGCCGGCGCCGCTCCTTGAGGACGACATCGGCGGCCCGCGCCAGCAGATTGCCGCCGGTGCCGTGCGCGATTTCGCCGAGCGTCTTCATCGAACACGGCGCCACGATCATGCCCAGCGTCTTGAACGAGCCGCTGGAAACCGCCGCGCCCACGTCGCTGGCGCCGTAAGTGAAATCGGCCAGCGCGCGCAGGTCCCTGACCGTCATGTTCATTTCATGGGCGAGAGTCAGCCCGCCCGCCCGCGAGACCACGAGATGCGTCTCGACCTGGAGCACGCGCAGCGCTTCGAGCAGGCGCACGCCATAGACGGCGCCGCTTGCACCGCTGATCCCGATGATGATCCTGGGTCTCGCCATTTCCGATCCCTTGCTGGGGTTTTCGGGCCGGGTTGGTCCTTTACGGACCCCGCGGCGCCTCCCTCATTGGAATTGTTCATACGTCTGATTAAAATATGAAGGGCCGGGTTGCCTTGTCAAGCCCCTCAATTCGCCCCGCCCCGGCCTTGCCGATGACACGCCCGCCGGCGGCAAGCGGCATTTCCCGGCTTTTGTGCCGACATGGCCGGGCATGCCGCTGGCCGGACCGCTGATGGACGATAGGCACGGAATTTGATCAGATTTATGATTGTACGACCTCGGCGATCTCATCATACTGCCGACGGTCGCATAGTGTGTCATGAAGGGGCCTTGATGCCTGCCGAAGCGAAACGGTTCTGCCTGCCGTCATGTGTCCGCGCCGGAAAGAACAGCGGCGGGGCGGCATGACCACCAGCAACGGGCAAACGGGACCGGCACGGGCCGAAGCGGGCCTCCTCGACGAACTCTACCGCCGCCCCGGCTTTCTCATCCGCCGCGCCCATCAGATCGCGGTTTCGATCTTCACGCAGGAATGCGCCGCCTACGATATCACGGCCACCCAGTACGGCGTGATGTTCGCCCTGAGCCGCTGCGACGGCGTCGACCAGATCACCATCGCGCGCCTGCTCGGCCTCGACCGTTCGACCACCGGCCTGGTCGTGTCCATCCTCGAGCAGCGCAAGCTCTTGTCACGCAGCCTCCACGCCGAGGACAAGCGCAAGCGCGTGCTCACCCTCACCGATACGGGGCGGGACCTGCTGGCCTTGCTGCGCCCCTGCGCGCTCGATGCCATCGTCCGCCTGTTGGCGCCGTTCCCGGCGCTGGAGCGCGACATGCTGACGGCGCTGCTCGAGCGCATGGTCAACCGGCTGGGCGGTTCAGCGGCCGCCGACGAACTTGCGGAACTCTACGGCCGCCCCGGCTACCTCATCCGCCGCGCCCACCAGATCGCCGTCGCCGTCTTCAGCGAGACCTGCAGGGAATTCGACATCACGACGACCCAGTTCGGGGTGATGTTCGCCCTGAGCCGCTGCGACGGCGTCGACCAGATCACCCTTGCGCGCCTGCTGGGCCTCGACCGCTCCACGACCGGCCTCGTCGTCGCCCTGCTCGAGGAACGCGGCCTGTTGCAGCGGAGCCAGCATGCGGAAGACCGCCGGCGGCGCGTGCTCGCCCTGACGGCCGCCGGCCGGACCCACCTGGCGGCGGTGATGCCCAAGGCCGTCCTCTCGGTCGAGCGCCTGCTGGAGCCTTTCACCGCGATCGAGCGGAACATCTTCGTCGAACTGCTCGATCGGCTGGTCAATCACCACAATGCCGACGTGCGGGTGCCCTTGATCGCCGAATCGGCAGGCTGACCCTCTCTTTTTTATCAGACATCGAACGGTCTTCCCGGCCCGATCGGCCGAGCAGGGGGCCGATCATTGCCTTTTACGCCGCGAGACAGGCTTGTTTCGCACTCAAAAGGGATTGACAGCACCATATTACGCAGAGATATGATTATCAGACATATGAACAAATAAGCACCGATTGCATATTCGGTGGCTATGGGGCAGGTCGCGCATTCCTGGCGCGGCCAATTGGGAGGAAGAAGAATGAGTACGCGCAACAGCCCGTCCACCCGACGGCTGATGGCACTATCCGGTGCCGGCCTCGTCGCGCTTGGCCTTGCCGCACCGGCCGGTGCCCAGACGGCGGCACAGCCCGCCGCCGCGCCGGCCCCCGCCGCACCGGCGGCAGCCCCCGCCAGTCCGCCGCGCGTCAACCCGCCAGGCCTGCCTTCCCGCTCGCCGACCGAACGCTGGCGCGAGGACCATTCGGCGCTCGCCGATCCCGCCAAGCGGACCGGCTTCTTCGCACCGCTGAAGTACATTCCCCTGAGCGAGGGCGAGAACCCGATTTACCTCACCCTGGGCGGCGAATACCGGCTGCGCTTCGATGATTTCAGCGAGAATGCCGCCTTCGGCCTGCGCGGCGTCGATGACGACGACTACCTGCAGCAGCGGGCGATGGTCTATGCCGATCTTCATTTCGGCTCGGTCGCCCGCGTCTTCGTCGAGTTGAGCGACACGCGCACCTGGGGCAAGGAAGCGACCTTGACCGCCTCCGACCAGAGCATGACCGAACTCCAGCAGGCCTTCGTCGACCTGACGGCCGGCACCAGCAAGACATCGACGATTACACTGCGCGCCGGGCGGCAGGAAATCCCGCTGGGCTCCGGCCGCCTGCTCGGCGTTCGCGACGCGCCCAACCAGCGCCGCAGCTATGACGGCCTGCGCGGCATGTTCGAGTCGGATGGATACACCGTCAGCGCCTTCTGGACCCGGCCGGTGCTGAACGGGCTTGAGTCCTTCGACGACGAGCCGGACGACAATCTGGAATTCAAGGGCGTCTATGCCACGCTGCCGATCGCCAAGGGCAAGCCGTTCAGCCTCTCGGCCGACGTCTATCTCATGAACTACGATCGTGACGGCGCAAGCTTCCAGGGTGCCACCGGCGAAGAGGACCGCAACACGATCGGCGTCCGCCTCTTCGGCACGCTGGACGATTTCGACTACAACTGGGAATTCGTCTATCAGTTCGGCCAGTTCGGCGACAGCGACATCAGCGCCTACGCCTTCGGGACGGACACCGGCTATACCCTGTCCGACGTCGTCCTCAAGCCCCGCCTCGGCGTGAAGTTCGACATCGCGAGCGGCGACGACAGCCGCACCGACGGGGAGCTGAACACCTTCAATCCGCTGTTCCCCAACAATGCCTATTTCACCCTGGCCTCGCTGACCGGCTACAGCAACCTCGTGTCGGTCTTCCCGTCGCTGCGTATCCAGCCGCTCGACGAGTTGACGCTCTCGGCCGGCGCGGACTTCCTCTGGCGCCAGACGGGCAACGACAGCGTCTACATGGCGAACATGGCCGTGGCGCCGCGCACGATCCTGAACGACGACAAGGACATCGGCACGGCCTATGTGCTCGAGGCGAACTGGCGGCCGGTTCAGTACATCACCGTCGTCGGCCAGTATGTGAATTTCCAGACCGATGATGCGATCCGTCTCGCCGGTGGCGACGACGTGAACTTCTTCCAGTTGCGTACCACCTTGCGCTTCTGACGCAGGCCCAGCAAAAAGGGCGCCGCCCCGGCCGGGACGGCGCCCTTTCCTTTGATCGATCACTCGGCGTCGGGCTGGTTTTCCGGGGCCGCGGCGCGGAAGGCTTCGAGCGCGCGGCACGCCGCCTCCGCCCGCAGCAGGCGCGGGAAGGCGGCGACATCGACGCCGAAACGCCTGGCGTTGCCGAGCTGCGGCACGAGGCAGATATCGGCAAGCGTCGGCGCGGCGCCTAAGCAGAAGGGTCCCGCCCCATCGGCCAGCAAGGCCTCGCAGGCGGCGAGGCCTTCGCGATTGACCCAGGCCGCCCAATCCGTCACCGCCGCCTCGTCGAGGCCCAGCGTGCGCAGGCGCGCCAGCACCTTGAGGTTCTGCACCGGATGCACATCGCAGGCGATGGCCACGGCGAAGGCACGCACCCGGGCGCGCAGCAACGGCTCGCCCGGCAGCAGCGGCGGCTCGGGAAACACCTCGTCCAGCCACTCGACGATGGCGAGGGACTGGGTCAGCACCGAACCGTCGTCCATCTCCAGGGCCGGCACGAGGCCCTGGGGATTCAGTGCCAGATAGGCCGGATCGCGCTGCTCGCCCCGGCGTAGATGGTGGAATGCCTGCGCCGCCTCGACACCCTTCAGGTTAAGGGCGATACGCACGCGGTAGCTGGCGGCGCTTCTGAAATAGCCGTGAAGCTTCATCACCTCCCCCTCAGCCCGGCAGGCACTGAACATTGAGGAGCGCCTGCCGCCCCTCGCCCTTCACCGCGTCGAGCGCACGGTCGAGGGCCTTGGGCAGGTCGTCGGGGTCGGATACGCATTCGCCGTAGCCGCCGACGATTTCCATCATGTGCTCGTAGCGCATGTCGGGGCCGAAATCGGTCAGCGGCTCGGGCTTTGCCCGTGCCGAGTAACCGTCCCGGTACATGCCCCTGGTGGAGCGGCGCACGGCGTGCCAGCCCTTGTTGTTGAAGACGACGAAGAGCACCGGCAACCGCTGTTCCGCCGCCACGTAGTGGACCGCCAGCGGCGTGCCGAACATGTAGGAGCCGTCGCCGACCGTGGAGATCACCAGCTTGTCGGGTGCCGCCATCTGCGCGCCCAGCGCCGCGCCCAGGCTCCAGCCCAGGCCGCCGGCGGCGCCCGCGAAGAAATAGGTGCCCGGCGTGGTGAAACGCATGTGATCGCCGCGCAGGCCCGATTCCTTGAACACCAGCGCCTCGCCCTTCACCGCGTCGATCGCCTTGCTGATGTGCAGCGAGGTGATCTGGCTGGAGGCCTGCGCCTGTTTCCAGGCGGCGTCGCGCGACTGGTCCAGGGCCGCGCGCTGCGCCGTCACCCGGCGGCGGCGATCCTCGACCAGACCGGCATCGGCCGCCGGCGATACCGCCATCGCCTCGGCCAATTGGCGCAGCCCGGCGGCCGGATCGGCCTTGATCGCGATATCGCAGGGGAAGCTGCGCATGGGCAGTTCGGGATAGAGCGGATCCTCGCCGAGGTGGATGACTTTCGCACCAAGCCTGGGCCGGCATTGACCGGGCAGCCAGGGCGCCGTGGCCTCGACCACCAGGATGACGTCCGCGTCCTCGACCAAGGGCGCAGGCTCGGTGCCCAGATGCATCGGGTGATCGGACGGCAGTTCGACGAAGCGCGGGTTGTAGGTCACCACCGGCAGCGCGAAGGCCTGGCACAACTCGGCCAAGGCGGCGGTCGCGGCCTGGTCGCGGCCGACGGCGGAGGTGATCGCCAGGGGGTTGCGCGCCCCGGCCAGCAGGCCCGCCGCCTCGGCCACCGCCGACGGGGTGCCCAGCGCCGGCCCCGGTATCGCCTGCCGGCCATCGCGCCGATAGGTGAATTCGGGCAGCATCGCCGCCAGCACTTCGCGCGGCAGGGTCAGGTAGACCGGACCCGCCGGCGACATGGTCGCCATGCTCAGCGCCCGGTCGACCACCGCCTCGAGCTGCTGGCTGTTGCGCAGTTCATAGTCCCATTTCACCGCTTCGCGCACCATGCCCGCCTGGTCGTACATCTCCTGCGGCCAGTGGATGAAACTGCCGCGGGCGCCGGCCATGCCGGATTCCAGGATCGGCGTCCGCCCGGCCGTGAACAGCATGGGCAGGCGGATGCGGTTGGTGTTGAGGATGCCGCAGAGGGCATTGGCCGTGCCGACGTTGACATGGACCATGACCGCCTGGGGCTTGCCGCTGACCAGCGTGTGGCCCAGCGCCATGGAGACCGCGACATTCTCATGCGGCGCGGTGACCGGCCTGGGCAGCCGGGTGCCTTCGCTGTCCGCCTTGGCGAAGGCCTCGATCAACGGTGCGAAATCGGTGCCCGCATTGGCGAAGAAATAATCGATGCCGCGGTCGAGCAGCAGGTGCAGATAAGCCTCGGCAACGGTGACGTTACGCAGGGTCACGCTTTCCATGACTCTTTTCCTTCCGGGCCGTCAGGCTTCGCCGAACGGCAGATAGATGTGCTTGGTCTGCAGGAATTCGCCCAGGGCATCGGCACCGTGCAGCCGGCCGATGCCGCTTTCGCCAAAGCCCTCCATCTCGGCCTCCGCGATCAGGCGGCCGTGGGCGTTCAGCCAGACCGTGCCCGTCTTCAGCCGGCGCGCGACGCGCATGGCACGGGCGAGATCCCGCGTGAAGACGCTGGCGGCGAGGCCGTAGCGCGTCGCATGGGCCAGGGCGAGCGCGCCGGCCTCGTCATCGAAGGGCTCGATGCTGACGATCGGGCCGAACAGTTCCTCCTGCACCAGGCTGGAAGCCGGGTTGCGCACCGCGACCAGGCTGGGCGACAGGAAGGCGCCGCCGGGGAAGCGGTCGTCCAGGCGCCGGCCGCGCAGCAGGATCTCCCCCTCGCCCGCCGCCCGGTCGAGCCAGCCTTCCAGGCGGTCGCGATTGGCGCGGTCGATCACCGCGCCCACCTGGCTGGCGGCATCGTAACCGGGGCCGATGCGAAGGGCGGCGAAGCGCGCCGCAAGCCGGTCGGCCATCGTCTCGAAGCAGTCGCGCTGGACCAGGAAGCGGCTGGCGGCCACGCACTGCTGCCCGCAATTGACCAGGGCGGCGCGGATCAGCTCGTCCGCCGCCTTGTCGAGATCGGCATCCGCGAAGACGATGGCGGGCGTCTTGCCGCCGAGCTCAAGGGAGACGCGCTTCAGGCTGGGCGCCGCCGCCGCCATGATGCGCTTGCCGACGGCGGACGACCCCGTGAAACTCACCACGTCCACATCGGGCGAGGCGACGAGGCATTCGCTGACCGCGACCCCGCCGTCGTTCACGCTGTTGACCACGCCGGGCGGCAACCCGTCGATACCGGCCAGGCATTCCAGCGCGAAGGCGTTGATCAGGCTGGTCTGGGCCGCGGGCTTGACCACGGCGGTGCAGCCCGCCGCCAGCGCCGCGGCCAGCGAACGGAACAGCAGGGTAACCGGGGCATTCCACGGCACGATCACCGCGGCGACCCCGACCGCCTCCTTGGCGATCAGCGAATACTGGCCGGGCTCGGGCTCCAGCACGCGGCCGGCCAGGGTCCGGCACAGGCCGGCGTAATAGGAAACCTCGGACGCGGCGGCGGCAACCTCGCGCCGGGCCTGCAGCATCGGCTTGCCGTTCTCATGGGCGATCAGCGCGGCCAATTCCTCCGCCCGGGCGGTCAGGTTGGCGGCGCAGCGATTGAGCACCGAGGCCCGCAGCCGCGGGGCCGAGGCCCAGTCCGTCCCGTCGAAAGCCCGCCGGGCGGCGGCGATCGCCGCTTCGGCCAGGGCCACGTCGCCTGGATGGTAGTGGCCGATCACCGTGCCGGTCGCCGGATCGAACGAGGGGGCCGGCGTCGTATCGCCGGTGACCCAGGCACCGGCGATCAGGTGGCGCGCCGGGCCGACGGCCGGAAGCGGGTGCAGTGTTCCTGTCATTATTGTGCCTTCGCCATGGGAGCGCCCGGCCCCGAACGGGGTGAGCTCTCGGTTTCCGCCCTTGCTTTTATAAGCATATGTCTGATTATTATCAGAGCAATTTCCCAGTGTCAAAACGCTTCGGCCGCGAGGAAAGCCGGTATTCCTGGTGCGATTCTGCGTCATTTCCATGTCGGCGCGCCGAGCGCCAGCAACTTAAAATTCATCAGACATAAATCAGAAAATCACGGGGAGCACATGGCATGGGAGACGGCAGCCAGGGGCCGGCGGGCCGCCACCAGACCTTCGCCCCCCTGCGACATCCCCGGTTCCGCGCCCTGTGGCTTGCCACGCTGGCATCGAATACCGGCGCCTGGATCCAGGGAGTTGCCGCCGCCTGGGCCATGGTGCGGATGGCGCCGGGCGCCGAACTCGTCGCCCTGGTGCAGACGGCGACCTCGTTGCCGGTGCCCCTGCTGTCGCTGCTGGGCGGCACGCTCGCCGATCAATGGGGGCGCCGGCCGGTCTATCTGGCCGGACAGGCGCTGATGATGCTGGGCGCCTCGGCACTTGCCCTGGCCGCGGCGCTTGACGCGCTGACCGTATGGTCCTTGCTGGGGCTGGTCTTCCTGACCGGTTGCGGCACGGCGCTGCGCCAGCCGGCGGCCCATGCCTCGGCCGGCGACCTTGTCCCGCCCGCCGAACTGCCGGCGGCGATCGCCCTGAACAGCATGTCCTTCAATGCCGCAAGGGCAGTCGGCCCGGCGATCGGCGGCGTCTTGGTGGCAGGGGCCGGCGTCCCCGCGACCCTTCTCGCCGGCGCCGCCCTCAGTGCCCCCGCCGTCGCAGTCCTGCTGTTCTGGGCCCAGCGCAGGGCCGCCGAGAGCCTTCCCCGCGAAGGGCTGGCACGGGCGATGCTGGGCGGCTTCCGCTATGTCGCGGGCGAGCGCGGGCTGCTCGCCGTGCTTTTGCGCTGTCTTGCCTTCACCATGCTCGCCGCTTCGATCTGGGCCCTGCTGCCCGTCATCGCCAGGGATATCGTCGGGGGCGGCCCCGTCACCTACGGCACGATGCTGGCGGGGATCGGCGTCGGCGCCGTGGCCGGCGGCTTTGCCGTTTCGCGCCTGCGCCAGCGCCTGGGCAGCGAAGGCATGGCGGCGGCCGGCGGCCTCGCCTTCGCGGTCGCCTGCTGCGTGCCCGCCCTCACCGGCGAGCTCGCCCTTATCGTGCCTGCCCTGATGCTGGGCGGCGCCGCCTGGATGGCGACCCTGTCGAGCCTGAACGTCCTGATCCAGGTCCATGCCGCCGGCTGGGTGCGGGGGCGTGTCATCGCGATCTTCCTGATCGCCTGGTTCGGCGGCCTTGGCCTCGGCAGCTGGGCCTGGGGCCAGCTTGCGGACCTGGCGGGGATCCGCCCGGCCCTCGCGCTGGCCGGCGCCGGCATGCTTGCCGCCCCCTTCCTGCGCCGCCTCGCCGCCCTGCCGGCCTTCGATGGCAGCGACCATCGCCCCCTGCCCCGCGCCGAGCCGCCCTGCACCGCCGCAGGCCCCGGCCGCGTGATCCTGTGCAGGCCGTTCCGCATCGCCCCCGCCGACACCGGCGATTTCCGCCGGGCCATGGCCGCGCTGCGCCGCATCCGCCGGCGCGACGGCTGCGGCGGCTGGCAACTGCTGCAGAACCTGGCCGTTCCCGGGTGCTGGACGGAATGCGTGACCTATGCCTCCCCGGCCGACTACGAGCGCCAGCGCCGCCGCCCGACCCGCGCCGACGGCGACATCTTCGCCCGTGCCGACAGCTTTCACCGGGGACCGCCGATCCCCGCGTTCCTGGCCCTCGCCCCGCCCGTCCGGCGCTGGGAACGCAGCAGGGCTGCATCCGGCGAACATTGACAGACGTATGCTCATCAGTACTCTGACGATTAAAGAGGCGCCGATCTCAAGGCCCGGCGCGGCACGTCGAAGGCGGGAAACGATGACGGAACTGGGTACCATGGCCGAACTGCCGGCGGACTATCTGTCCGCCCTGGCCGGCGACAATCTTCTGCCGCTGTGGCCGGTGTTGCGGGGGCTGCTGCCCCGCGGCCGGCCCGAGCGGCGAACCAGCCCGACCCTGTGGCGCTATGCGGCGATCCGCCCCCTGCTGCTCGAAGCCGGCCGCCTGACGCCGATCGAGAAGGCGGAGCGCCGCGTCCTCGTCCTGGTCAATCCGGGCCTGGGCGAGCAGGCGATCCGGGCCACCTCGACCATCTATGCTGGCATGCAGCTGATCCTGCCCGGCGAGACGGCGCCCAACCACCGCCACACGCCCAGCGCGGTCCGCTTCGTCGTCGAGGGCACCGGCGGCTTTACCGCGGTTGACGGCGAGAAATGCCCGATGGAGAAGGGCGACCTGATCCTGACCCCGGCAAAGCTGTGGCACGAGCATGGCCACGGCGGCCCTGGCCCGGTGATCTGGCTCGATGCGCTGGACCTGCCCATGGTCTACGACTTCGAAGCTTCCTATGCGATCGAGGGGCCGCCGCAGCGGATCGGCAACGAGGCCGACTCGTCGCAGACGCGCTACCGCCGCGCCGGCCTGGTCCCCTACCGCGCCCTGAATCGCCAGCGGGCCGACTATCCCCTGCTGCGCTTTCCCTGGCGCGAGGTGCGGGCCTCGCTCGAGGCCTTCGCCGGCGCCTGCAACGCGGGCGAGCCGGTGCAGCTTGCCTATGTGAATCCCGAGACGGGCATGGAATGCCTGCCGACCCTCGGCTTCTCCGCCCTCATGCTGCGCCCGGGCGAGGAACTGACTCTCCAGCGCCGCTCCGCGTCCGCCCTGTTCCATGTGATCGAGGGCGAGGGAACGGCGGAGATCGATGGCGTCACGCTCGGTTTCGCCGAAGCCGACAGCATGGCCGTGCCGACCCATGCAGCCGTGGCGCTCGCCAACCGCTCGAGCAACAAGCCTGCCTTCCTGTTTGTCATCGATGATGCGCCGATGCAGCGCAAACTTGGCTTCTACGAGGAGTTCGACGCCTGATGAGCGACCTGATCTTTGCCCCGGTCACCCTGCCCAGCCTTCCCATCGCCGGCAGCGACCGCCGCCTGCCCGTCAACCGTATCTTCTGCGTCGGCCGCAATTACGAGGCCCACGCCAAGGAGATGGGCGTCCAGGTCGACCGCGAGGCGCCCTTCTATTTCACCAAGAGCCCCCAGGCCGCGATCGAGAGCGGGAGCACCGTTCCCTACCCGCCCGGCACCGACAATTATCACTATGAGATGGAGCTTGTGGTCGCGATCGGCGAGCCCGGCTTCCGCGTAACCGAGGCCGAGGCGCCCGGCATCATCTATGGTTACGCCTGCGGTCTCGACATGACCCGGCGCGACCTGCAGCTCGACGCCCGCGCCAAGGGCCGGCCGTGGGATCTCGGCAAGGATGTCGAACAAAGCGCGGTTGTCTCGCCGATCATGCCCGTGTCTGCCGTCGGTCATCCGATCGCGGGCCGCATCGAACTGCGCCAGAACGGCGAGACCCGGCAATCTGCCGACCTCCGGGATCTCATCTGGTCGGTCGAGGAACTGATCTCCCACCTGTCCAACTACTACCACCTCAAGGCGGGCGACCTGATTTTCACCGGCACGCCCGCAGGCGTCGGCCCGACAGCCCCGGGCGATCATCTGCAAGGCTCGATCGAGGGCCTTGGCGAGATCAGCCTCCAGATTGGGTCGCGGGAATAATCTCCTGGACCGATGCCCGGTAGCGGAGGCAGATTCGTTTCTGCCGCCCGCGCCGGGAGGCAGGGCGTTTCCCGTGGGTGAAAAGGGTCTGCCGGTGCTGGATCTCGACAACCCCTTCTGGCAATTCTCATGCGCTGTCTATGCGATGCCGGGTGTCGCGGCTGCCTGCATCGCCTTGCAGGACGAGGCTGGGGCCGATGTCAATCTCGTCCTCTTGGCCGCATGGGCTGGCGCCAGTCGAGGCCGGGCCGTTACGGCGGTGGATTTTGCCGAAGCGCCGGGCAAACAATGGCACGAGGAGATCATCCGCCCCCTCCGAGCCTTGAGGCGCACGGCAAAGTCGCATACGGGGCCGATCGCAGATCCGGCTGTCGAGGCCCTTTATCATCAGCTCTTGGCCTGCGAACTCGGCGCCGAACGCATCCGCCAGGCGGAATTGCATCGATGGGCGGATCCACGCTTTCCGGCACAACCGCCCCGCCTCGGTCTGGCCCCCCGACGCGGTCTAGCCCACGACAACCTGGTGGCAACGCTGGGTGGAACCCATCTAATTGCCTCCGCGATGACGACGATAGCACTGGCTGCAGAAGTCCGCTGCATCGCCTGAGTTCCAACGCTGCCGCCCGACCAGCCGCGGTGGTTCCCCGGTGGGCCCAGTGTAGGATCATCGTGGGCGGTGCCGGTAGTGCCCACGCCGATTGCTGTATATGGCCGGCCGGCCGGGTTTGCGGCCTGGCCATGAGACTCCAGATGTGGGACACCTGGGCGTCGATCTCGGCAATGCCGCCATCGCCTGCCCGGCGGACGGCTTCGATGCGGCTGATCGAGACGATATAACTGCGGTGGACGCGCATGAACAGGGCAGGATCCAGCAAGGCCTCGATCTCGCCGATCGTGCTCTGGCAGAAGGATTCCTGCTCGCCGTCCGAGACCAGGGTGTAATGCCCGTTGGCCCGCACGAAGGCGATGCTCGACACCGCCAGCCGGTGGTTGCGATTGTCTTTCTGCACCTCGACCTGGCGCGCGAAAGCCGCTTCCGGCGGCAGCGATTTTTCCTCCCCGGCGGATGCGCTCGAGGCGACGGGCGACGGGGCCGGTTGTTCTCGGTCGAGCTGGCGATCGGGTGTCAGCGACAGCAGGAACCCGCCGGAAATGAGGAAGGAGACTATTGCGACCACGATCGCCATGATGTCGTGCGGCATTACCGGATCGGTCGGGCCGACAGGCCCAGGGGGATCGCCGTCAGCCCCGCTATGGCGGTGTAATGCATGCCGGAAATGGCGAGGCCGATGCCGACCGCGAGCACCATAACCGGCAGGGTGGCGACAGTGAGGCCGATCTCGAATTCCTTCATGAACCAGTAGCCGATGAAGGTGCCCACGGTGAGCGGCAGGCAGCAGGCGATGACCGCACGCCAATCGCGGTAGGCGGCGAAGACCGGCACGACGATTACGCCATAGACATAGAGCACCATCGGCAGTTCGCTGTGTTCCGCCATGTCGTTGGCCGCCGTCAGGAGGCCGGCCTTCCCGCCCGCCAGGCGCACCTTAACCAGGGGAAACGCGTGCGTATCACATCAACCTCTAAGGGATACCAAAAGTCACTTCAGGGCGTTTAGTGAAAATCACACTGGTGCGAGATGCAAAACATCCCGCCGCCAGCACCCAGGGCACTCCAGCACAACGGCACTCGGCTGAGATCAGCGAGAATAGCGATCCTCGCCCTTGCCCGTGTCGAAGCCCTCACGCGAGGACCGGCGGTCGGTCATGACGGGCGCGTCGAGGTTGTAACGCGAGATCCCAAACGGCTGTCCAAGCCCATGTGGAGCCAATCGCAGCCATGTCGGCAGGGGGTTGTCCGGAAACCCGTCCGACAATCAATTTGTCCGGAAAGCCATCACCACAATTGGTTTCCGGACAGTTTGAGGCTTGGCCGCCCAACAGCCCATTGGCGGACAAAGGTGGGAACCGTAGTGCCCTTCACAAAGGGCACCAAACGGAGGGCGGATTGCGGCTTAGATCGTGCCCCTGGGGGTGGTGTAGGTGCCCCGCTTGTCCTGATGAGGGTGTAGCGGGATAGGGTGGCCACCGGCGATTTCCCGGTAGGGTTTGTTTGCGAAGACGAACCTGAGAGGACGCCACCGATGACCGACGAGATGATGAACCTGCGCGGGCTGCTGGAGAAGAGCAGCGATGCGGATTTCCTGCGCGAGATGATCGGCTTCGCCGCCGAGCGGCTGATGGAGATGGAGGTCGGCGGGCTGACCGGAGCGGGCTTCGGCGAGAAGAGCGCCGAGCGGCTGGCCCAGCGCAACGGCTACCGCGACCGGGCCTGGGAGACCCGGGCCGGGACCGTGGAACTCCGCATTCCGAAGCTGCGTAAGGGTAGTTACTTCCCTGGGTTCCTCGAGCCCCGCCGGGTGGCCGAGAAGGCCCTGACGGCCGTCATCCAGGAGGCCTACATTCAGGGCATATCAACCCGGTCGGTCGACGACCTGGTCAAGGCGCTGGGCATGAGCGGGATCTCCAAGAGCCAGGTGTCGCGGCTCTGCGAGGAGATCGACGAGCGGTGACGGCTTTCCTGGAGCGCCCGATCGAGGGCGACTGGCCCTATCTGTGGATCGACGCCACCTATGTGAAGGTTCGCCAGAACGGCCGCATCGTCTCGGTCGCGGTGATCGTCGCGGTGGGCGTCAACACCGATGGCCGGCGCGAGATCCTGGGGCTCGATGTCGGCCCCTCCGAGGCGGAGACGTTCTGGGCCGCTTTCCTGCGCAAGCTGGCCCGCCGGGGCCTGCGTGGGGTGAAGCTGGTGGTCTCCGACGCGCACGAAGGCCTGAAGGCCGCGGTCTCGAAGATTCTCACCGCCACCCCCGCCTTCGCAGGGGCAGGCTCTGGCAGCGCTGCCGGGTGCACTTCATGCGCAATGCCCTGGCCCATGCCGGCCGCAGCGGGCGACGTGTGGTCTCGGCCTTCATCGCCACCGCCTTCGCCCAGGAGGACGCCGAGGCGGCCCGGCAGCAGTGGCGACGGGTATCCGACCAGCTCCGGCCCAAGGTCCCCAAGCTGGCGGCCCTGATGGACGCGGCCGAGCCCGATGTCCTGGCCTATATGAGCTTCCCGGCCCAGCACCGGACCAAGCTTCACAGCACCAATCCGCTGGAGCGCCTGAACGGCGAGATCAAGCGCCGCACCGAGGTGGTCGGGATCTTCCCCAACGAGGCCGCGATCACCCGACTGGTCGGCGCCATCCTGCTCGAACAGAACGATGAATGGGCGGTCCAGCGTGCCCGCTACATGACCCTGGAAACCATCGCGCCCCTGAGCGATGATCCCATCGTCAGCCTGCCCACCATGGCAACCTGACACATCCCGGCCCTGCCGGTGATCGACGGTCAACCACCGTCACCTACACCACCCCAGGGACACGATCGCCTCCCAGAGCTGGGCGCATTCAATAGGACTGGCTTCCGGGGAACAAACAGTGCCCGCCCGGTCCCCTTTTATCCCATTTGCGGTGGCGACACGGTGGCGACACGGGCGTGGTGTGGACAAGCAAAGGCCACCCGGAGGTGGCCTATGTGTCTGAGTTCATTTGAGGATTTTGGTTGCGGGGGCCTGCAACCATCTCAAATTGCTGTTTCAGGCGGCAGCTTAGCGACACAGGTGGCGCTCATGCGCATTGGCTGGAATCGCCTCGATGCGGCGTGGGCTCACTGTGTGCCTCCCCTCTCCATCACCAACAGCTCACATGATTGAGCAGCCAGCCACTCAGCTCGCCTACGCTGCCCTCAACAAGCTTCTCGATTGTGGCAGCCACGATCTCCAGGGCATTGATGACGCCGTCCATGACAAAGTCGAACGACCGTCCATAGCCTGAGTTGACGTTCGTTGTACCCAAACCAAAGTGCGGCAGGGTCGTCAGGCACTGCTCCACAATTTCATGCACATCGGCAATTCTCAGATCGTTGCTCAGGAACAAGAGCAGCATGGCCTTGTTGCGTTCGCTCCAGCGCCGCGGTGTCTACCGAGCTGCCTATGCGCCTGGTACCCGGCGTCGGAAGCTATTCGGCAACGGCTCGCCCCTGAGGGCACCGCATCCTGCCGCCGGCCGGGTTCAGCCCAAGCCCAAGCTGATCCACGCTGCGAGCCGCCGAAACGCTGTTCCTCACCGGCATAGCCTCTTCGAGAATCCCAGCAGGCTTAGGGCTTGTGCATGCCGCATGGGCGACGTTCTTTGCACGCCGAACTGGTCAGAACACCCGGCCCTCGTCGAAATCGTCGCGGGCGCCGTTCAGCAGGTAGTCACCGATCACCCGCCCCTTCAGCAGCAGGGGGTTGTGGTTGAGGATCGTGCGGATGTTGCGCCAGTGGCGATCGTAGTTGCATTTCCGCGAGGTCGCGGAGCCGCCGCCGGTGTCGAAGAGTTGTTCGGCGGCGCGGATCGCCAGCTTGCCGACCACGATCTGTGCCTTGGAATTGGCGAGTTGGCCGCGCAGCACAAGGTCATCCAGGTCAGGCGCGCCGGCCAGTATCGCGGCCGCGGCCACGTCGAGCGTGCGTGCCGTGTCGGCGATGGTCACGTCGATGATGTGAGAGGCGGCCGCGATTTCGCCCACCACTTGCTGCACGAAATGATCACCGCGCGCGGTTTCCGATGCGCTGTGCTTGGCTGAACGGGCCTTGGTCTGGACATAGGCGATGGCGTCGCTCAGCACATTGCGGACGATGCCGCCGATCACCGCCATCAGGTGAAGCTGCGCCCGGGTTGCCTGGTGGCGGCGCATGAAGGGACTGCCGGCACGCCGGATCGCCACCTCGTCGGGCAGGACTTCCACGTCATCGAGGTCGACACCGCCGCTGGCGGTCAGGCGCTGGCCCATGCCATCCCAGTCGTCCAGGATATTGACACCCTTGCGCCCGGCCGGGACCAGGACGCCGGTCAATTCCCCCTCCTCGTCCAGGGCGCTGAAGCTCGTATAGTCGGAATAGGCGGCGCCGGTCGCGTAGTATTTCTTGCCCGTGAGACGAAAGCGGTCACCGTCCTTCACCAGGCGGGTGCGGATCATATTGGGGCGCGGGGTGTTGATCTCCATATGCGCCCCGCCGAACAGCTTGCCCGCCAGGATCTCGCCGGCATATTTGCGTGCGGCGGGGCTTTGAGGATCTATCGCGATCCCTTCGAGAAAACCGAAGTGGCTGCGCAGGGCATGGGCCACGTTCGAATCCGCCGCCGCCAGCGTGCAGGTCACTTCCACCTGGTCGGCAAGCGAGCCACCGGGACCGCCCAGTTCCTGCGGCACGCGCAGCCAGGTAAGCCCTGTCCGGCGCAGCAGGGCGAAGACCTCGAAGGGCAATTCGCGGTCAAGCTCGCGCCGGGCGGCGCCCTTGGCGATCTCGGCCGCGACGTCGGGCAGGCCGGCCAGGATTTCTTCCCGGCTGGGGCCGGTCTGAATCGCGCGTTGTGCCACGTTCATGGGAACACCTGTCTTTCTCTCAAATACACTCATTCCGCCGCGATCCCGTCGCCGCCGATGAAGCCGTCGACCTGGCGGTTCCACAGCCGGGCATAGGCCCCGCCCCTGGCGATCAGCTCGTGATGCGAGCCGTCCTCGACGATGCGGCCGCGATCGAACACCAGGATCCGGTCGAGGTGGGCGATGGTCGACAGGCGGTGGGCGACGACGATCACCGTCCGCCCCTTCATGATCACGTTGAGGCTGTCCTGGATCGCCTGCTCGGTCAGCGAGTCGAGGCTGGAGGTCGCCTCGTCCATGATCAGGATGGGCGCCGCCTTGGCGAACACCCGGGCGATGGCGATGCGCTGGCGCTGGCCGCCCGACAATTTCACGCCGCGCTCGCCCACCAGCGAGGCATAGGATTCCGGCATCTCGGAAATGAATTCGTGGACATGGGCGCTCTTGGCCGCCTCGATGATCTCGGCATCGTCGGCCTCAAGGCGGCCATAGCGGATGTTTTCCGCCAGGCTGCGGTGGAACAGGCCGGGATCTTGCGGGATCAGGCTGATCTGGCTGTGCAGCGAGTCCTGCGTCACGTCGCGGATGTCGACGCCGTCGATCAAGATCGCGCCCTGCTGCGGATCGTAGAGCCGCAGGACGAGGTTCAGCAGCGACGACTTGCCCGAGCCCGAGAAGCCCACCAGGCCGACCCGTTGCCCCGGTTTGATCGTCAGGTTCAGGTGCTCGAAGACATTGCGGTCGGGCGTGTAGCCGAAGCTCAGGTCGCGAAATTCGATCTCGCCCTTGGCGATCTTCAGGGCCGGTGCATTGGGGGCATCGATGATCTCGTGCGGGCGCACGATGGCATGGACCCCATTGGCGATATTGCCGATGAACTCGAAGAATTCCAGCAGGCGACGGCCGAGGTTGCGCACCTCGCTGATGATCAGCAGGGCCAGGCTGATCCCCATGACGAAGGCCGCCACATCAATATGGCCATCGCGCCACAGTAAGACGCCGATGAAGACGATACCGATCTTCAGCAGCATGGCGCCCGAGAACTGGAACCACTGGATCTTCTCCATGTAACCCATGGAGCGGGTGCCGGTTTTTATCTCGATGTTCAGGAAGCCGTTGATGTAGTCCTGCTCGAAACCCAGCCGAGAGAACAGCCGGACGCTGGAGAGGTTGGTCACGGAATCGACCAGCTTGCCTGTGGTCTCACTGCGCGCCGTCGAATGCAGCCGGGCATAGAATTGCGCCTTGCGCGCCAGGCGGAACGAGACGGAAAGGAAGATCACCGACCAGACCAGGACGAACAGCGCCAGCTCGCCCGAGACGAAGGACAGCAGGGCCGAGGAGACGGCCAGTTTCACAAGGATGGGCAGGAAGTCGAAGATCGCCACCGACAGGGCCATGCTGACCCCGTGGGACATTTCCGAAATCTTGTGGGCCAGCGCGCCGGCGAAATTATTATTGATGAAACGGTGCGAGTGATACTGGAGATAGGCGAAGACATCCTTGGTGACGGTGATCCTGATCCGGGGGGCGACGTAGATGCGACACGACCCGGCCAGGCGGCTGAACACCACCTCGCCCAGGTTCAGCGCCACAAAGGCGGCAAAGGGCACCGCCAGGACCGACCAGACGGCGGGGATATTGCTGGCCGCCTGGGTGACGATCTTCACCATCTGGCCGATCGTATAGGGCATCAGGATGGAACTGGTGGCGGCGCTGACTTCCAGCGCCAGCATCAGGGCGTACCAGCCGCGGAAGCGACCGGCGAAATGCAGGGCGAAACGGAACGGTGTCGTCGGCAGATAAGGCGCGTGAGGACTGCGTTGCATGGCGTCAGCTTGCCTTTGCCTGCAACGGTGCGGCTTCGCGCCGGGCGATCTCGGCCCGGACCAGGGGGATCACCTCGCGGCCATAGGTCACCGTGTCTTCTTCCGGGTAGAAGCAGCGCACCAGAAAATTGTTCACGCCGATGTCGTGGTAATCGAGGATCGATTCCGCGACCTGCTCGGCCGTGCCGACCAGCGCGGTCGAATTGCCCCCGGCCCCGCTGACCGCGGCGACCTCGGTCCACAGGCGCTTGTCGAGGATGCGGCCCTGAGCGGCGGCCTCGCGCAGGCGGACGGAGCCGACATTCATCGGCAGCTTGCCATTGCTGCGGTTGCTGAAGTTGCCGCCCCTGGCGACGCTAGCCTTCACCTTCTCCAGGATCTGGTCGGCACGGGCCCAGGCCTCCGGTTCGGTCCGCGCCACGATGGGGCGGAAGGCCAGGGTGAAGCGGATCTTGTCGGCCCGGCCGAAGCGGGCGGCCGAGGCGCGCACCTTGGCAATGGTCTCGCGCGTCTGGGCCAGCGACTCGCCCCACAGGGCGAAGGTGTCGGCATGTTTGCCCGCCACCTCGATCGCGGCATCGGACGAGCCGCCGAAATAGATCGGGATGCCCGAGGGGCGGTAGGGCTTCACGGTCGAGAAGGCACCCTTGAAGCGATAGTACTTGCCCTCGTGATCGAAGGGCTCGTTGCTGGTCCAGACCCGCTTGAGCACATCGAGATATTCGTCGGTGCGGGCATAGCGCTCGTCATGATCCAGAAAATCGCCGTCGCGCTGCTGATCCTCGTCGGTGCCGCCGGTGATGACGTGCACCCCCAGGCGTCCCTCGGCGAAATGATCCAGGGTCGCGAGCTGGCGGGCACCCATGGTCGGCGGCAGGAAGCCGGTGCGGTGGGCCAGCATGGTCCCCAGGGTCTTGGTGTGCTGGAAGACATAGGCGGCGATCTGGTTGTTGTCGGGGATGGTCGAGAAGGCCCCGATCAGCAGCCGGTCGAAGCCCGAGGCCTCGGCGCTCTGGGCCAGGTTGCGGATGTAGTCCTTGTCGACGATGGGGCCGCTCTGCGGCACCACGTCCGAGCCGGCACGGCTGCCGACATGGCCGACGAATTCAACGGGCATGGTGCGGTTCCTTTGGGTCTGCTTGTTCGGCGGGAGAGAGGACGCGGGCGCGGCGGACGAGGCTGAGCTCGACCACGGTGTCGCGCAGCGCCAGGCTGTCGCGGGCGGGCTCCACCAGGATCCCGTCATGCATCGGCGTCGTGCAGGCGGTCACCACCTCGCCGTCGATCTTCATCGCGCAGATGTTGCAAAGGCCGCGCCGGCACGACAGGGCATAGCCCAGCGCCGGGTCGACCGCGCGCTGCAGGTACTGCAGGGCGGCGCTGACGCTGATGCCGGCCCAATCTTCAGCGGCAATGCCCGCCTGCGCCGGCGGCGGCAGGTCGAAGCTGACCAGCTCGCCGGGGCGGTCCGGACGGTGAAGGCGCAGGTGCATTTTCATGGAGAGGCCGGCGACAGGAAGGGGAATTCGACCGACGCCGAATGATAGGCCAGCGTCTCGCCGACTTGGCCGACGAAGCCGTGATGCAACGCGCTGGGTTTCCCACCCTTCCAGTCGTGGCGCTGATGGGCGCCGACTGAATAGGACCGGCCCAGGGCCGACAGCAAGGCGGATTCCAGCACCGGCACCGCCGCCTGGACTTCCAGCGCGTCGGACCAGTCGCGGTTCCACACGCGGTCGCGGTTGCGGCTGCTGAGCTCGCCCACCACGGTCGCACCGATGTCGCGCACCTCGGCCAGCGCCTTTTCCAGGGCCGGCCCGGTGCGCACCGCGCCCAGGGCGGCTTCGGCCAGGCCCGTCAGACGCTGCTTGACCTCCAGCGGGACCACACCATTCTCGCGGCGGAACGGCGCCTCGATCCGGTCTTTCAGATAGGCCCAGTTCTGAGCCGGCGCGCCGACCTTGTTGCCACGCGCCGCCTTGGCCGCCGACCGGCCGGCGGCCGAGCCCTGGACCAGGATCTGGGCGCCGGCGCTGCCCGAGAGGCGATTGCCGCCATGCAGGCCGCCGGTCGCCTCGCCCCCGGCGAAGAGGCCGGGCACGCCGGTTTCGCCCGCCGTGTTGATGCGGATGCCGCCGATCGAGAAATGCGCCGCCGGCGCCACCTCGATCGCGCGGCCGGCACGGATCTGGTCGACCAGCGGCGTCATGTCGAAGCCTTCCCAGCGCCAGTCCTTGCCGATCGAAGGCGAGTGCCGCGGCAGGTTGTCGACGATGTCGCGCGGCAGGTGCGCCCAGGAGAGATAGACGCCGCCGTTGGGGCTGCCCCTGCCCTCCAGCACTTCGGTGGCGCTGGCGGCGGAGACCATGTCGCGCGTGGACAGTTCCATGCGCACCGGGTCCCAGTTGGCCATGAAGCGTTCGCCGAAACGGTTCAGCAGCCAGGCGCGATAGCCCCCCTGCGGCCCGATGATCCAGGGGAACTGCAGGCCGCGCCAGATGTCCGGCGCCACCAGGCAGCAGGGCAGGAACTGGAGCATTTCCATTTCGATCAGTTCGGCCCCGGCCGCCAGCGCCATGGCATGGCCGTCGCCGGTCAGCTCCTCGGGCGCCGTGCGCAGGCGCCAGTTCGAGGTGGTGCCGCCGGTCGCCAGCACCACGGTTCGCCCATGGATCGCCTCGACCTCGCCGGTGCGCCGGTCGAGGCCGGCGACGCCGACCACGCCGTCGTCATGGCGCAGCAGCCCGACCGACTGGAAATCCTCGCGGAAGCGGGCACCGGCCTGGACCGCCGCCTGGGTCATCACCCGTTGCATGTCGACGCCGGGAATGCGCACGCCCCGGCCGCTGGAATGGCCCGGCGGCTTTTTGCTGACCGTGACCTTGTTGCCCCGGTCGAGGAAGACCTTCAGCTCGGCCCCGACATTGACCACCATGGATTCGACCAGATGCTGGTCGTTCACGAACGAGCCGGCGCGGATGGTATCGTTGAGAAATTTCTCCTCGGTATCGTCCGGGTCGCCGGCCAAGCCCAATGAAATCAGGGTCTGCCCGGCGACGGAAATGCCGCCTCCGGACGTGATGGTGGCGCCGGAGCGGCCGACCAGCCCCTTGTTGACCACCAGCACGCTGGCGCCTTCCGCCCGTGCCGCCCAAGCCGCGGCAAGGCCGGCGGCGCCGGCGCCGACGATGATAACATCCCAGTCGCTCATGGCGCCCTCCTCACGCGATAAAGACGTCGGCAAAATTGCCGAGCACGCCGTCGCCGGTGGTGACGAGATTTTTGACGTTACGCCGCTTCAGCACCACGGCCTGGGCCGCGACGGTGGGGATGCGCGGCAGGTCGATCTGCACCTGCTGCTGGAAGCGGACATAGAGGTCGCGCCGGACCTTGGGGTCCAGTTCCGCCTGGGCATCCAGCAACAGCTTGTCGACGACCGGGCTGTTGTAGGCTGAGCCGTTGGAGAAGGCGACGCCGCGGGCAAAGCTGCCCGACCAGTAATAGCGCTGAGTGCCGATCGCCGGGTCCGGCCCGGTCTGGGCGCCGTAGTGGATCGTGTCGAATTCCCGGTCTGTGTAGACCCGGCGCAGGAACGAGGGGAAATCCTGGTTGCGGATGACCACCTTCACCCCGATCTTTTCGAAGGTGTCGCGGATCAGCTCGGCACTGCGCAGGTAGATCGGCCCGGTGGGTGCCGGATCGTGGGTGATGGTGAAGCGCACCCCGTCAGCGCCCCGCTTGTGGCCGGCGGCGTCCAGCAATTCTTCGGCCTTGCGCAGATCGAAGGGATAGAGCGGGACATCGGCGGTATAGAATTCCGGCATGTCCGGCGGGATCGGCCCGTTCACCGCCGTGGCATAGCCGTACTGGATGTTCTTGACGATGAAGTCCTTGTCGATCGCATGGGCGAAGGCCTGGCGCACCCGCAGGTCCTGGAACAGCGGGCGCTCGAGGTTCAGCTCGAAGGCCGACACGGTCGACGAATAGGGCGAATCCCGCCGTACTGCCTCGATCTCCGGGTTCTGGATCAGCCGCCCGATATCGTTGTAGAGCAGGTTGGAGGTGATGAGCTGCACCTCCCCCGTTTCCAGCGCGTTCATGTTGGCGGCCGGGTCGGGCAGGAAGCGGTAGATCACCCGGTCGAGGTAAGGCTTGGGCTGGTTCCAGTAGGTCGGGTTGCGTTCCAGAACCAGGTAGTTGCCGCGTTCCCACTGCACGAAGCGGAAGGCGCCGGTGCCGATGGGGGCGGTATTGTGCGGGTTGGTCAGGATGTCCGTGCCCTCGTAGAGGTGCCGGGGGATCACGGGCGATTCAGCGCCCACCAGGGCGGCAATGATGTAGGGCGCCGGGCGGCTGAGCTTGAAGATCGCGGTCAGCGGATCGGGTGTTTCGACTGCGGTCACATTGGCATAGGTCGAACGGCCGCGGCCGTGGAATTTCTTCCACACTTCCAGCGCCGAGAAGGCGACATCGGCCGAGGTGAAGGGCTTGCCGTCGTGCCAGGTGACACCCGGGCGCAGCTTGAAGGTCAAGGTCAAGCCGTCGGGCGCCACCTCCCAGCTCGTCGCCAGGCTGGGCTGGGGCTTCAGGTCGAGATCGACCGCCAGCAGGCCGTCGAAGATCTTGCCCGATACCGCCTGGGTGGCACCCGCCGTGGTGATGGCGGAGGTGAGCAACGGCGGCTCGGGAAAGACGCCGACGATCAACTGCCCGCCGCGCACCGGTGCCGCCGGGGCGATATCGGCCAAGGCGTGGCGGGCGGCCAAGGGGACCGCCGCCAGGCCGGCCAGGACGAGGCGACGCGAGGGGCCGGTCATAGCCGCACCCCCGCCTGTTCCAGGAGCGGCAGGATGCGCTCGCCGAAATAATCGAGATCGGGCGCGAAGTCGTAGAAGCCGAGCTGTACGCCGTCGATGCCGGTCTTCTTCAGGGCGACCAGTTGCTCGACCACCTGCTCGGGCGTGCCGACGATCTCGATATTGCCGCCCAGGCCCCGACCCGGCTTGTTTTTGGCATCCTGGCGGCCGCGCCAGGCGTGGGCGTCGCTGTCATGCTGCCGGTTGCCGTTGCCCCGTCCGTTGGGGCCATAGGCGTGGGCGACGATGGCGTTGGCATATTCTTCCGTCTCGCGCTCGGTATCGCGGCTGACGATGACCGGGTTGATTAGGGTCTTGATCTCGCGGCCGATGCTGCGCGCCGCCTGCTTGATGCGGGCGGTGTGGGCCGGCAGGGTTTCCAAGGCACTGTCGATGTGCGAGCCACCGGGGCTGGTGATGAAGACGATGTCGGAATAGCGCGCGGCGAAATCGATGCCGGCGTCCGAGCCCGTGGCATTGACCAGCACCGGCCGGCCGTAGAGCGGCTTGGGGGTAATGAACCCGTTCACCACCTTCCACGGCGACTTGCCCTCGAAGGAGTAGTTCTCGTCCTCGCTCCACAGGCGCTGGACCACGTCGAACAGTTCTGCCGCCAGGACATAGCGCTCGTCGTGCTCAATGCGCTGCCAGCCGAACATCTCGTGCTCGATCGCCCGGTGGCCGGTGACGATATTGATGCCCCAGCGACCCTTGGCGATGTGATCCAGGGTGGCGCCGTACTTGGCGATGTGCAGCGGGTGCAGCGGGCCATAGAGCACATGCATGGTGGAGATCAGCATGATCGTCTTGGTGACTGCCGCCATCGCCCCCAGGGCGACGAAGGCATCGAGCGACGCCTCGCCGTCGTAGCCGCCCTTGGGCAGCCATTGGGTACGGCTGAAGGCCAGCTCGAAGCCCAGAGCCTCCGCCCTCTGCACCACTGCGGCATTGTAGTCGAAGGTCCAGGTCGAGGTGCTGGGCAGGCCCGAGAACTTGATATCCTGCAGGTTCAGGAACACGCCCAGCATCAGGGGCTGGCGGAACGCCTTCGACAGCGGGCTGTCGGGGAAATCCGCCGGGGTGAGTTGGACGGGCGGCGGGGCCTGTTGGGGGAGTGCGGTCATGGGGCATACCTTCCGTATTGCCAGGGGCTGCCGACGGGACGAACGCCGCCGGCAGCCTCCTTTGCGTTACCAGGTCAACGAGAGGCGAGCGTAGTAGAAGCCGCCGTAGACGCCGTAGGGTGAATAGAAGCTGTAGTTCGGCCCGACGGCCGGGAAGCCGTAGAGCAGCGCGCCGCCGGAAGTCCAAATGGCGGCTTCGGGCAATTGATCAGGCTTCACGTTGAAGATGTTGTTGCCGCCCAGCGTGAACGTAACCTGATCAGTGACGTTATAGCCCACCGACAGATCCGTGATGAAGGCCGGTCGCACCACCTCGTCGCGCGCCGGATCGAGCGCGTTCAGCCCGCGCACTTCCGAATAGCGCGTTTCGCGGACATTCACCGTGAAGTCGTCGATCAACCATGCCGCCGAAAGCGCCGTCACATTTTTCGGGTTGGCGACCGTGAGATTGCCGATGGTGTTCCGGGTGACCTGTTGCAGGTTGATACCCGCAAGTTCGGGCGGGTTGTCCGCGATGCCGGTCACTTTATGCCTGTTGAATGTGCTCTGCAGCGACCATTTGATCACGCCGTAGTCATCGAAATCTGTGACGTAGTCGGCCTTGATGTCGAGGCCGCGGGTTCTCGTGTTGACGGCATTCGTGAAGTAGGAAACATTCTGATTTGTTTCGAGGCCGTTTGCCGCCAGGATCGGTGCGATTTGGGAGGCCTGCAAGGTGATCGACGTGATCCGGTCATCGATGTCGATCTGATAGAGATCCAGCGTTACGTTCAGGTGCTCGAGCGGGTTGAGAATCAAACCGACGCTGTAGTTGCGCGAGGTCTCCGGCTGCAGCGGCTCACCGCCCAACAGCATCCCCAGGGATGAAGTAGACGGAACGTATCTCGTGTACCGAAGCTGGTTGGGCACGCCGGTAACCGGATCTGTTCCGTAGGCGGGAAGCGACGAACCATAGAATTGCTGTTGCAGGCTCGGCGCACGGAAGCCGTTGCTGACGGTGGCTCGTGCTGCAATCCAATCAAATATCTGGTAGCGGCTGGAAGCCTTCCCGCTGACCGTTTCG
This sequence comes from Oleomonas cavernae, assembly GCF_003590945.1. NCBI lineage: Bacteria > Pseudomonadati > Pseudomonadota > Alphaproteobacteria > Acetobacterales > Acetobacteraceae > Oleomonas > Oleomonas cavernae. The sequence goes on along the minus strand of NZ_QYUK01000011.1, from coordinate 132,791 downwards.
CCAAAGTCGGAATAGCTTTCATACCGGCCAGCGATGGAGACGTTCCAGTCCGATGTCAAATTCTGGTCGAAATCCAGATAGGTGGCGACGTTATTACGATCGTAGTTACCGGCATTTTCCGGCGCAAAGCCGGCCATGCCGGCGGAACCGGGCAACGGAAAGTGACCTTGACTGCCCGCGGGGAAGTCTGGGTTTTCATAGCCACCGTCAGCCCAGGAATGATATTCGCCTTCCTTTTCCTGGAAGCGGTTGTAGCGGAACTCGAACCCGCCCGCGACGTTCAGTGGCTTTTCAAAAGCGCCGGTCGCCAGCTCTTGCGAAAGGTCCAGGTTGGTTGTCCATTCGGTCGAGATCAGCCAGCCATTGTCGAGATCGCGCGGGCTGGCCGGCCCGAAGGAGGGGTTCAGCGAATTCTCGTTACGAACATTGGCACGGCTTTGGCCGAAGGTCGTGCTGAGGTCCCAGAACAAGCCGCCGGCCGCACCACCCTTCAATCCCGCCGTTATTTGATAGTCGTCTTCCTCGACGACGAATTGCGGCTCGAAACCATCGGGATATACCGCCCTCACGTTCTGCGGCGAGTTGGGGTTGCGGAAGGTGCCCCAACCCTGCGAGTAGCGATGGCCAAAGGTGCTGAAGGAGTAGAGTTTCGCCTGGTCGCCAAAGGTGACCGGCAGTTCCGCGTTGTAGCCGATGTTGTAGGTTTGGCCTTTTGGCAGGCCGAGAATTTGACGATAGCGGGTGACGCTGGTCTCGCGCGGATCGGTACCGCCACCCGGGTAGATGTTGTAGTCGACGCCGCCGGGGCTCTCCCGTGGCGCCGGGCCGGCGACGTTGGTAAAGCCGTGGATGTCGATATCGCCGCCCAGGCTGAAGAAGCCGCCGTCGCCAATCTCGAAACCCTGATTGATCGACAGCTGGGCGGTAGGACCGTACCCGTGTTTCTGATTGTTGGAGTCCAGATAGCGCCCCAGCGTGATATTGGCGTCCCCGCCTTCCGCATTCTCCTTCAGAATGATGTTGATAACCCCGGCGATCGCATCCGAGCCATACTGGGCCGCGGCACCGTCGCGCAGAATTTCGATGTGCGCCACCAGCGAGGTTGGAATCAGGTCGAGATCAACCGGGGAGGCGCCGACGGAGGTTTGACCGGCCGTGAAGATCAGGGCGGTCGAATGGCGCCGCTTGCCATTCACGAGGATCAGCGTCTGGTCGGCGCTCAGCCCGCGCAAAGCGGCGCGGCGCACGGCGATGCCGGTCTGGCCCGAGAAGCCGGCGCTGTTGCGGAACGAGGTATCGAGCTCGTTGAGCGCATCGCGCAGATTCTGCTTGCCAGTGGCCCGCAGCTCGTCACCGCCAATCACGGTGATCGGCGAGGTGCTTTCGCCCACCGTGCGGCTTTGCACGCGGGTGCCGGTGACCACCACGTCGTCGACCGTGCCGGTCAGCGTGTCGTCATCGGCGGCCTGTTCGGTGTCTTGCGCCATCACATGGCTGTAGGTCCCGCTGGCCAGCAGGAAGGAGAAGGCGGCACCGAGCAGGAGCGCTCGGTCGCCATAGGCGGCCAACCCTGCGCGCACGCGCGGGCTTTTAGACGTCAACATAATCCCAACCCCAGAATTTAGTGCTCGTGCCGGGCGGCCTTCTCGTGCGACCTGCCCTGGCGGATTTATGACTGCTTGCTATTCAGGCGGCCTTGCTACATCGCCGGGTAAAATCAATCGGTTCCATATCGATAACCTGTCGGGTTGCGCCTTGGCGCCGGGCTCCCCTGCCCGGCACCAAGGCCATGGAAAGCGTTACGCCGCGTGGCGCGGCTGGCGGCCGAAGAAGGGATGACTGGGGTCGTTGAAGCCCGGCGTCGAGGGATGCCCCGTCACCACCAGGCTGTCGACCACGGCCTCGTCTTCTTCCGTGAAGCGGTACTGGAGCGCGGGGAGGTAATCGTCCCACTGCTCCAGGGTGCGCGGGCCGGTGATCGCCGCGGTGATCAGCCGGTTGTTCAGCACCCAGGCGAGCGCGAACTGGCCAGGCGTAATGCCGCGCGAAGCCGCGTGTTCCTTGATGCGCTGGGCCAGTTGCAGCGATTCCGGGCGCCATTCGGTCTGGTGGATGCGCTTGTCGTTGCGCCCCGCCCGCGTGCCTTCCGGCGGCGGCAGGTTGGGATCGTACTTGCCGGTCAGCACGCCGCGCGCCAGCGGGCTGTAGGGCACGACCCCTAAGCCGTAGTATTCGGCGGCCGGCAGGTGTTCGACCTCGATCTGGCGATTGGCGAGGTTATAGAGCGGCTGGCTGGCCGCCGGGCGCGGCACATTGAGTGCATCGGCCGTGCGGCTGAACTCCGCCAGCTTCCAGGCCCGGTGGTTGGAGAGGCCGTAGTGCAGGATCTTGCCCTGGCGGATCAGGTCGCCCAGGGCGCCCACGGTCTCCTCGATCGCGGTGACGTGGTCCTCGCGGTGGAGATAGAGCAGGTCGATGTAATCGGTGCCGAGGCGCTTCAAGCTTTCCTCGACGGTCTTGATCACCCACTTGCGGCTGGCGCCGCGGCGATTGGGGTCGACCTGGCTGCGCGGGTTGACGAACTTAGTCGCCAGCACCCACCAGTCGCGCTCGGCCTTGATCAGGCGGCCGACCACTTCCTCGGATGCGCCGCCGCTGTAGCCGTCGGCGGTATCGATAAAGTTGACGCCCTGCTCCTTGGCCTTGGCGGTGATGCGGCCGGCGGTGGCCTCGTCGGTCGGGCCGCCGAACATCATGGTGCCGAGGCAGAGCGGCGAGACCTTGGTGCCGGTGCGGCCCAGGGAACGGTATTCGGTCATGTTACAGGTCCTTGACTTACTTAGAGTGTGATCTTGATGGCGTCGTCGGCGGCCAGCGCCCGGGCCAGTTCCAGCGGCCCCGGCAGGATCCAGCCGTCGAAATCGAAGTCTTCCTTCAGGAAGCCCCATTCCAGCAGGTAGTCCTTCTGCTTGCGTAAGGCTGCGATGTACTGCTCGGTCAGCTTGACGTCGAAATGCAGGTGCAATTCCGGGCCATAGCCCTTGCGCACGATCTCCTCGGTGCTGGAGGTTTCGGCCGCGATGGCCTTGACCACCGCCGTGGGGTTTTCCTTGGCCCAGGCGGCGGTCTTGAGCAGGATGGCGAGGTAACGTGCCACGATATCGGGCCGTTCGACCGCCAGGTCGCGGTTCACCGTGATCGGGCGCGGCGTGCCGGCATTCACCCGCACGAAGGGATCGGGATTGGCGTTGATGTCGATGATCGGGTGCAGGCCGTGTTTGACGACTAGCGCCGCGCTGACCGCGCCCTTGGCATAGATCACGTCGACGGTGCCGGCCAGCAGCGCCTCGACCACGCCGTGGCGGCGTCCCTCGCGCCGCTCGCCCTGTTCGCGCAGGTCGAACTCACCGCCGGCGACGTTGACGAATTCCACGTCGGCCGGGGTCAGGCCCGCCAGGTCGAGGGCGGTGAGCAGGCCGCGCAGGTCCTGGCCGCGGGCGATGTCGACGATCTTGGTGTCGTGCTTGGGCACACCGAAACGCCGGCCCTTGAGATCGGCCAGGGTCTTGATGTCGCTGTCGGGGCGCACCAGGATCAACTGTTCCTCGTCGACCCAGGTGATGCCCACCACCACCGTGTCCTGGCCGTTGGCGCGGGTCCAGATCGGCGGCACGTTGCCGCCCTCGCGGAAGCTGGCCGGCTGGGTGTGGCTGTAATGGGAATTGCGCACCGCCTGGTCGGCGGCGGCGCGGATCGATTCCACCTTGATGCCGTGGCGCTCGAACTCCTGGTGGATCCAGCGGAAATGCTGGGCGATCCCCGAGGTCGTCGGCACCGGGCAGCGGGTGTACCAGATCTCGGATACCGGGTTGGCCTGGGCCTGGCCTTGGATGTTGGGCTGAACGGTCATTGCTGTTCCTTCCTGGTGTTAAGAGGCGATGTCGAACTGGTGGCGTTGCGGCAGGTGGCTTTCCGCGAAATGGCAGGCGACGGCGTGATCCGAGGCGACCTGGCGCAGCGGCGGTGCCGCTTCCAGGCAGCGGGCCTGGCGGAACGGGCAGCGGGTGTTGAAGGCGCAGCCGGCGGGGCGGTCGACCGGCGAGGGCACGTCGCCCGCGGCCAGCCGCTTGGGCCGGGCCTGGCCGGCGCCGGTGGGGTCGGCCGGGACCGAGGCGATCAGGGCCTGGGTATAGGGGTGACGCGCCCCATCCCACAGCAGGTCGACCGGCCCCTCCTCCACCACCTGGCCCAGGTACATGACGATGACCCGGTCGGCCATGTGGCGGACCACGCCCAGGTCGTGGGAGATGAACAGGTAGGACAGCTTCAGGTCGATCTGCAGGTCGTTCAGCAGGTTCAGCACCTGGGCCTGGATCGACAGGTCCAGGGCCGAGACCGGCTCGTCGCAGACCACCAGCTCGGGCAGCAGGATCAGGGCCCGGGCGATGCCGATGCGCTGGCGCTGCCCGCCGGAGAATTCGTGCGGCAGGCGCGCCGCGGCACTGGCTGGCAGGCCCACCTTGACCAGCAGTTCCTCGACTTGGGCGCGACGTTCCGCGCGGTTGCGGATCCCGTGGACCTTCAACGGTTCCTCCAGGATCCGGCCGACCGTGGCGCGCGGGTTGAGCGACAGCAGCGGGTCTTGGAACACCATCTGCAGGCGCCGGGCGATGTCGAGCGGGCGGCGCCGGGCACGCAGGCCGCTGCGCCGGGTGATGTCGGCGCCGTCGAAGGCGATCTGCCCGCCCTGCGCGGCATAGAGGCCCATCACCGCCCGGGCGATGGTGGTCTTGCCGCAACCGGATTCGCCCACCAGGCCCACGGTCTCGCCCCGGGCCAGGGTGAAGGAAACCCCGTCGACCGCGTTGAACAACTGGCCGGCATTGCGGTGCTGGACCGTCAGGTCCTTGACCTCGAGCAGGGGGGCCACGGTCATGACAGCGCCCCCGCCTTGAAGCAGGCGGCATGATGCTGCTCGGCCACGCGGGCCAGGACCGGCAGGCTGAGGGCGCAGGAATCGCAGGCCTGGGCGCAGCGCGGCCGGAACGGGCAGCCGTCGGGCAGGGCGCGCGGGTTGGGCACGGTGCCGGGGATCTCGATCAGCCGCTCGCGCAAGGCGCCCAGGCGCCGCTTGTGCGGCCGGGCGCCCAGCAGGCCCCTGGTATAGGGATGGGCCGAGGCGCGCATCACCGCGCGCACCGGGCCGCGTTCGACGATGCGCCCGGCATACATCACCGCGACATCGTCGGCATAGTCGGCGACCAGGCCCAGGTCGTGAGTGATCAGCAGGATGGCAAGGCTGAATTCGCGCTGAAGGTCGCGCAGGGTATCGAGGATCTCCGCCTGCACGGTCACGTCCAGCGCGGTGGTCGGCTCGTCGGCGATCAGCAGGTGCGGCTGGCCGGCCATGGCCATGGCGATCAGCACGCGCTGGCGCATGCCGCCCGACAGGCGATGGGGATATTCGTTCACCCGCTTGGTGACATCGGGCATGCGCACCAGGTCGAGCAGTTCCAGCACCCGGGCATTGACCGCGCGGCGGTCGTGCACGCCATGCGCCCGCACCGCCTCGCGCAACTGGTCGCCCACGGTCATCACGGGGTTCAGTGCGCTGAGCGGTTCCTGGAAGATCATCGAGATAGCCCCGCCGCGCAATCGGCGCAGCGCGTCGGGCTCCAGCGTGCGCAGGTCCTTGCCGGCGAAGCGGAGGCGGCCGCCCGTCACCGCCACGGCCGGGGCCGGCAGCAGGTCTAGGACCGAGAGCGCGGTCAGCGACTTGCCGCTGCCGGATTCGCCCACCAGGGCCAGGGTCTTGCCGGCCTCCAGCGCGAAGCTGACGCCGGAGACCAGGGAGACCGGATCGGGGCCACCGGTCGCGATGTGCAGATCGTCGACGGCGAGCAGGGGCGGTGCCAGCATCGCGGTCATACCGCCCGCTCCCGCAGGTGGGGGTTCAGGGCATCGTTCAGCCCCTCGCCCACCAGGTTGATGCTCATCACGGTGAGGAGGATGGCAACGCCGGGGATGGCGCTCATGTACCAGGCGCTGCGCAGGGCATCGCGGCCGTTGGCGATCATGGTGCCCCAGGACAGTTGCGCAGGATCGCCCAGCCCCAGGAACGACAGGCCGGCCTCGACCAGGATCGCCATGGCGACCTTGACCGAGACGATGACGATCAGCGGCGCCAGGCAGTTGGGCAGGATCTGGGTCACGATGATGCGGCTGTCGCCCATGCCATAGGTGGTGCAGGCGGCGACGAAATCGGCGGTGCGCACGCGCATGGTCTCGGCCCGCATCAGGCGTGCGGTGCCGGGCCAGGAGACCAGGCTGATGGCGGCGACGATGGTCACCAGCGAGGGCTGGAACAGGGCCACCACGATGATCGCCATGAGCAGCGAGGGGATGGTCTGGAACGCCTCGGCCACGCGCATCAGCACGTCGTCGAACCAGCCGCCGTAATAGCCCGCGGCGCAGCCGACCACGGTGCCCACCGCGGTCGCCAGGAAAGCCGAGGTCAGGCCGATCGCCAGCGAGGCGGAAGCACCGTGCAGCACGCCGGCCAGCATGTCGCGGCCCAGCACGTCGGTGCCCAGGGGAAACGCGGGTCCTGCCCCGGCCACAGGTAGGGCTGGCCGACGATCGCCCAGGGATTCTCCGGGCTGATGATCGAGGCCGACAGGGCGCAGAAGACCACCAGCACCAGGATGCCCAGGCCGGCCACCGCCGGCTTGTTGCGGCGATACTGGCGCCAGAAGGCGTTTGCGGGGGACATGCGTTCAGCCCCGCTCGATACGCGGGTCGAGCCAGCCATACAGCAGGTCGACGACGAGGTTGAGCACGATCACTGCCGCGCCGCTGAACAGCACGATGCCGATCAGCAGGTTGGTGTCGCGCGACATCAGCGCCTCGTAGGCCAGGCGCCCGATGCCGGGCCAGGCGAAGACGGATTCGATGACCACGGCACCGCCCAGGGCACCGCCCACTTGCATGCCCACCATGGTCATCAGCGGCAGCAGGGCATTGCCCAGGGCATGGACCCCGATCACCCGGCGCTCCTTCAGGCCCTTGGCCCGTGCCGTGCGCACGAAATCGGCGCGCAGCACCTCGAGCAGCGAGGCGCGCAGCAGACGGGTGTAGAGCGCCAGCGAGAACAGCGCCATGGTCAGCGTCGGCAGCACCAGATGAGCCGCCAGATCGCGCAGATAGGCCAAGCCGGTGAGCCCTGAGAACAAGGTCTCCATGCCGCTGCTGGGCAGCCATTGCAGCTTGACCGAAAAGACCAGGATCAGCATCAGGCCGATCCAGAACATGGGCGTGGCATAGGCGAGCAGGGCCACCACCGAGATGATCCCGTCGGGCGCCCGGTGAACCTTGCGCGCGGCATAGGTGCCGAACACCAGGGCGCCCAGCACGGCGAGCAAGGTCGAAGATCCCATCAGCAGCAGGGTCGGCCCGATGCGGTCGGTGATCAGGTCCAGCACCGGCTTGCTCTGGCGGAAGGAATAGCCCAGATCCAGCGTGGCCACGTCGCCCAGGTAATGGCCCAGGCGCACCAGCAGCGGCTGGTCCAGGCCGAAGCGCTGGCGCAGATGGTCGACATAGGCCGAATCCGCCGATCCCGCCTCGCCCGCCATGACATCGACCATGTCACCCTTGGCCAGGTTCAGCAGGGCGAAGGTGATGATCACGGTGAGCGTCATCAGCACCAAGGCCTGCGCCAGGCGCCGCACGATATAGCGGGCATAGGGCGGGAGCGCCACTGGGCGGACCGACAGCCGCGGCAGGCCGAGGCTGCGCGGCGGATGGGACTGAAGCAGTGTCATTTCGCGGCCGGGGCCCCCGTCTTGGTTTCGGACACCAGCGCCACCTTGGAGAAGCCGGCCTCGTTGATCTGGCCCATGACCTCCATGACCCGGCCATAGGGCAGCGCCTTGTCGCCGCGGACATGGATGCGGCGGTCGGGATCGCCCTGGGCCAGGGCGCGGATCGTCGTGATCAGGTCGCCCGCATAGATCTCGGTCTTGTCGATGAAGACCTTGCCGGTGCCATCCAGGCTGACCACGATCGGCGGCTTCTGCTCGATCAGCGGCTTGGCCGAGGCGGTGGGCAGGTTCACCGGCACGCCCACGGTCATCATCGGGGCCGCGACCATGAACACGATCAGCAGCACCAGCATGACGTCGACCAGCGGCGTCACATTGATCTCGCTGATGGCGCCGCCATCGAGATCGTCGTCACCGTCCAGGGATTGCAGCTTGGCCCCATCGCTCAGGCCCTCCCGGCGACGGGCTGGCGGTGGGCGGTCTCGTTGGCGGGCGTATCGATACGTTCCAACACCAGCGGGCGGCCGGCGGCGAGATGACGCGAAAGCTGTACGTCGAAGGTGCCGATCAGCGTGTTCAGGCGCTTGGAATAGCGGCCGACATCGCCCGAAGCCCGGTTATAGGCGATCACGGCCGGGATCGCGGCGACCAGGCCCAGGGCGGTGGCAAACAGCGCCTCGGCGATGCCCGGCGCCACCACGGCCAGGCTGGTGTTGTTGGTCGCGGCGATACCCTGGAACGAATTCATGATGCCCCAGACCGTGCCGAACAGGCCGACGAAAGGACCGACCGACCCGATGGTGGCCAGCACCGACAGGCCACGCTGCAACTGTTCCACCTGGTAGTTGGCGGTGAGCTGGCCCACCCGGTGCACCCGTTCCTTCAGGCTGTCGCGGTTGTACTCGCCATGGTCCAGGCCCTCGCGGCGGCTGGTCTCCCATTCGCCGACCATGGCATCGTAGACATGGCGGAAGGGATCGCGGGCGAAGGCGCGCAGGCGGGCGCCCAGGCCGGCGATCGAGCCATCGGCCTGGAATGCCTGCAGGAAATTGCGGGCTCGGGCGTGGAGACGACCGTAGTAGACCAGCTTGGCGAAGATCAGGCCCCAGCTCCACACCGATGCCAGGATCAGGAAGATCATGATCGCCTTGACCACCGTATCGGCCTGCAGGAACAGGTCGATGGCGGACAGGTGGCCGACACCGGCGGGTGCGGCGGCGACAGCGGCATCGGGCACGATGGTGGGGGTTTCGGGGTTCACGGGCAATCTCCTGTAATCTGAACAGTGGCAGCAGGCCGGATCACGGCAGCTTGTAGACGATGGCGCCGTCGAGGCGGTATTGGGTGCCGCCCAGGCTGGGCAGGGCGGGATAGGGGCCGGCATTGCGCACCGCCTCGGCCGCGGCGTTGTCCAGGGCTTCGAAGCCCGATGGCTTGGTGATCTCCACCCCCAGGACGTGGCCGTCCGGGGCCAGGGTCAGGCTGTAGCCGATGCGCCCTTCCTGCTCTTTCAGGACCGCCGCGCGCGGATATTTGTTGATGGCGTAGCGGCTGATCTTGGTGCGCACATCCTTGGCATAGGCGGTGGGGATGCCTTCGGGCTTGGGCGGGGCGACCACGGCGGCCGGCGGCGGTGCCGTAACCGCAGGCACCACCGGGGCCGGGTTGGCCGGCGCGACGGCAGCGGGCTTGGGCGGTACCGGCTTGGGCGGCTTGGCAACCTTGGGCTTGGGCGGCGGCGGGGGTGGCGGCGGCGGCGCCTCCACCGGTTCCTCGATCGCCTGGGCGATCACGGGCGGCGGCGGCGGTTCGATCGCGGCCACTTCCGGCGGGGGCGGCTCCACCACCTCCGGCGGCGGCGGCTCGGTCACGGCCTGGGGCGGCGGCAATTCGAGCTCCGGCGCCACCAGGACCATCTCGATCGGCTTCTCCTCCGGCAGCACGGGGGCGTCGATCGTCAGGCTGTAGACGGCAATGCCCGCGCCCAGATGAACCGCGACCGACAAGGCGATGCCAAGCCCCTCGCCGAAGCGGCGACGGTTGCGAGGGCCAAAAATGTCCAGCGCGGGCGGCGATATATCGCCCCACGTTACAGTGCTCATCGTCAGGTCCCGCGGTCAAAAACCGAGAAAAACCACACGGCCACACCTCGCCCAACAGCGACGGCGTGCCGGTCAAATCATGGAATCAGGAACAGATTGTCCCGTTGGCCCTTACGCCAACACCGACCGCGGTCAGCAACAGCCCGAACAACACAGGACGACGCGACAACACGACGGCGCGCGGCCGTTGGTCGTCTGGTTCGTCGGTCCCGTCAGGTTCGGAAAGCTTGACACTTGCAGTCTCCATCAACGATGGCTGGGTTAAATACGAGATTATAACGTTATTTATTTCCCATATCCAATATTTGCTTGGAGTCTTGATTTGAGTCAATGCAATAATCTGTGAAATATCGAGGCATGGTAAATTCTGTGGCTTTCATGGCACGCATCCCTTCCCCCGAACGCTGGCAGATGACCGCCGCGCGCACCGCGCAGGACGGCGGGAATTTCCTGGCCGCAGCCATCCTCGCCTATCAGGCCTGCTGTAGCGGCGCCCGCGGCTGACGTAATCCCACACAATACATCTGCCAAACAGGCGCCGCCGGCGGCAATCCACCGTCCCGCGGCCATGCCGGGAAACATTCCATGAGCAATTCCATCACCGATAGCATCACGCTCGACCAATGGCTGCGCGACGGGCGTGAAATCGCCGTGCTCGACCTGCGGGATGACGAAGATTACGGCTATGGCGACCCGCTGCTGGGCGCCAACCTGCCGCTTGCCCGGCTGGAGGCCGATATCGCCGCCTATGTGCCCAACCGCCGCGCGCGCATCGTCCTGCTGGACGGCGGCGACGGGCGCTCGGCCCGGGCCGCGGTGCACTTGTCCCGCCTCGGCTACGAGACGGTTCATACCCTGGACGGCGGCCTGCCGGCCTGGATCGCCAGCGGCATCACCACCTATCTCCACCAGCCGGCACGCTTCTTCACCCGCGACGTCCGTGCCGCCTCGGCCACGCCCCATGTCACGGCGGCCGAGCTGCACGAACTCCATCAGGCCAAGGCCGATGTGATCGTCCTCGACAGCCGCACGGTCGATGAATACCGGCGCAACCACGTGCCCGGCTCCGTCAGCGTGCCGGGGGCGGAACTCCTGCATCGCTTCGCCGATCTTGTCCCCTCCTCCGATACCTTCGTGCTCGTCACCTGCGCCGGCCTGCCCCGCGCCATCACCGGCGCCCAGACCCTAATCGAGGCGGGCGTACCCAACCGCGTCGCCTTCCTCGAAGACGGCACCAAGGCCTGGCGCGAAGCGGGCCTCGACCTGGAGACCGGCGCCGGGCGGCAGTTCGCCCCGACCACCAGCGAGCTGGCCAGGCTGTTCGGCCAGCAGCATGCGGCGGCGCTGGAAACCAAGGCCAACGTGCCGCGGGTCTCGGCCGACGAACTGACCGACTGGCTGGCCGCGGACGGAGGCCGGACGACCTATATCCTCGACGTCCGCACGCCCGAGGAATATGCCGCCGGGCACGTGGCCGATGCCATCTCGGCACCGGGCGGGCAGCTCTTCCTCAGCGCCTACAAGATCGTCGCCGTGCGCGGCGCCCGCCTGCTGCTGGTCGACGATACCGGCACCCGGGCCGGCACCACGGCCTATTGGCTGCGCCGGCGGGGCTGGGATGTCTCGATCCACGCCACTGCCCAACCGGCGGTCAGGCAGCGGGAAGCCCGCATCGCCTGATCGAAGAGCGGCCTCAAATGGGACGAGGGGGTTTTCAACGAACCCCCTCGTCATCCCGGCGCAGGCCGGGATCCATTTCAGGGAAGCGCGTAGTTTCGAAAACCCCGCGCTGGATACCGATGGATTCCGGCCTCCGCCGGAATGACGGGCGGGGGATTGAGATGATTGCCTGCCTCAAATTGCTCACGCGGCCAGGCTGGTCAGCGCCGGCAAAGCCGCCGCCGGCTTTTCCACCAGATAGGCCAGCACCTCGCGGCGGAAGGTGTCGTAGATCTCCGTGACATTAGTCAGGTCGGACTGCCAGGCCCGCCCCGCATTGGCGATGCGGTGCCGCAGATAGGGGTTGAGGGCCCGTTGCGCTTCGTCGTCCGCCGCGATCAGCCGGGCGATCCAATCCTCCCGCTGCTCGGGCGGGACCCCGGCCAGGATCTTCTGCACCCATTGCACGATATTGATGCGATGGACCAGTTCGTCATTGGCTTCCTGGCCGGTGGCGGTGGCGTCGGGCACCTCCTTCTTGCGGCCATAGCGGATCTTGGCGGTGCGCCCCTCGGCCCTCAGCCGGCCCTGGATGTGCAGTTCGTAGTGGAACTGGAAGGCCAGGAAACCGAACAGGTCACGGTACGGCAGGTCGCCCAGGGCCGCCCACAATTGCCGGATATAGCCCTCGATGAGCGGCAGTTGATCCTCGCCGGTCAGGGCGATCAGGCGTTCGCGCGCCACTTCCGCGTGATGGCCGTCGTCACCGACCTGGCGTGACAGTTTCAGGTGGAAATCGGTATCGATGTCCAGATGGGTGATCGCCTTGGAGATCGCCTGCACGATGAAGGTATCGTGCGCCGCCACGCGGGCGGTGAACTCCGCCACCTCGGCAATTTCCGCCGCCGTCTGGGCATCCCTGGTTTCGGCCGGCGGCTTCAGCGGCAGGTGCGGCGCCACCTTCGTGATCACGCCGTTGAACAGGTCATTCTCGAAATCAGCGGTCCAGGCCGGCCGCGCGTTCACGCTGCTCATCTCTTACTCCACGGATGGCTTCAAACAAAATACCGGCAGCCTCATGGGTGCCCCCGGCCCATCTGACGGGCCGGGCAGCCGCACACAGCGCTGCAAGGTCGGGATCGGTGAGGCGCCTCAGGCGCCGGGCGCGGCGCGTCGACAACAGGCGCGACAACATGACGATTCCCCATCGTCATGCGTGCCGCCGGCCGACCCCTGCCTGGTAGGATGAGCTGTCACGCGCATCTCCATCGCCACAAAACACACTACAATTTCGTGTGTTTATTCAATATCCGATATTCTTATGGAGTCCTGCCAGGTGTCAATAGCCGATAGTCACGGCGACAGGGCAGGAAACCACAGCAGTCGCAAGTATTGGGCCCGCACGAGCTTGTCGAGCAGCTTGCGCACGAAATCGAACGGCGCCTCGGGAAACCGGCCGGCCAGTTCGCCGGCCGTGAAGGCCCCTGCCCGCCCGCCGATCCAGTCGAGCAGCGGGATCACGGATGGGGAGATGTCGGTCGCCAGCGTCGGCCGCTCGATCCAGTCCCGGTCCCAGGCGGAAATCTTCAAGATTACACGCCCGCCCTCCCGCTCGGCCCGCAGGCCGGATTGCGGAATGCGCTGGAAGCGGCTGTCGGGTCCGATGCCGGCCAGGCGCTGCGCCTCGGTCTCGACCAGAAGCTGGCGGGGCTCGAGCCGGGCGATCAGCCCCGGCAGGCGGTCGAGCAGGGCCTGGGCGCGGGCCTCGTCACCGCGCCGGAGCGGCCGCCGCCAGGCAGGATCCTGCAGCAGCAGCCCGTGCAGACCCTGTACCAGCGTCTCCAGCGGCGCTGGCTGGCGCAGCACGATGCTGAGCGAGAAGGAATCCCGCTGCGCCAAGGTGCGGTGCCAGGTGCCGCGCGGCAGGAACAGGACCGAGCCGGGCACCATCTCGACCGGCTCAAGATCCGCTTCCACCGGCGCCGGAAAGCCCCCGCCGGCCTGGGGGTAGAGATCATCGGCAGGCAGCATGCCGGGGCCGTACTGCTCGCCCCAGGGGGAATCCAGCCCGGCGACCTTGCCGACGTGGAATGTCTTGCGTCCCTGAAGCTGGATGGAGATCACATCCTCGGCATCGAAATGCGGCGAGACGCCGTCATCCTCGGGCGAGGCGAAGGCCGCCAGGCGGGCCGCGCCCTCGGCAAGGCCCAGTTCACCCTCCAGGGCGCGCAGGAAATCGGCGGCGCCCCGGACGACCGGCGCCACGTCATGCAGGTAGACCGTCAGGCCGAGGCGGTAGAGGTTGGCCGCGTTGGTCTGGATGGCGAGGGTGCGGGCATCCCGCGCGCCCCGGCCGAAGGACAGGGGCCCGTTGTAGCGTTGGGCCAGCGCGTCGAAATTCGCCAGGGCCGGGCCGCGCAGCGGATCCGGCAGGCGCCCGGGATCGCCATGCACGGCGAATTCCCGCTCGGGCCACCGGCCATCGTGGAATTGCGCCGACAGTTCGCGCCCGAACAGCGCCGCCAGCAGAGGCTGGCCGCCGGCGGCAAGCGTGGAACCGGGCAGCGCGTTCAATGCCGCAGGCCGGTGCCCAGCAAGGGCCCGGGCTCCACCCATTCGTCGAAGGAGAAGTCTCGCTCGAGCAGCGACCAGTCTACCAGCAGCTTCTTGTAGCGATCGAAGGCGGCCAGCCCCTCGGCATCCAGGCTCAGGCCCAGGTGGCTGCCGATATCCTCGCCCAGCGAGACGGCCATGGCCTGTTCGCTGACCCGGCTTTCCCGGGCGACGACGCGCAAGGCCTCGTCGGGATTTTCCCGCGCCCAGGCGGGTACCTTGTTGAATTCACGGATCACGACATCGACCAGATCGGGGCGGCGTCTACAGAATTCCTCGCCGATGGTCAGGGGACGCGGATTGCCCGCACCCAGGCGGATCCAGCGGTCGGGATGGGCGCCGAATTCGCACACGAGCGAGGCGCCGATGGCGTTGGCGATGGCAACCCCCTCGCCGCCCTTGACGTAGAAGGCATCGATCCGCCCGTCGAGCAGCGCCCGCGCCTCGGCCGCGTAGGCCTGGAAACCGCCCAGGCCGAAACGGCCCAGGCCGACCGCCGCCCCGGGCGGCGCGAGCGGCAAATCGACCAGGTCGACGCCTTCATGGGTGAGCCCCTCGGCCCCCCGGCCCGAGACCAGCCCCTTGATGGCGAAGGCAGCGCTTACATCGAAACCCAGCGGTGCATAGCGCGGCACGCCGTAACGCCGGCCGGTCAGGTCGCCGGCCGAGCGGATGCCGCTGCCGGGCCGGCTGATGATGCCCTGGAACTCGGTATTCCAGGTCAGGCCGATCAGCCGCGTCGCGGCCCCTTGCGAGCGCGCCCACAGGGCCGGCCCGCTGCCGCCCTGGCGGAACGACCAGAAGATGTGATGGTCGAAATAGGCCCGGCGCACCTGCTCGTCCCGATGATCCATGGTCGATTTCAGGGGAATGCCGACGGCCGCGAAGGCTTCGTCGAGCCAGCCGTTGCGCACCGCCACCGACAGGGGCGCCACCGCGGGCGAGCGGCTGTACCAGACGGCCTTGGGTATGAAAGCGCTCATCGATCCCTCCTGCGGCAGCCGCCCGGCGCTCTTATATACAGGCACCACACGCCCAACCATAAAAATCAACAGTATCTTCTTGATTCAATAAATTTAATAACAAATTTTATCAGATAATTAAGCATGCAGCGGCCGATACGCTGCCCTGCATACGGCACCTCTTCTCGCATGCCCCGGATATACCGAGTATCGAAAGAGGAAATTCCATATAAACACTAAATAGGTGTGATATAAGGCCATCACTGGCGTTGATGCCGGCCCTGACGGTCGGCCTGATCGCGGCCATGCTGCCGCAGAACCCGGCGGCATTCGATGCCGCCGGGCTCGCCTTCCTCTCGGGCAAGTAACGAGGTACATGCCATGGGCGTGATTTCCGTCAGTCGCGATGCCGCCGTGGAGGCGCCGCTGGTCTATATCGAACCGCCGCGCGCCAAGCCGTTCGTCTACAACTACGAGCCGCCGGCGGGCGAGCCGCGCCGCAGCGCGGTGCCCTTGCCCCAGGCCGTCCGGATCACCGACGGCCGGCCGCGCGCCGACCGCTTCTCGCTCGACATCGAAGGCTTCGCCTTCCGCCGCGACGAGACGTCGATCACCGATTTCTACGACGAGGCCGAGGTCGAGCGCCGCTATTACCCGGCGATGGAGCGGCTGCTGACCGAGGCGACGGGCGCCGACAAGGTGGTGATCTTCGACCACACCCTGCGCAACGGCGGCGCGTTCCCGAAAGTTCGCGAGCCCGTGCGCGCCGTGCACAACGACTACACGGTGAGGTCCGGCCCGCAGCGGGTGCGCGACCTGCTGCCGCCCGAGGAGGCGGCGGCGCGCCTGCGCCATCGCTTTGCCATCATCAATGTCTGGCGCCCGGTGCGCGGACCTGTCGCATCGGTGCCGCTGGCCCTGTGCGACGCCCGCAGCATCGCACCGCACGAGTTGATCGCCACCGATCTCAGATACCCGGATCGCACCGGCGAAATCTACAGCGTTACCCACAACCCGCGCCATCGCTGGTACTATTTCCCGCGCATGACGCGGGACGAGGTCGTGCTGATCAAGTGCTATGATTCGGCGACCGACGGCCGCGCCCGCTTTGCCGCCCACACCGGCTTCGACGATCCCAGCACTCCGGCCGATGCCGCCCCGCGGGAGAGCATCGAGATCCGCGCGCTGGTCTTCTTCCCGCCGGCGGAGGCTTGAGCGTGGTCCGATGGCGAATCCATTTCGCCCCACGCTTCCGAAGTCAGCCCACAAACCGAACCGCCATCATGGGGGCTCGTTCAAAAAAAGCCCCGATGGACAATCGAGATTGTCTATCGGGGCTCAGTGACACCGGCGGAGGAGAGCACTACCGGTGGGAAACCAAACTCAGGCAACGCACTGCATGGTCTTCAGAAGTTGTAGATCACGGAGGCCTGCAAACGGTCCGCGCTGCCTTCGGCGCCGGCTTCGGTCTCGCGGTGGGCGTGGATATATTCAAGCCCAACGTCGAGCGACGGGACAACCGTGGCGATGAAGTTGGCGTGGAATGTCATCAGTTCCTTGTTTGCGGTGAGCGGGACCACGTCGTTGTTGTCGATCCGCTGATAGGCGAAGATCAGGGTGCTGCGCATCGTGTCTGCCCAGTAGTGCTTCACGCTGACGTTGCCGCCCCACGAGGTCAGGGCTTCGAGCGAGGAACCGTCGAAGCTGGCGCTCTGCCGGTAGGCGAGGTTGAGGTACCGGTTTATCCCCTCGCCGCCCAGCACCTGGAAGCCGAACACGTCCTTCTCGAAGAACTTGACCGTGCCCGACAGGCCGAGGCCATAGCCGAAGACCGACTCGTCGGCCGTTACCGTTTCCGCCGTGATCTGCCGGCCGATGCCCAGGACGGCCAGGTGACCCCAGTCGAATTTATGGGCATAGCGGATCACCAGGTCGGGGACCTGGTCGAAGTTGGGATCGGCGATGCCCGATGCGCTGCCGGCGGCCGCCGTCACCGAATTGTTGGCGGGCACGTTGCCGATGAAATCGCTTTCGGGATTTTCCAGCGCGATGGCAAAAGTGTCCGGCCCGGACACGCTGGTGTAGCGCACCTGGGGCTGGCGCACCGCCTGCTCGCCCGGCAGGCCGCCGAAGTCGAGCTTCTCGCCCGCTGCGGCCAGGTCGTAGGCCGTGCTCCAGGTCTGCCCCACCAGGAACGGCCCCGCGGTGACATAGGCGTGGCGCAGGCGCGGCGTGGCACTGTTGACGTTCGCCTCGTTGCCGCCACCGCCATAGAAGTCGAACTCGAGGACGGAGCGCACCTTGATGTCCTCGAACGGCGTCTCGGTCGTCACGTTCAGGCGGGTCTGCCGCACGTTGTAACCAAAGGCGCCTTCCCGGCGGCGATCGCCATCGAGCGGCATCGAGTCGGCCGTGACCGTGCCGCCCATCGAGGGGCCCAGGTCGTAGATGCCGTCGAGCTTCACATAGCCGCCAATCTTCAGCGACGTATTCGTGCCCGGAATGCGAATGGATCCCGGCATGGTGCCTTTCAGGTCATCCTCGGTCAGGGCCGTTTCCTGGCGCTTTTCCGTCTCGACCTGGCGCTGTTCGGTCTGGGCCTGTTTGGCCTTCAGGTCGAGCAATTGCCGCTGCAATTCCTCGATCTGCCGCTGCATCGCGTCCATCTGCGTCTCGGCCGATGCTGCCCCTGGCAAGGCCAGAGCACCACCCACCGCCATCAGGGCCAACAGCCCCGTCCCCTTCCTCATCGCAATCTCCCTAGTTTCATTTATTGACATTAAGCGCGGCAACTCGCCTCTCGCGGACGGATGCCCGCGAGTTACATCACCGGAAACCGGCGTTCTCGATCTATTGCTTGCCAGGACCCCGTCTGGCCGGCGCCGAAGGCCCGTCTTGCTTCAATGCTAGGGTGCCGCGGCCTCCCGCCGCCGGCTGGGCCTGTTCACTTTCCTCAATCGATCCTCCCCGACCCTCCGGTTCCTGGCAAAAGCCCGCCCTTGTCGCGACCCAGCGATCGCGAAGCACATGGCAGCGACTGTCATACCGTTTGCCGCCATCGGCACCCCGACGGGGCTAGCGCGCCGTTCCATCCCCCAAGGCGGCACTCGTTTAGTTACTTATATAGTTCGGTATCGTACTATCTCAAACGGCAGAATCAAGAAGAAACGCAATAAACGCCGCGTAATCAGCCAATTATTTAAGTACTATATATGATAGTAAGCTTTATTACTTTCATCTGACTTACAGTATCGGCACTCGCGTTGGCGGCCGCGTTGGCCTATGATGGCGGCAAGCCGCATGGGGCCGCGCCCCTGATCCAAAGTCGACCGGACCGCCATGACCGATACACCGAGCACCATTGCCATCGAGCACCGCGACCAGGTCGGCATCCTCTCGCTGGACCGCCCGGCCGCGCTCAATGCCATGAACCCGGCCATGGCCGGCGAGCTTTCGGCCTATTTCGCGGGCTTGCCGCAGCACCCCGAAACCCGCGTGGTCATCCTGCGCGCGAACGGCCGGGCATTTTGCGCCGGCGCCGAACTCGGCTCCGACGCCTTCGCGCCCGCAGGCCCCGGCCGAGCCCAGCGGCAACTGGTCCAGCAACGCCTCTATTCGGGCCTGATCCGCCTGATGCGCGCCTGCCCGCAACCGATCATCGCCCTGATCCAGGGCGCTGCCTGCGGGGCCGGCTTCTCCCTGGCGCTGGCGGCGGACGTGCGGATCGCCGGGCCGCGGGCCAGGATGAACGCGGCCTATCTGCGCGTCGGCCTCGGCGGCTGCGACATGGGCTCGGGCTATCTCCTGCCCCGCCTGGTCGGGCTCTCCGCCGCCTCGGAGTTCCTGATGACCGGGCGCTTCATCGATGCCGACCGCGCCAAGGCGATCGGCCTCATCAGCGCCATCGTCGACGACGAGCGCCTGCTGGACGAGGGACTGGCCCTCGCCGGCGACATGCTGCGGGCCTCGCCGCTCGGCCTGCGCCTGACCAAGGAGACGCTCAACGCGGCGATCGACGCGCCCAGCCTCGATACCGCCCTCACCCTCGAAGACCGCCAGCAGGTGATGCTGCTGGAAACCGCCGACTTCACCGAGGCGGTCGCCGCCTTCGAGGGCAAGCGCGCGCCGCACTACCGCGACCTCTGACCCGCCCGCCCCGGGCCGCCAAGGGCCCGGCAATCCGCGAATCCGACTGGACTCGCCGCGCGGAATGAAAGTCACTCACTTTCATGATTCACCTGGGTGCCATACGGCCCAAGAAGATGGGGACAGCCACATTGAGCACGACTCCGCCCACCCGGACGGCAGCCCGGCGCCTGCCGCGCGATCATCGGGTCGCCGCCATCATGCAAACCGCCAGGGCCGTCCTGCGGGAGCGGGGTTACGAACAGTTCCTGACCCTCGAGGTCGCCCAGCGCTGCGGCGTCTCCGAAGGCACCATCTACAAGTACTTCAAGAGCAAGCGCGACCTGCTGTCCCAGGTCGCCGAGGAATGGTTCGAGGAGCAGCTCACCGAGGGGCCGCCGCAGAACCACGACGAGCCCATCCGCGAACGGCTCTTCCGCGTCGTCTGGCACAATCTGCAAGGGATCAAGCGGGAGCCGGCACTGACCCGCTACGTCCTGCTCGATTTGCGCGCCGATCCGCAGTTTCGCAATACGCCGGCCTATCAACAGAATCGTCGTTTCGCCAAGGTTGTCATGGACGTGGTCAAGGAGGGCATCAGCCGCGGCGAATTGCGCGACGACGTTCCCCTTAAACTGATCCGCGACATCATCTTCGGCGCCATCGAGCACCAAACCTGGGCGTTCCTGCGCGGCGAAGGCGATTTCTCGGTCGACGATTCCGCCGCCGGCATCGCCGACGTCATCACCCGGGGCATCGGCCTGGCCGAGCCCAAAGCCCCGCCGACGCCGCCGGGCGAAGCGGGATACGCCGCGGCGATCGAGCGGCTTGAGGCGGTAACCCGCGACCTCAAGGCGGAACTCGCCCAGCTCAGGCGGGCCAAGCCCGCCCCGAAGGCCAGTAAGTAATCCTAACTCACCATCTTCCGTGGCCTGCGGGGTGAGCAAAAGTTTTCTCTTACCTCCCTATTTTACAGGCGACATTGACTCTCATAGCGCAATGCCTATCTTCAGAGAGTGCCTCGGCCATCCCACTTTGGTGAG
This sequence comes from Oleomonas cavernae, assembly GCF_003590945.1. Taxonomy (NCBI): domain Bacteria; kingdom Pseudomonadati; phylum Pseudomonadota; class Alphaproteobacteria; order Acetobacterales; family Acetobacteraceae; genus Oleomonas; species Oleomonas cavernae. The sequence goes on along the minus strand of NZ_QYUK01000011.1, from coordinate 112,464 downwards.
TTAAACTCTCTTCATCGGAACGACCAAGGCAAATGGAAGACCGGCGGGGTACGAGCGCCGCGACAAGCCTGGAGGGATCCGCATGAAATCCTTTGTCATGGGAATCGATTTCGGTTCCACCACCGCGAAAACCGTCATCCTCGACCTCAAGGGGCGGATCGTGGCCTCCAGCGTCGCCCATATGGGCGCGGTCAGCGGCGTGGGCGTGAAGGCATCGATCGAACAGGCGCTGGAACAGGCCGGCCTGACCCAGGACGACATCGGCCGCACGGTCAGCACCGGTTATGGCCGGCGCATGCTGGATGTCGCCGACAAGAACTATACCGAGATCACCTGCCACGCCCGCGGCGCCGTCGCCATGGTGCCCGAGGCCCGCCTGGTGATCGACATCGGCGGCCAGGACAGCAAGACCATCGCGGTCGATGAAAACGGCCTCGTCATGCAGTTCGCCATGAACGATCGCTGCGCCGCGGGCACGGGCAAATTCCTCGAAGTGCTGGCCCGGGCCATGGCGATCGAGCTGGAGGCCATGGGCGACATCGCCCTGCAGGCGAAGGAAACCCTGAAGATCTCCAGCATGTGCGCCACCTTTGCCGAAACCGAGGTGATCTCGCTGCTCGCCGAAGGCCAGAGCAAGCCCGACGTCCTGGGCGCCGTCCATGCCGCCATCGCCAACCGCACGGTGGGCCTGGTCGGCCGCGTCGGCAAGAAGGGGCCGGTGGTCATGACCGGCGGCGTCGCCCGCAACAAAGCCGCGGTCCATTACATCGAGGCCGCTCTCGGCATGCCGCTGATCCTGCCGCCCACGCCGCAGATTGCCGGCGCACTGGGCGCCGCCCTGATCGGGCTCGACGACTACCGCGCCATCCACAAGGCGGAACTGGCGCTTCTGGACGATGACGCCTTCGAGGAACAGATGCACGCGCAGCGCGCCTGCATGCCCGGCTGCCGGGGCGTCCCGGCGATCTGAAGGCCTTGGCTCAGGCCGCCCGTTTCTTCACCAGGGTGACGTGATCGCCATGCTGCACGGTGCTGCCGTGCTGGTTCACCAGTTCGACGAATTCCGTGATGATGCCCAGGCCCGGCCGGCTGCGGCTCTCGCGCTTGTCCGTCAGGGTCCAGCGGGCACGCACCGTGTCGCCGAGGCGCAAGGGTTCCTTGAATTCCCAGTTCTTCCAGCTCAGCGAGGCCACCCCCGCATCCCACAGATGGGCGGACAACGAGATCAGGCCCTGCGCGAAGACCAGGCCCATCAGCCCATGGGCGATGCGCTCGCCATAGATCGACGCCCTGGCAAAGGTATCGTCCAAGTGGATCGGGGTGAAATCGCCGGTCAGGCCGGCGAAATTCAGGATATCGGCCTCGGTTATGGTGCGCCCGGGCGACTCCATGACCATGCCGATCTCGAAATCCTCGAACCAATAGCCGCGCGGCGCGCCGGGTGACAGGTCGAGTTTCATGGGTCAGAACACTTTCAGGCGCATGCCGCCGTCGACATGGATGACCTGCCCCACGGCATAGCGCAGTGCACCGGCCGCCAGGTTGGCCGCCGTCTCGCCGATTTCATCGAGCTCGCCCCAGCGGCCGGCTGGCACGAAGCCCGCGGCGATCAGGCCGTCGTATTTCTCGCGCGAGCTGGCGGTCATGCCGGTCTTCATCATGCCCGGGCGCAGTTCGTAGCAATCGATGCCGCAAGGCGCGAGGCGGACCGCGAAGTGCTTGATCATGTGGGACAGCCCGGCCTTGGCGATGCTGTATTCCGCCAGCACCTTGCCGATGACCTCGTCGACCGCGACCGAGGTCACGGTGATAATGGATTTCCGCCCCGCCGGTGCCGCCAGCATGTGCCGCGCCACCGCCTGGGCCAGAAAGAATTGCCCGCGCAGATTGACGCTCATGCAGCGGTCGAAACTCTCCGGCGCTACGTCGAGAACATCGCCGCGGGAGAGCACTGAAACCCCGGCATTGTTGATGAGGCAATCGAGCCGGCCGAACGGCGACGCCGCCGCCTCGACGAAGGCCGGCAACGCCTCGACCGCCGCGATATCCTGAAGCTGGAAGCGGACCTCGGCGCCGGCGTCCCGGGCGGCGGCGCCAGCCGCCTGCAGCGCCGCCCCCTCCGCCAGATCGTTCAACACCAGGTCGAACCCCCGGCGCGCCAGGGCGGCCGCGATCGCACCGCCCAGCCCGCCGGCCGCCCCCGTCACCAGGGCGACGGGCCTGGTTCCTTGCCCCGGCATCAGGCGATGTTGGTGCGCCGGGTCGGCCGCACCCAGGGAACCGCGTGCACCCGGCAATCCTTCACCCAGTCGAGCAGGAGGTTCTTCTGGATCTTGCCGGTCGGGGTCATCGGATATTCGTCGACGAGGAACCAGCGCTCCGGCGTCTTCTGCGGCGACAGGTTCTGGCGGCAGTAGTCGTACAGCTCATCGACCGACAGGGTACAGCCGGACCGGGGCTGCACCACCGCGGCGACGATCTCGCCCCAGGTCTCGTCCGGCAGGCCGATCACCGCGACCTGCAGGACTTCCGGGTGAGCGAAGATCACATCCTCGATCTCCTTGGGATAGAGGTTCATGCCGCCCCGGATGATCATCTCCTTCAGCCGGCCGGTGATCTTGAAGTAACCGTTCTCGTCCATGGTGCCGAGGTCGCCGGTGCGCAGCCAGCCATCCTCGGTCAGGGCCGCGGCCGTGGCCGCCGGCTGCCCGTAGTAACCCGACATGGTCATAAAGCCGCGCACCCAGATCTCGCCCACCGTGTTCAGGGGCTGGGTCTCCAGGGTATCGATGTTGACGATGCGGACCTCGGCATGCGGGATCGGCCGGCCGATCGTCTCTGTCTGCAGCTCGACCGAATCCGTCGTATAGGTTTCGAGGAAGGGGCCGTTGCTCTCGGTCTGGCCGTACATGATGCAGAATTCGCAGCCGAACTCCTGCTTGGCGCGCAGCACCAGGGCGGCCGGCACGCTGGCCGCACCCGAGAGGATCGAGCTGAAACTCGAGACATCGCGCGTCTTCATGTCCGGGTGGTTCAGCAGGGCCAGGATCATGGTCGGGACGATCAGCGAGTTGTTGCAACGCTCCGCCTCGATCAGCTCGAGGAACAGGCCCGGCTCGAAGGCCTGCATCAGCACGAAAGTGCCCTTGCGGCTGTAGGTGCCGATCTCGCTGACGATGCTGCCGCCGATGTGGAACATCGGCATCGAGTTGATCCAGACCCCGCCTTCAGGAAAATTCGCCCGCATGGCAATCTGGCGCGCGGCGTTGATGACACCCCGGTGATGCAGACAGGCACCCTTGGGAAAGCCCGTCGTCCCCGAGGTGAACTGGATCTGCATGGTCTCGCTGGGGTCGAGGGCCGGCAGCGGCAGCGCGGGGTCGGCGCCCGCGATCAGCGCCGCCATGTCGGAGACGCAGATCGTCGCACCTAGCGCCGGCAGCTTGGCCTTCACACTCTCGACGACGGCCCGCAGGTCCTTGCCCCGGGAGCTTTCGGCAAAGATCAGCCCCTTGGCCTCCGCGGTGCGCAGGATGAATTCCACCTCCCGCTCGGTATAGGCGGGATTGATCGGCACGATGATCAGCCCGGCAAAGCTGAGGCCATGCTGGAAGATCACCCATTCGGGCGTCTCGGGCGCCAGCACACCGATCTTGTCGCCCCGCTCGAAATGGCCCAGCAGGGCCCGCGCCACCGCCTTGGCATCGTCGACAAGCTGGCGGTAGGTCCAGCGGCGGCGCTTGGCGGCATCGGCGATGCCTTCGACAAGGGCCAGACGATCCGGGACTTCGCTGGCGGCGCGCTCCATGAGGTCGCCCACCGTCATGTCCAGCAGCTCCCCGGACAGGTCCGCCGGAAAGTAAGAAATGCCGAATTTCTCGACCATCGACATGGTGCCTCCCGTTTATTCTTTAAGAGCCGAGTCTATCCGGCTTCAATTTGCTAGATTATGGTAATCATGTTTACAGTATACTATCAAGAGACAATTTCAGTACTTCGGGCAATTTGGCGCGGTGAAAACCTTCGTAAGGCCTGCTCTTGCTGTGTTCCTGCAGGGACCAGGTCTGGCGGGCATTGGGGCGCCACCGTCCACCCGGATACAGGTGCCGGTGATATAGGCGGCACCGGGCGAGAGCAGGAAGACCACCGCCGCCGAAACCTCGGCCTCGGTGCCGAAACGCTGCAGCGGGATGCGGCCGGTGTAATCGAACAGGCGCTTGCGCATTTCCGGCGAATAGGTGTCGAAGCCGCTGGAGGCGATGCCGCCCGGCGCCACCGAATTCACCCGCACGCCCGAGGCCGACCATTCGCAGGCCGCCGTCTCGGTCAGGGTATGCATGCCGCCCCGTGCCGCACCCGAATGCGCGAATTCGGGCCAGCCATTCCAGATGTCGGCGATGATGTTCACGATCGCGCCGCCGTGGGCGTCCATCCAGCGATTGTAGGCCTCGCGCATGAAGATGAAGCCGCCGGTCAGGTTGTTGCGGACGACGGCCTCGAACCCCTTGGTCGAGATCGTCTTCATCGCCGTCCGGTACTGCCCGCCCGCATTGTTGACCAGGGCATCGATCCGGCCGTGGCGGGCCAGCACGGCCTCGATCGTGGCGATCACCTGGGCTTCCTCGCGGATGTCGCAGACCAGGGGCGTGACCTTGCCGCCATCCTCGACGATCTCCGCCTCGACCGTCGCCAGTTTCTCGGCATTGCGCCCGACGATCACGACCGCGGCGCCCAGGGCCGCCAGTTCATGGGCGATGCAGCGGCCGATGCCGCTGCCACCCCCGGTCACGATCACGACCTGGCCTTCGAACAGTCCGGCCCGGAAGGTAGATTGATACGGCATCCTCAGGCCCCCTGTTCGATCAGTTCCCGGCCACGCCCGGCATAGACGCGCGCCAGCCTGGCGCCGGTTTGCGCCGCGCCGTCGCTCACCGAATTCCCCCCTCGCCCGCGCGCCGCGATGCCGGCACTGCCGACCGCGGCGCGGAACATGGCGAAGACGCGGTGGAAGGTGGTCATAGGCTCGCCCGAGCCGCGCAGGCGGTCGTAGGTGGCGAGGTAGTCCGCCTCGTCGGGAATGCCCAGCGCGGCCAGGTCCAATCCCCGGATGCCGCCGTTTTCCTGCGGCAGCAGAAGCCACGCCTGGGTATTGAAGCCGACATCGACCAGCGGGTGGCCCAGGGTCGACAGTTCCCAGTCCAGCACGCCGATGATGCGCGGCTCGGTTGGATGGAACATCAGGTTGGCGATGCGGAAATCGCCGTGGCAAAGCGCCAGGGTCTCGCTGTCGGGAATCCGCGTGCCCAGCCACTCGATCAGCCGGTCGATGTCGGTGTTGCCCTCGCCGCGGATCTGCGGCCATTGCTGCGACCAGCGGGCGAACTGCCGGGCGAAGTAATTGCCCGGCCGGCCATAGTCCGCCAACCCGATCGCCGCCCAGTCGAGCCCGTGCATCGCCGCCATGACCCGCGCCATGTCACCGTAGCAGGCGCGCCGCTCGGCCGGGGTCAGCCCGGGCAGGGCATAGGCGTCGAACACCCGGCCCTCCAGCCGCTCCATCAGGTAGAAGGGGGTGTCGAGGACGTCCCGCTCGGCATGGTAGAGCAGCGGCCGGGGCGCCGGGACGCCGGTGCCCTGGAGTGCGGCGAGGACGCGGAATTCCCGGTCGATGGCGTGGGCCGATTTCAGGATGTCCGTGCCCGGCTGCTTGCGCAGCACCGCCGTCCAATCGCCCGCCCGCAGCAGGAACGTGGGATTGGACATGCCGCCCACGGCGCGGTCGATGTCGATCGGCCCGCGGATGGCCGGGAAATGGTCGCGCAGGAACCCCTCCAGCCGTGTGCCAGCGACATCGCCCGGGGCGATTGTTGCCGGGGCATTCATGGCGCCCCCTGCCCGGCATAGCCGAAGAGATGCTGGGAAATCCGGCGAAGCTGGATCTCCTCCGACCCTTCGGTGATCCGGTAACGCCGGTGGTGGCGATACATGTGCTCGAACGGCAGCGCCCTGGTATAGCCAAGGCCGCCGTGCACCTGCATCGCCCGGTCCGCCGCCTCGCAGGCCAGGCGATTGGCCCTGTAGTTGCAGATCGCGACCTTGTCGCTGATCTCGATCGGGTCGCGGCGGTCCATCTCCCAGGCGGTGCGGAAGATGTAGTTGCGCAGCATCTCGCATTCCGCATGAAGCTCGGCGAGCGGAAACTGGATGCCCTGGTTCCTGGACAGCGGCGCGCCGAAGACCTGGCGCTGCCTTGCATAGCGCGATGCCTGGTCGATGCAGTAACGCGCGGCGCCCGCACTGGCCGCCGCCTGGCGGATCCGGTTCTCGTGGACGAAGCGCATGGCGATCATCAGCCCCTCGCCCTCCTGGTGCAGGATGGCGCTGCCAGGCACGCGGACATTCTCGAACCCGACCTCGGGATGGTCGGACGGCATGTTGAAGGTCCAGTGGTTGAACAGGATCTTCACCCCCGCCGCCGACATCGGCACGATGAAGGCGGTGATCCCCTTGGCGTCGCCCGCCTTGCCTGAGGTACGGGCGAAGACGAGATCGGCCCTGGCCCGGTAGACCTGGCTGTTGTAACGCTTCACGCCGTTGATCACCCAGTCGTCGCCGTCGCGCACCGCCGTCGTGTCCAGCCAGGTCGCGTCCGAGCCGTGGCCGGGCTCGGTCAGGGCGAAGGCCAGGTGGTTCTGCCGGGTGATGATGCCGTCGATATATTGTTTCTGGTCGGGCGTGCCATAGGCGTTGAGCACGGGCACGATGGGAAAGTTGCCGACGATCGAGGATTCGTCCTGCAGGTCGTTGTGCAGGCCAAGGCCCTTGGCCGCCAGATGCTCGCGGATGGCGGCGATGGCGAGATTGGAGGCAGCCTGGCCACCGCATTCCCGGGGCAGGCCATAGCGCAGATGGCCGGCGCGATCCGCGCGCCGTTCCATCTCGGCGATCAGGTCCTCCCAGGCCTTGCGGGGGATGCCGTCGTTTTCCCAGTCGGTGCGGGCATGTTCGCGCCGATGGTCAAAGAACTGCATGTTTTCCCGCTCGAGCGGCTTGATCTCCGCCTCGATGAAGGCATCGAGTTCGGCCAGCTTGGCGCTGATCTCGGAGGGCAGTTCAAAATCCATTCTATCCACCCGTGCTGCGTACCGTCGGTCGCACTCTGTCAGAGCGCGAACCGGCCGAAGGGATGCGTGCTGCTGATGCCGCCATCGGCGGCGATGAGTTGACCGTCGACATAGGCGCTGTCGTCGCTGGCGAGGAAGGCGGCAACCGCCGCGATTTCCTCGACCCGGCCGGTCCGGCGCAGGGGCGTGAGCGCGCCCAGCTTGCCGTCGGCCCCCTTGCTGCGGGCATGATCGAAAATCGGCCTGGTCAGCCCGGTTTCGGTCAGGCCCGGCAGGACGGCGTTCACCCGCACATTGGTGCCGGCAAAGGCATTGGCGGCATTCATGGTCAGGCTGTTCACCGCCGCCTTGGCCGCGCTGTAGGCCATGGTGCCGCCGTTCGCGCGCAGCGATCCGGTGGAGGAATTGAGGATGATCGAGCCCGTCCCCCGCGCCACCATGTGCCGGCCCGCGTGCTTCACCGCCAGGAAGGCGCTGATCACATTGTCGCGGTACTGCTGCTCCCAGATTTCGACGGTCTGGTCGAATAGGGGCACCATCCGGTCGGTATTGCCGGCATTGGCAAAGAAGATCTCCAGGCCGCCCAGTGCTTCGAGGCAATGCCCGACCGCGGCGGCAACCTCGTCCTCCCGTGTGGCATCGGCGACGAAGGGCTCGGCGATGCCGCCGGCGGCGCGGACCTCGGCCACGGTCTCGGCTAGCGTCCTGGCGGTGCGGCCGACCGCGAGCACGCGCGCGCCCTCGGCAGCGAAGCGCAGCGCGCTCGCCTGGCCGATGCCGCTGCCGGCCCCGGTGACGATCGCGCGCCGGCCTTCCAGGCGCCGCATCGGGGAATAGCCCGCCTTCATGGCGCCCGCGCCCATCAGGCGGCCGAAATGCCGCCGTTCAGGCTGATCGCCTGACCGGAGATCTTGGCCGCCGCCGGGCTGGCCAGGAAGACGATCAGCTCGGCCATGTCGGCGGGATTGACCACGCCGAGCTGGGCCATCTTCACCGCCTTGCCGAACAACTTGCCCGAGAATTCGTCGGCCATGACCTTGCCGTAGGTCGCCGTGCCCTTGATGATCGAGGGGGTGACGATGTTGACCCGGATGCCGTGGCGCTTCGCTTCCATGGCCAGGGTGCGCGAAAACATGATGATGCCTGCCATGGCGGCGCCGATCACGGATTCGCCCGGCGTCGTCAGCTTGCCGGCGTCGGAGGCGATGTTGACGATGGCCCCGCCGCCCTTCTCCGTCATCCAGGGCAGGACGATCCGGCTGGTCAGCAGCGGCGCCATCATCTGCGTCAGGACGATCTTCTGGATCTCCTCCAGGGCGATGTTGTGGAACAGCTTGGGGCCATAGGGCCCGACCGTGGAGTTCACCAGGACGTCGACGCTGCTGAAGCTGGCGCGGGCCGCCTCGCAGACCCGCTGTGCATCGGCAGCGAGATTGCAGTCGCCGGCGAAGAACTCCACCCGGGCGCCAGGCACCCGGGCCAGCACAGCCTGGCGCGCGGCCTCGCCCCGCCCGGCATCTCGGCCGACGATGCCGACGGCGGGCGCCCCCGCCGCCGCGAAGTGGATCGCCGTCTCCAGCCCCACCCCGGACGTCCCGCCGGTGATGAGGACATTGCTGGCATTCAAAGGCAGCACGATGCGCTGTGGCGCATTGCTCATTTTCTCCGCTCCTCCCAGAGCTTGTCGATTCTTCTAGGCCCGGATACTTGGGGCCGACGCCGCTATCCTAACGCTGTCCTGCCTGCCCCGCTCACGCCGCCCGGCGCTGGGCGTCCATGGATTCGATCATCGCTTCCAGGCGCGTGTTCAGCAGCTCGTCCTTGTAGAAGGACTCGTCGGCGACATCGCCTTCGAAGAACAGTGCCTGGCGGCCGTTGCGCTTGGCGGAATCGGCGATCAGGAACTGGGAATTGGTCATGCCCCGGCAGGTGCGCGAGGCATGCATGACCATGCCGTTGACGTTGAACTTCTCGCAGATCTTCTCGATTTCCCCGATCATGATCGGCGCACCGTGATTGTTGGGGCAGATCAGGTAGTTCTGCGCCATGCCCAGCACCGGGTCCTTGAGATCGATGAGCTGCGGCTCCTGCCAGAACGACATGTGTGTGTAACGCCCGGCGACGACGCAGGCATTGACCGCGGCGAACTTGTCGGCCAGCCAGCCGACCTTGTTCCAGTTCATCATGCCGTCGAAGAACAGGCGGTATTTCTCGTCCTTCACGGCGCCTTCGCCGCTCGCGATGCGCTGCTGGATCTCGGCCTTCACGCCTTCGAAATAGGTGACCAGGTTCTGGTCGCCCGGCAGGAAGTTCACCGGCGCGATGCTGACGATCCAGTCGAAGAAACTGGCCGGCGACGGCGTCGTCGTGCACAGGTCCATCGCCTCGAGGCGGAGTTCGGCGGCGCGCTTGACATAGGACATGACCTCGCTCAGCCGGTCGAAATCGTATTTCCGGCCGCTGTGCTCCTCGATGAAGCGGGTCATGGCCATCAACTGATCGGCGACGTAGCGTGAACGCTCGTTCCATTCGTCGCCACGCAGATAGCCGGCATCGGTCCGCCCGCCCCACAGCAGCGGGATCGAAATGGTGAACATCGGCACCTTCTTGCCGAACAGGCGATAGGTGATGTCGTCCCACTGCTGGCCCGAGCTGCAGTAGGGGTAGGCATTGATGATCATGTCGGGCGCCGGCAGCTTGCGCATGGTCTCGGCCCGGGGGTCGTCCGGTGCAATGCCGAGGGTTCCGTCATTCAGCTTCTGCAGGTCGATCAGGGCCTGGCCGATGTGGGTGCGGGCATAGGAGCACAGCTCGCGGTCATAGCCCCATTGTTCGCCGGCCTTCTGCGCCGGGATCTCGCCGTGCTTTGCGGCAAGATAGGCCGACCAGGCCTCGCCGTGCACCCAGGCCAGATCGTGGGCGTGGAAGAACGGCGGTATATAGGTCCCGTTGTACCAGACCACCATCTTGCCCTGTTCGCGCGCGCTGAACAGGTTGTCCCAGTAATCGTTGACCAGGCGGCCGCCGAACTTGGTGCTCTTCAGGCGATTGGCCCGCTCGCCGTTGCCGAAGATCGGGCTGGCCGAGGGGCCTTGCGTCGCGATGTGCTGCATCATGCGTTCCTCCTGATTGATGTTGAACAAGGCGCCGGTCCCGGCCCTCAGGCCGCGGCCCGGCGCCTGGCGATTTCCATGAAAGTCTCGAGCCGGGTCTTCAGGGCCTCGATCGGCATTTCCTCGTGTTCGGTCTCGATCATGAGGTGAGGGATGCCGCGCTTCTCGAAGGCCGCCTTGATCTCCGGGTAGAAATACATATGGGGCTCGCAGAACTTGGCGAGGAGCACGATAAGCCCCTGCGCCCCGGAGGCCTGCACCGCCTTCAGCAGGTAATCCTCCCAGTCCAGGTCCTTCACCGCCCGGGTCGGGCAGGGCACCTTCTTGCTCCGCGACAGGTACCATTCGGCGAGGGCATCGACGGGCGGCGCCGTCTCGTCGATGTCGGCGAAAATGAAGCGGAAGCCGTGGTAGAGGTCGTCGTCGACGACGATCCCGCCACACTCCTCGACCAGATCGAGCACGGCGAGCTTGGGCGCATGGCACAGGTGGCCGGACAGGAAGACGCGGACGCCGGGCGCCGGCGGCCTGGCCTTGAGCTGCGCCATCAGTTGTTCGAGCAAGGCGCAATGTTCCGCCTTGTCCATCACCATCGAGGATTTGACGACCGCCTGCATCTGCCGGCCCGTCAGAGAAATCCGCCCTGCTCGCCGCAGATCGTAGAGTTGCCGGATCAGGCTGCGGTTGCGGTTGAACAGACGGATCGACTCCCGGACCCGCCCCTCGTCGATCGGGTGGCCGATGAGGACTTCGAGCTCGTGCCACAGCCGGCGGAACGTTCCCTGTGTCTCCCGCATCGCCCATTCCGCATCCAGGATGGAGCAGAGCTGGTTGAACAGGATCGGCAGCTGGGGAACGTTGGCGCGGATCACGTCCGCGGTGCCCAGAAGCTGCACGCAATGGTCGCCGAACAGGATGGCGTCCAGGACGGCGAATTCGCCGCGCAGCGCCTGGTCGATGATGCTGCGGTTATAGCCGCAATAGAAATTGAAGACGTTGCTCTGGCCGATCGTGATCGGCTCGTCATCTTCCTGAAGAATGATCGGCAGCCCACCCGCCGCATGCGCCAGCTCGCCGGGGAAGTGCATCGGGAACAGCCCTATCACCTTGCGGCCCGTCGCTTCCTTCCACTGGCGCGCATAGGCGAGCGGCCGCGCCGCCACCTCCTCCAGAACAGACAGAACCGTCTCCATCCAGGGCTTCCTCCGAGCTGTGGGAGCCGCTTCAACCGCGCCCTTCCCAAACCGTACGCATACACACTAGTGAGTCCTACTTATTACGTCAATGCTGAAAGACTCATCCTCCGGCAGCCGCCACGCCGCACAAATCCTAGGTTTTTCGCCACTTTCATGTGATCGACCGGGACGCGCCACTTGACAGTAGGTCAAAAAAATCAGCACAACGGAGCATATAGTGAGTTAGACTGACTTAACACGGCGGCATAAACCGCAGAGGACCGGGGAGAGGGTCGAATCGTGGATTTCGAGTTCACCGAGGAGCAGAAGATCGTCGTCGCCTCCTTGAGGAGTTTCGCGACCGAGGAACTGCTGCCCAAATACGCCCATTGGGACCGGACCGGCGAATTCCCCGCCGAGATCTGGCAAAAAATGGGCGCGATGGGCCTGCTCGGCCTCCGCGTGCCGGAAGCCTATGGCGGCCAGGCGCTCGATTGCGTCACCGCCGGCCTTGCCATCGAGGAGGTGGCGCGCGGCGACTTCAACTGCTGCTATGGCATTCTCAATTCCTCTTTCGCCGGCGACCTGCTGGGCAAATACGCGGCGCCCGAAATCCAGGCGGCCTGGCTGCCGGCGATGGCATCCGGGGACAAGGTCGTGTGCATCTGCCTGACCGAGCCCCATTGCGGCTCCGATGCGGCCTCGATCCGCGCGCGCGCGCTCAGGCGCGGCGACCACTATGTCCTGAACGGCGAGAAGTCGGCGATCACCCTGCTGATGGCGGGCGATGCCGGCATCGTCTTCGCCAAGACCGCACCGGAGGCGGGCGCCAAGGGTGTCTCCGCCTTCCTCGTGCCCCTCGACTTGCCAGGGATCACGCGCCTGCCCTATGCCGACATGGGGGCCAAGGGAATCGTCCGCGGCTCCCTGTTCCTGGAAGACGTCGAGATCCCTGCAGGCAATCTGATCGGCCCCGAGAACGGCGCCTTCTCGCGGGTGATGCAGACCTTCGAGTACACGCGCGGCCTGATCGGCCTGATGTGCATCGGCGCGGCACAGGTAACGCTGGAAGAGACCATCACCTATACCAAGGACCGGACCGCCTTCGGCCAGCCGATCTCGAAGAACCAAGGGGTGTCCTTCCCGATCGCCGAATGGTTCACGCGCCTCACCATGGCGCGCTGGCACTGCTATCGCACCCTGTGGCTGCGCGACCAGGGCCTGCCGCACAACAGCGAAGCGGCAATGTGCAAGGGCTTCATCCCCGAAATCTGCATGGGGACGATCCAGGACTGCATGGTGCTGCATGGCCACTATGGTTACACGCAGGATTTCCCGGTCGAACAGCGGCTGCGCGACGTTGCCGGCCAGTTGATCGCCGACGGCACGCCCCAGATCCAGAAGCTGATCATCGCCCGGGGCCTGTTCGGGCGGGACTTCGTATGACCGCCGTGCCCCGCCCGATCCCCCTATCGTCCGGTGAACCGGGGCGGGCGCCGCGCGGCAAAGGCGGTCATGCCTTCCCAGGCGTCGTCGCTGGTCGAAAGCCGGGCCAGTTCCTGTATCTCGTCCTCGAGCAGGGCCTCGAGCCCCTGGAGGCGCCCGGTCAGCATGGTCCGCTTGATCCCGCCATAGGCCCGCGTCGGCCCGGCGGCGAGTTTCAGGGCCGTGGCCTCGGCCGCGGCGAAGAGGTCATCCGGCTCGACCAAGTAATCGATCAGGCCGGCCGCCTTCGCCGCGGGGGCATCGAGGGTCTCGGACAGCATCAGGAACTGCTTGGCCCGGGCATAGCCCATGCGCGCCGGCAAGGAAAAGGTCGAACCGCTGTCGGCGCAGAAGCCGATCATCGGAAAGGCCGAGGTGAATTTCGCCTGGCTCGAGCCATAGACGAAATCAGACAGGGCGACGAGCGAGACGGCCCCCCGGCGACACCCCCTGCACCGCGGTGACGACCGGGGCGTCCATGCGCTGGAACCGGGAAATCGCGGTGTGCAGGTCGGCGGTGATGCGCCTGGCGATGCCCGGGATCGCCGACCGGTCGGGCAGGAACATGTTGATGTCGCCGCCGACGCTGAAGAAGCGCCCCTGCGCCGTGATCAGCACGGCGCGGACATCGTCCCGGTTCGCCAGTTCGATGGCGACCGCCCGCATCTCGCGACTGAAGGCGAGATCGAGCGGATTGCCCCGTGCCGCCTGCGTCAGCGTGATGCGGGCGAGCCCCGCCTCCACGGTGCAGGCGACGCTGTCAGCCGACGACGCCATCACATTATCCGACATCTTCTTCCTCCCTTTTCCCAAGAACCGAACACCAGATCTTTAACGATGCAATACAAATACATCAATAGGAAATATAACTCGGGCTTAATTAGCAGAATTACTCGAACCCATATTGAATAAACCCGAAATAGAAAGGAGGCCGAAAAGATGTTCGTCGACGAAAAAAGGGATATTCGGCTGGGATACCTGATTCACGACGTATCCCGGCTGCGACGCCTGCTCTTTGACCGCGAGCTCGCGCCCTTAGGGATTACGCGGTCACAATGGTGGGTCCTGGCCTTCGTCGCGCGCCACGACGGCCTGCCCCAGACTCAGCTCGCCCACGAGCTGGACCTGGGCAAGGTATCGCTCGGCGCGATCATCGACCGGCTGGAGGCATCGGGCTTTGTCGCCCGCCTGCCGGACTCGGATGACCGGCGGCTGAAGCGGATCTTCCTGACCGAGAAGGCACGGGCGCTGCTCGACGACATCATCCCGGTCAGCCAGCTCTTCAACGAGCGGATCCTGGCCGGCATCCCGCGCGAGGATCTGGAACAGGCGGCACGGACCCTGTCGCGGATGAAGGTCAACCTCATCGCCGCCGGCGGCCAGGAGAGCGACCATGACCTCGACCTGCTGATCGAGAATGTCGCCTGACCCGATGGCACACGCAACATCCCGAAAAGGCGCAGGGGACCTGGCACCCGCCCCCGAAAGACAAGACATGAACGCAATCGTCGACATCATCACGCAGGATCTGCCGGACGACCCACCCCACGGCTTCCGCCCCATCCCGATCGACGGTGGCTTCGCCCAGGTCTTCGGCACGGTCTATGGCAGGATAGACGGGGCCCGGCTGCTGCTGGGCTTCCGCTGCGGCCGGCGCCACCTCAACCCTTCCGGCAACTGCCATGGCGGCGCGCTGGCGAGCTTTGCCGATCTGCAGGCCTTTGGCGCCCAGCACGCCATCGGTTACGACACCCATATCGAGCCGACGATCAACCTCGACATCGACTATCTCGCCCCGGTGAGGCCCGGCGACTGGGTCGAGGCGGAAACCACCGTACTCAAGACGACGGGACGCATGCTATTCTCGTCCATGCTCGCGAAAGTGGACCTGTCGCCGGTGTTCCACGCCAAGGCGATCTTCCGCCTGCACCACAGGGCTGATCCGACCGGCCTCGCCCGGCTCGCCTGGCTCACTAGCCCGGCGGGGACCTAAATGTAAAGGTACCGGTCCTGCACTTCCCGGTTGGCGCGCAATTCCTGCGCCGTGCCGGCGAAGACGATCGAGCCCTTCTCGAGAACGTAGCAGCGATCGCTCAGGGCCAGCACGAAGTCGAGGTTCTGTTCCGCCAGGATGATGGACAGGCCCGCCTCCTTCAGTTCCCGGATCTTCTTTTCGATGCCGGCAACGATGATGGGGGCGACCCCCTCCGACGGCTCGTCGAGCAGAAGCAGTTCAGGATTGCCCATCAGTGTACGACCGATGGTGAGCATCTGCTGCTGACCGCCGCTGAGCAGGCCGCCTTCGCGCTGTTTGAAGGGGAGCAGGTCGGGAAAGAACTCGAAGACCCGGTCCTCGTCCCAGGGTATCTGGCCGGGGCGTGGCGGCAATCGGGCGACGTCGAGATTTTCCCACACCGTGAGGGAGGAGAAGATCCGCCGGTCCTCGGGCACATAGCCGATCCCGGCCCGGGCGTTGCGGTGCGGCGACCGGCGCAGAATCTGCTCGCCCTTCCACAAGATCGACCCGGCGCGCGGCGGCGTAAGCCCCATGATGCCGCGCATGGTGGTCGACTTGCCGACGCCGTTGCGCCCGACCAGCGACACCAGCTCGCCGCGGCCCACCGTCAGCGCGACATCGTGCAGGACCTTGCTCAGGCCATAGCAGACGTTGAGGCCTTCGACCCTCAGGAGTTCCATCGCTCAGTCTTTCCCAAGATAGATGCGCTTGACGTCCTCGTTCTCGCGCACCGCGTCGGGGGCGCCATCGGCAATGATCTCGCCGTGGTGGAGGACCGAGATGGTGCTCGCGATCTCGAACACGACGTTCATGTCATGCTCGGTGAACAGCAGGGTCAGGCCGCGCCTGGCGACGATCTCCCGGATCAGCCTGATGCTCGCCTTGGTCTCGGCGATGGACATGCCCGCGGTGGGCTCGTCAAGCAGGAGCATCTTCGGATCGGCCGCCAGGGCGACCGCCAGTTCCAGTTGCTTCTGCTTGCCGTGGGCGAGTTCGCCTGCACGACGCGCCGCGTCGCCGGCCAGTTGCACCAGGTCGAGCAGCGCCATGGCTTCGCCCCGGAACAGGCCGGCGGCGGAGCGCAGGAAGCTGTAGTTCAGCCCGGCATTGGCGATCAGCGCGACCTGGACATTCTCGAAGGCGGTCTTGCGCGGGAAGACGTTCACCTTCTGGAACGACCGCGCCATGCCGATCTTCACGATGTCGTGAGGCCGCATGCGGCCCAGCTTGCGGCCCTGGAAATGCACATCGCCCGCGTCGGGCGCGACCATGCCGCTGATCAGGTTGAACAGGGTGGTCTTGCCGGCGCCGTTGGGCCCGATCACCGCGTGGGTGGCCCCGGCCTCGACGCTCAGGGTCACGTTGTTGATGGCGGTGAAGCCGCCGAAGCGCTTGGTGGCCTGGGTAACCTGCAGGATCGTCATGGTGTCGTCGGCCTCCTCAACCGGCGGCGCAGCCGCTGGAACAGGCCGACGATCCCCTCAGGTGCCGCCAGCACGATGACCATCAGGATGATGCCGAGCACGATCGGCCAATATTCCGTGTACTGGTGGATCGTCATCTCCAGCAGGTAGAGCAAGGTGGCGCCCAGGATCGGGCCGACGAAGGAATGCACCCCGCCTAGCAGGACCATGATCACCACCTGCCCCGACTGGGTCCAGAACGCGGTCTGGGGATACATGCCGCGCACATAGATCGCCAGCAGGCAGCCGGCGACGCCGGCGAAGACACCGGCGATCACGAAGGCGACCAGTTGCATCCGGCGCACATGGAGGCCGAGGAACCCGGCGCGTACCGGGTTTTCGCGGATGGCGATGAAGGTCCGCCCCATGGCGGAACGGCTGAGGATCCAGAGGGCGGCGACCGACAGGCTGGTGACCCCCAGGGTGAACCAGAAGAAGCCGACCGGATCGGTCAGGAATTGGGGCAAGGTCACGCCGACGAAGCCGTCGTCGCCGCCGGTCACCGCCTTCCATTTGACCGCCACCGCCCAGACCAGCATGGAAAAGGCCAGCGTCAGCATCGAGAAATAGATCGCATTCAGCCGGACGCAGACCAGGCCGATCAGCAGGGCTGAGACGGCGGTCAGCACCACCGCGCCGGCCATGCTGGCGGCCAGCGGCCAGCCGGCCGTGGTCAGCAGATAGGCGCAGGCATAGCCGCCGATGGCAAAGAACGCGGCGTGGCCGAAGGAGATGCTGCCGATATGCCCGGCAAGCACATTGAGGCTGAGCGCGAAGAGGCTGAAGATCATGATCTGCGATGCCAGGTCGACCAGGTAGCGCGAGCCGGCCAGGGGTAGCAGCAGCAACACCAGGAAGGTTACGAGCAGGAAGATTAATTGCGGGCGGCTGGTCATCAGTGACGCTCCTGCTCCGGTTTGCCGAACAGTCCCCATGGCCTGATCATCAAGACCACGACCATCATCACGTAGACGGCGACGATCACCCATTCCTGCAGGAAGAAGGAGCCGAAAATGGTGACGAGCCCCAGCGCCAGGGCGCCGACGAAGCTGCCGAGCAGGCTGCCCAGGCCACCGATGATGACGACGACGAAGGCGTCGATGATCACCAGGCTGTCCATCCCGGGATCGACGGCGGAGCGTGGCGCCGCCAGGGCCCCGCCGACCGCGGCCAGCATCGAGCCGACGATGAAGACGGTCGAATAGACGCGCTTTACGTCCGTGCCCAGGGCGCCCAGCATCTCACGGTCGAGGCGGGCGGCCCGGACGATGCGGCCCCAGCGCGTCCGCTCCATAAAGAACCACAGAACGACGGCGATCACCGGCCCGACCAGGCACAGGAACAGCATATAGGCCGGATAATGGCTGACCCCCAGATCGATCGCCCCGCGCAGGAAGGGCGGCGCAGCGATACTGTATTGCCCCGAGCCCCAGATCATCTTGACCAGATCCTTGATGATCATGACCAGGGCGAAGGTGAACAGGAGCTGGAGCATGTGCTCCTTGTCATAGAGCCGGGCCAGCAGCCGCTCGACGAGGAAGGCGGCGGCCCCCATGATGGCGGCGGCACCGAGGATGCCCAGGAAGAAGCCGGCATTGGTATCGCCGGTCGCCTGGATCACCGAATAGGCGGCATAGGCGCCGATCATGTAGAAGGCGCCGTGGGCGAAATTGACGATCCGCAGCACGCCGAACATCAAGGTCAGGCCGGCGGCGATGATGAAGAGGTTCATGCCAAGCGAGATCGAATTCATCACCTGGATGAACAGCACGGTCGGATTGGAAAACATGCAGGCGGTCCCTTATGCCCCGGCGAGATGGGTGAGCGAGCCCCTGCCGCAGCCCTCGGGCCGCGGCAGGGATCCTTGCTTTCGCGCGCCTACCGGACGACCGTCAAACTGGTCAGGCGCTTGACGTCCGTCCCCTCGATCGTCGTCACCTGGCCGTAGAATTCCGGCGAACTGGCGCGATGGGTCGTGGGATCGATGGTCAGCGGCCCCAGGGGTGAATCGATGGTCAGGCCCTCCAGCGCCTTGGCCACCGCCTCCGGATCGGCCGAGCCCGCCTTCTTGATTGCCGCCGCCAGGAAATAGACCGCGTTGTAACCGGTGATCGGCCACATGTCGGTTTCCTTGCGACCCTGCAGGGCGGCGAGGCCGGCCTGATACTTGGTATGGGCGGGCGAGCCCTCGTAATACCAGACGTCGGCGGAGGAGGCCCACAGCCCTTCCGGGAAATCCTTGCCGAGCGCCGCGGCGACGGCATAGTCGCCGGTGTTGGCACCCCACAGCAGCTTCTTGCTCTCAAACAGGCCGAAGGGTGCCGCCTGCTTGACGAAGGCGATGAAGCCGCCGCCGTACATGGTGCCGACGACCGTGTCGCAGGAATTGGCAATCAACTGGGTGATGACCGCGCTGTAATCCGTCGCGTTGATCGGGACCAGGAATTCGCCGGCGTTCTCGATACCGCCCATGTTCGCCTTGATGCCGGCGAACCAGTCCTTGGTATAGGCATAGTCATAGCCGGTGAAGCAGATGCTCTTCGTGCCCATGCCCTTGAGCACGTCGATGGCCCGGACACCGTCGATGTCGGTCGTCGGGGCGAGCTGGAAGATGTAGTGGTGCAGCTTGGCGCCGGTGATCGCCTCGGTCTTCGCGGAAGGGGAGATGTTGACCACCTTCTCCTCGCGCGCCAGTTCGGACACCGCAAGCCCGGTCGCCGAGGTGGCGGGGCCGATGAAGAGCTTGACGCCCTCGCGCGTGATCAGTTCGCGGGCGGCGGCAACCGCTGCATCGGGCCGCATCTGTTCGTCGCGCAGGAGAATTTCAAGTTTGCGGCCATCGATGCCGCCCGCCTCGTTGATCTCCTTGACCGCGAGGCGCACCCCGTCGCCGATCCCCTGGCCGACATAGGCGGCACCGCCCGAGATCGGCAGGATGACACCGACCTTGATCGTGTCTTCCGCCCGTGCCCCCTGCGCGGCGAAAAGCATTGCGGCGAGCACGCCGCCGAAAAACGATGGGCTCAAGAACCTGTTCATTGTTATCCCTCCCTTTATAAGGATAATCTTGTATTTATTTGCCTATGATTGCCAATTCATGGGTATTGTTAAGTATTTTTCATCCTTCCCCCCGATCTTATTCGTCTATTTACCTACTCCACCCCGGACAGGCGGCGACTGAAGCACCCCGGCATGGCACACAGGATGATGGGTTGCATTCTATAAGCTTGGCTCATTGAGTATGCACAAGCAGACACATATGATAGAGAATCGCTGGCGTATGGGCATGCTGGCCTTACTCACCTGTTGTTTGACAAGCGTGCTGCGTGCGTGCAGCGGCTCGCTTTCAAGTTGAACTCACCTACGCTCGGGCCAACCACCCCACACGCCAATTTCTAACTCATTATAATATACTTGACAATACACTTGCGTACTTCTCTGTAAAAATTTGCATCCTCCTCCCTGCAAGTGGGCGCCCTGAACGCGCTCGCCACCCCTCTCGGCACCGCCTATTGAGCATTACTCACCTTGATTGGCGCCTCGCTCAGCGACCGCGACACCCACGGGCTTTTCGCCCGCTCCACCCCGATATGGATCAGATCAATGGCTTCCGATCGGCGAGCCATGTCAGAGCCATTGCATCATCCGCCATGACTCGATCCACGGAGAATCCTACGGCCCGAGAACAAACAGTGCCCGGCGGGTCCTGATTTATCCCAATTTCGGTGGCGACACGGTGGCGACACGGGGATGGGGTATAAACGCAAAAGGCGCCCCGAGGGGCGCCTATGTGTCTGGGTTCATTCGAGGATTTGGTTGCGGGGGCCAGATTTGAACTGACGACCTTCAGGTTATGAGCCTGACGAGCTACCGGGCTGCTCCACCCCGCGGTATGGGTCTGTGCCTTGTGAGGCGGAGGAACGTTACATTGTGAGGTTAGCCTGTTTGCTTTGCAGGCCTGGCGGCGACCTACTCTTCCGATGCTTAAGCAGCAGTACCATTGGCGCTGAGGGATTTCACGGCCGAGTTCGAGATGGGATCGGGTGTTGGGGCCCTCGCTGTGACCACCAGGCCGGCGAAGCAAACAGGTTTTAAGTTCTCGAAGATGCTGACTGTGGGCATGCGTATTCACGTGATGTGTCGTGGCCGGGGCTTAAGGAGACGTTCTCCTCGCCGGACATGACGGCGGCTGTTTTCACAGCCTTGCGATTGAGCTCTATCGAGCGATTAGTACCAGTCGGCTGCGCCCATTGCTGAGCTTCGACCTCTGGCCTATCGACGTGGTGGTCTTCCACGGCTCTCAGGGAGATCTCGTTTTGAGGTAAGTTTCCCGCTTAGATGCTTTCAGCGGTTATCTCGTCCGTACATAGCTACCCGGCCGTGCCGCTGGCGCGACAACCGGTTCACCAGAGGTACGTCCACCCCGGTCCTCTCGTACTAGGGGCAGCTCCTCTCAAATCTCCAACACCCACGGCAGATAGGGACCGAACTGTCTCACGACGTTCTAAACCCAGCTCACGTACCACTTTAATCGGCGAACAGCCGAACCCTTGGGACCTGCTCCAGCCCCAGGATGTGATGAGCCGACATCGAGGTGCCAAACGATTCCGTCGATATGGACTCTTGGGAATCATCAGCCTGTTATCCCCGGCGTACCTTTTATTCGTTGAGCGATGGCCCTTCCACACGGGACCACCGGATCACTATGACCGTCTTTCGACTCTGCTCGACTTGTAGGTCTCGCAGTCAGGCAGGCTTATGCCATTGCACTCGTCAGCTGATTTCCGACCAGCTTGAGCCTACCATCGCGCGCCTCCGTTACGATTTGGGAGGCGACCGCCCCAGTCAAACTACCCATCATGCAGGGTCCCGGCGCCGGATAACGGCGCGCGGTTAGAGGCCAGAGACCGCCAGGGTGGTATTTCAACGGTGGCTCCACGCGAGCTGGCGCCCGCGCTTCAAAGCCTCCCACCTATGCTACACAAGCGATCCCTAGCACCACTGCAAAACTGTAGTAAAGGTGCACGGGGTCTTTCCGTCTGACCGCGGGTACTCCGCATCTTCACGGAGAGTTCAATTTCGCTGAGCCGATGCTGGAGACAGTGGGGAAGTCGTTACGCCATTCGTGCAGGTCGGAACTTACCCGACAAGGAATTTCGCTACCTTAGGACCGTTATAGTTACGGCCGCCGTTTACCGGGGCTTCGATTCAATGCTTGCACATCTCCTCTTAACCTTCCGGCACCGGGCAGGCGTCAGACCCTATACGTCGTCTCTCGACTTCGCAGAGCCCTGTGTTTTTAGTAAACAGTCGCTACCCCCTGGTCTGTGCCACCCATCACTGCTTGCGCAATGACAGGCACCCCTTCTTCCGAAGTTACGGGGTCAATTTGCCGAGTTCCTTCAGCATCGTTCTCTCAAGCGCCTTGGTATACTCTACCAGTCCACCTGTGTCGGTTTGGGGTACGGTCTATTCGCGGGGGCTATTTCCAGGGACAGCTTCACCGCCCGCCCAATCCAATAAGGGCAAACGATACACACCATCCGTCACCACCCGCAGGCCCAGGAATATTAACCTGGTTCCCATCGACTACGGCTTTCGCCCTCGCCTTAGGGGCCGGCTCACCCTGCGCAGATTAACTTTACGCAGGAACCCTTGGACATTCGGCGTGAGTGTTTCTCACACTCATTTCGCTACTCATGTCAGCATTCTCACTTCCGATACCTCCAGGCCCCCTCACGGGTGACCCTTCACAGGCTTACGGAACGCTCCGCTACCGCTTGCATCACTGCAAACCCGCAGCTTCGGTGCATGGCTTTAGCCCCGATACATTTTCGGCGCAGGCCGGCTTGTTTAGACCAGTGAGCTATTACGCTTTCTTTAAAGGATGGCTGCTTCTAAGCCAACCTCCTGGTTGTTTTGGCCTTCCCACATCCTTCCACACTTAGCCATGACTTGGGGACCTTAGCTGGCGGTCAGGGTTGTTTCCCTCTCGACGACGGACGTTAGCACCCGCCGTCTGCCTGCCGAACTATACTCACCGGTATTCGGAGTTTGGTTAGGTTTGGTAAGTCTTTGGGACCCCCT